>NZ_JARCJL010000014.1:0-112186 GCF_028890025.1 Phaeobacter sp. PT47_59
CATCAACACCATGATTTATATAGGTAATGTCGAGTTCAGGACAGCGAAATCAGCGGGTTACTTGGGGAATACGGGCCCACTGGCTTCCCTGGGCCTTGTGCGCTGTCAACGCGTAACCATACCTGAAACGCTGAGTGTTTCTTAATTCCTTCCCGGACACTTCAGTTTCATCGCGAGCGAAGAAGTCCGGATGCACGCGCACGCGATAGATTTCGTTGCTCGGAAAGTCGAGTGATTTCAGTTCCAACGAAATGGTCTCCGCAAACCGTGATTTCTTCGGTTTGGAGACTACGGTGAACATGCCACCGTTAAAGATTCCCAGACCATGGTCATTGCGCTGGCACGCCAAGCGATCGCCAATCTCTGGCAGATCGCTAGTGCGCCCCAGCGCTCGACGAATTTCTTCGTTGTAGTGTCTGCGGGTGACGTTTCTACCGACCAGGAGCTGGTCCGCACAAAGGACTTCATCGATCTCAAGGCTCCCATCCGGCACCACACAGCTGCGTCCATATGAACCATACTTCAGCGGTTTGCCTTCGCGAATGTCAGTCGCTAGCCGCAGGATCGGGCTATCCTTGGCCTGACGGTGGATTTCGGTCAGCATTATGTCGGGCTCGGTGTTAGTGAAGAATCCGTCACCATTCACAGGAGGCAACTGAGCAGGGTCTCCCAACGCAAGAATAGGTGTGCCGAACGACATGAGGTCGAGCGCCAGATCATCGTCCACCATGGAGCATTCGTCGAGTACGATGAGGTCGGCATCTGCTGCCGCACTGTCCATATCAAGCCGGAAGCTGATTTTGCCATCCAGTCCCTTCTCTACCTGGTAGATCAAACTGTGAATTGTGGATGCGCCTTCACATCCATTGCGCTGCATCATCATGGCGGCCTTACCGGTGAAGGCTGCATAGACGACCTGTCTGTTCAGGCCAGCAGCCAAGTGTTTGGCGATGGTCGTCTTGCCGGTGCCGGCATACCCGAAGAGGCGGAAGACCTTGTCCGTCTGGGAGTCCTTCTTCAACCAGGATGCAACGCGGTCGAGTGCCGAAAGCTGCTGGCTGGACATGACAAAACGGGTGGCATTCATGTGTTTGTTTCCTTTTCAAGATGGGGAGCTCTCGCCCACCGGGCGCGGTTGGCAGGGGGATTGTTTCTCGGGGGCGGTCAGGCCAACTGTTTGTTCGCAAGAGCAGCGTTCGCAGGGCTGACTGTGTAATGCCCCCCTTGTTTCGGTTTGAACTTCAGGAGGGGTGTTCCGGAGGAAGCTAACAATTAGGGGAGCATTACATATCCGGGGGGAGTGTTCTGGTTTCCGGAGGGTGTAATACGTCCCTAATATTTTCTTCTTTCTTTTTACGCTGTGCTCGCAACACGGGGGGCATTACATGGCAACTTCCGGCGACGGAGCCGCATTGGCCTTAGATTTCATTGCACGCTGACGCGCGCGGTATTCGTTCACGCGCCTCCGATTTCCCCGCCTGTCAGCTTCGTCAATCGGATCAGCAAATCCCGTCTCGGAAAGTGACCTTGAAATAACTGACTGACGAGTCAGTTCGCATTCTTTACGCTGCTGACAGGAAGAACAGACAGGATTATCGGACACGACGATGCCAGGAACCCCAAAACAGCTCTGGTAGAAATCTTCCTTGCTCAGTGTCCGATAGTCGGTCTGTGTCAGGAGGCCGATGCCCATGTCCGCGCGTGCATTGCGTTCGGCATTTTCAGCTGCAGACCTTTCCAGGAAATCGCAACTGTCGATCCGAAAGTACTGGCGCTCGAAGACATGCTTTGCCACGAAGCTGTTTGTCGACATTGCGCCAGTTGAGACCATATCGATCAATTCAGAGCGAAACCGATGCTGTGCCGGAAGGCCCCGGTCAGAGTAATACGCATATTGGGGCATGCTTTTCATCCGGTTCAATTCCAGGCAATGGCGGTCGTTGTTCCAGAACTCCACTATCTTGGTCAGCCAGGCATCAAGTTTCTTCTCGTTGGGCCAAAGCTGATTAGGCTGCGGCGGTTGTCTATATCTGCGCGCGGCCGCAAATGTGAAAATGAACTCCAAGTAGGCAGGATAAGGCAAACCAATCTCGTCGGCTTTCTGGCGTGCGACGTAGAGCTGGGTCAGATGGGCGTTCCGTTTATGGAAATTCAGTTTGAAGCCGATCTTGATGTCGGCTGCGGTAGTGGCGTCGATGTTGGTGCGAAGATAATTTTTATAGGCCTCTATAAAGGACTTGTGGAACAGCCGGTTGGCATCCCAAGGCGTCAGAAAACGGTATTCTGGCCATTTATTCGGCATCAGCTCGGCTTCACGTGCGCGATACTTGGCGGGTATCAGGTTCAGAACGCGGTAGAGTTTGTTCAACCTGATGTCGTGTGCGGTTCTTGTCATTTGACATGTCTCCATCGTGCTGGGACCAGCCGTGCGGCTGAAATCCCAGTTTTTGGTTCGTATCTTGTTTTCAGGGAGGGTCTTGGGGGCGCGTCAGACGAGGTGTGTTTCTTCTGAACCCGCCTCCCAACGTCCATCTGTCCAGTGGCCCAGCTTCATGGCCGTGTCGCGCAGTTTGCGATACCTGCGGCGGGCCTGCTCGATCATGCGATAGTCGAGCCGATAATCTGGCGCTTCATAGTAACCGAGCCTCAAGCCTTCGATTTCGCGCATGAGATCACTTGCCCGCTTGTCGAGAAAGCGAGCCTGATCTTCACGAGGAAGACGATGAAGCTGAGCAAGTGAAGGCAGAGGAGGTATCCGGGGCGGAAGCATAGGAGCTTCGGTGGCCGAGCCAATCCCGTTAGTGTCAGCGTGTGTGATGTGGATCAGCTCGTGGTGCTCAAGGGTCTGCACCAGCTCATTGGCCATACCCAGAAGGCAGCGCACAAGCTCCGGCGCGTCTTTTTCACTATTAAGTTCATCGGCCATCCACTGGATCATGGAAAAGACCATGTCCTTGTCTATGAAATCGTGTTTGGCTCCGGAGAGAGACTTGCCATTGTTAATAGCGGAGGCATTAAGTGCGCAAACATCTACTGGTCCGCCAAGGCGGTTGGAGGTGGTGTCCATTTCGGCATCCTTATTTAGTGTGTGTTTAAGGCAATCCTCTGATTGCTTCCTTCATTATAGCGTTGAGGACGTCGGATTGCTGCGGATTGCTTCGATTTTCAAAATCTGATGGCCTTGCCCGGATTTAGTGGAGAGCGTTTAGCTCACTTTCCGGGCCTTTCTCTCGAATGCGATGGGGCTTTTCAATCCAGTGCTGAGTGCCGCCGTCGCGGATTGTAGAAGCCGTTGATGTATTGGAAGATGGCCAACCTGTGGTGCCTATGGCGTCGGTGAGCGTATACATTGCCTTGGTATGCGGAGCGACTGAAGCTGAATGTGGTGCCCGCCTCGGTGCCTAAGAGGCGGATCCCATTACCGGCACTTCCCGGCTGTCAAATTCGCGTGGCTTGCGCAGGGTGCAACTCCTGCGGCGTCTCTGCGCGCCTCGATATGGGGGAGTGAGATTTATGCTGGGACCACGGCGAGGAATGGCTCGACATCCCGGTAGGTCCCGCCGGTGCTAGACATGTGGAGCGAAGTCCTAGGTTTTTTCGATGGAGACGAGGGGGATGCACTCTGGCGCCGGGGTAGCTGGGCGTTTGGAAGCTCCTACGACCGCCAGAGCCGCAAAGTGCTCCCTGAATTTGCATAGAGCATTGGGTTGGAAAAGCTCAGTCGCTCTCGAACGGACAGTGGCCTAAACGAGAACGTGTAGCGGCATAAAACGGGACAAGTCTAAAGTGATTACATCGGTGCCCGGGCATTGCTGAGCGGCCTGCTTGGTGTTGTGATGCCTGCGGAAGACCAGGCCCCGCGCCTTATTGCAAGGGTTCGGACCTGGATCGGCAGCCATCCAGCATCCGGTCCAGCTCCCGGGCATGGATCGGCTTGCTCAGCACCGCGTCAAACCCTTCGCGCAGGAGGGCCGCGACCTGATCCGGCATGGTATGGGCGGTGACCGCAATGGCCGGTGTTGCGCTCTGGCCCTGGGCCCGGGTCTGCTTGCGGATCTCCTGCAGCGCCTCGATGCCGGACAGCCGGGGCATCGAAATATCCATCAACAGGCAGTCAAAGGCGCCGGGCTGCCAGGTGGCGACCGCCTCGGCCCCATCGTTGCACAGCACCACCTCATGGCCCATGCGGGTCAGCATCTTGTCGATGATCATCCGGTTGGTGGCATTGTCCTCGGCCACTAGGATGCGCAGGGGCTGCGCGGTGGTATGGTCCTTGCCGTCGGGCCTGGTCTTGCGCTCGGGGTCCCGGGATATGTCTGGCGCGGCGGTGGTCAAGCCCCGGTGCGGCAGCTCTTGCACGGCGGCGTCACCCGTGGACAGGGCGCCTTCCGGCGCCAGCGGCAGCGGCAGTTCTACGGTGACGGTGGTGCCCTGCCCGGGCGTGGACTTCATGTCGAGCCGCCCCTGCATCAGCGCCACCAGTTCCGAGACGATCGCCAGCCCCAGGCCGGTGCCGCCAAAGGCGCGGGTGGTGGAATTGTCGGCCTGTTCGAATTTGCCCTGGACCCGCTGCAGCGCTTCCTGGTTCATGCCGATGCCGCTGTCGCGGACCTCAAGGCGCAGGGCGCCCTCCTTGCTGATCCCGGCGGTCAACTGCACCTGGCCGGCTTGGGTGAACTTCAGCGCATTGCCGCAGAGGTTATGCAGGATCTGCCCGACCCGGCGGGCATCGCCCAGGCGCGGCTCTTCGGTGCCGGGCGCCAGCTCCAGCCTGAGGCATACGTCCTTGGCTTCGGCCACCACCCGATGCAGCGAGGCCACCTGCTGCAGCACCAAGGCGGGGGTAAAGGGCGCCTGGTCCAGCTCTTCCTTGCCGGCCTCGATCCGGGCCAGGTCCAGAATGTCGTTGAGGATCGACAGCAGCCCCTGCGCCGAGGTCTCTGCCGTTTCCAGCATTTCGGCCTGTTCGCCGTCCAGGGTGGTTTCCGACAGGAGCTGCAGCATGCCGAGGATGCCGTTCATCGGGGTGCGGATCTCGTGGCTCATATTGGCGAGGAAGGCGGATTTGGCGGCATTGGCGGCTTCGGCGCGGGCGCGGGCCTCGTCGAATTCGGTCACATCCACCCGCAGGCCCACCCGGCCCCCGTCGGGTGTGGCGCGTTCATAGATCTGCAGCACCCGCCCATTGCCGAGTCTCTGGCGCGTGGTGCTGCTTTCCTGGCGATGCTGCGCCAGCCGGCCGCGCAGCCATTCCTCTTCGCGGCCCTTGGCCTCTTCATATTGGCCATGCGCCAGCCCGTAGCGCAGCACGTCTTCAAAGCGGACGCCCTCCCGGATCACCGGGGCGCTGTCGGCGTAGATCTCGCGGTAGCGGGCATTGGCCAGCACCAGCCGGTCATCGGCATCGTAGAAGACCAGGCCGAAGCCTTCGGGCAGGGCCTCGATCGCGGTCACCAGCCGGGCATGGGCCATCTCGGCCGCCTGTTGGCTGGCATCGCGCTGGGTGGAATCCTCGACCATGGCCACGAACCAGGGCTGATCATCCATCATCAGCTGCAGGGTCACCTCGACCGGGTAGCAGCTGCCGTCCCGGCGCCGGTGGCGGGTCTTGAAGCGCAGGGTGCTTTGCGTGCCCGCGATCAGCGGCTGCACCATCTGCCGGAAGCTGTCCTCATCGTAATCGGGCTTGATATCCACCGGCGTCATCTGCGCCAGGTCCGCCATGCTGTAGCCGAGGTTGTCGCGCGCGCTCCGGTTCACCTCGGAGAAGGTCAGCGTCTCGGGATCGAAGATATAGATCTCGTGCAGGCTTTCCTCGATGATGCGGCCCAGCCGGGCACTGCGCATATTGTCTTCGGCGGCCTTCTTCAAAGGCGTGACATCGGTGTGGATCGCCACATAGCCTTCCAGCTGGCCATCGGGACCATGCAGCGGGGTGACATCCAGCACTTGCCAGTATTCCTCGCCCGAGCGGGTGCGGTTCAACAGTTCTGCGGTCACCGGTTCTTCGGCGGTCATGGCCCGGGTGATGCGGGCGGCGCCTTCGGGATCCATATGGGCGCTGTGCAGGATCTCGCTGGGCTTGCGGCCACGGGCCTCCTGAGCGCTGAACCCGGTGAGTGCCTCGCAGGCCGGGTTGATCCAGCGGATGCGCTGATCGGGGGTGCAGAAGATCACCGGGCTTTGCGTGGCCGCGGCCAGGCTGCGCAGGTGGCTGTAGAACCGGCGCCGCAGGAAGACCTGCGGCGGGGTCAGCTCCACCATATAGAGATCCGGACCCAGGGCGCTGATATGCCAGGTCTGCGTCCCTGGCCGCCCCGGCACCGTGCACTGCAGGGGGGGCATCTGCGGGCTCAGGGCCTTGCGGGAGATCGGTGGCGGCGAGAGGAATTCCGGACCTGCAGGGCCGTCGCGCAGCGGCACGGCCTGCCGGAAGGCGGCATTGGCCGCGACAAGGGCCAGCTCTGCGGTGATCAGCGCCATCGGAGCCTGCGCCGCCCCGATCAGGGCGATCAACCTGCTATCCATGTGGCTTTGCTCTGCCTTGGGCACTGGACACCTCGTTCAACTCTTAACTGACCCGGTCACACATGCCTGACCCGATCGCACCTGGCCTACCCATTCACATATGGCTCTGCTGGCCTGCAGGGCAACCGGCTGCCAGGAGCGCAGCCGACCGATGGGCACTGCCGAAAGGCACGTTAGCGACAAAACCTTAGCGGAGCCTTCAAATCAGAAGAAAAACCAGAACGGGAGTCTCAAGAGCGTTTCATGCGCCTGCACCGGGCGGACAGAACCTGCCTGCCTGCCCGTATTTGCCCCGTAGCGGCGCGGGAGAACAGGCAAATTATAGGTAAAAAGCAGGTGAGTTATAAAATAGTTTTAAACCTTGGGGCGATAGGCTCTGTCTGGTCAATTTGAGCGCGCCTGCATCCTCCGGCTGTTGGGAGGGGCAGTTGCGGCTTTCGGTTACGATCAACCTAGATACAGGTGGCAGAACATGACGCAGATGGCCTCTTCTGAAACGCAGCCCGCTTCGCGGCGGTTTCGTCCCTTGTCCAGCATCGGGGCCAAGCTGGTCCTGATCCTGCTGGCGATGGGCGGGGTCTCGGCCGGCGTCGGGGTGCTGGCCTTTCTGGTGTTTGGTCGCGTGTCGGATGAAATGTCGGTGCTGACCGGGGAGAAGCTGCCGCAGATGGAGGTCAGCGCCCGTCTGACCGAGGCCACCGGGCTGACCCGGACGGTGATGACCGATATCCTGCTGGTCGATGACGCGGGGGCGCTGGCCGGGGTCCGGGAGCGGGTCGATACCGCTGTCCGCCATCTGGGCGAAGGGGTCGCGGGGCTGCCGCCCGCGGTGCGCGCCGATTACGAGGTTCTGGCCGATGGGGCGGTGCAGGCGCTCAATGCGCTGATGGCAGCGCGGGCGACCACCTTTGACAGCGAGGCCCGGACCGCAGCGCAGATCGATGCGCTGCAGCTGCATGGGCAGGCGCTGCAGGTGCACCTGCTGGAGGCGGCAGAGCACGCCTATGCCGCGCTGTCGGATGGCGGCGAGAACACGATGGTCGCCCTGGAGGAGTCCCTGGCCGTTCTGGTGGAGGAGCATTTCACCAAGCTGCAGACCCTCTTGGAGGCCCAGGCGGAGATCAATCTCCTGTCCGGCGTGGCCATGGCCCTGGGCCAGACCCGGGAACCGGCGCTGAAGCGGGCCATGACGCAGATGGCCAAGGGCGCCAAGGCGGCGCTGGCCGATCTGCCCGAACGCCTGGTGGAGATGGAGGTGGATCCGGTCGAGGCGGGGATCGTCGAAGAGGCGCTGGTCGCCTTTGACCGCATGATGCGCGCGCGCCGCTCCGAGCAGAAAGAGCTGCGCCCGCTGGTTCTGGATCACCGCCAGGCCAGCGACAATGTGCTGATGAAGGCGATCGAGGATATGATCTTCGTGTTGGAAATCGTTGCCGAGGAAACCGCCGAGGAAAGCCGCGATGCGGTGCAAAGCCTCCTGGATAATGAAATCGGTGTGCTGAACCACCTTCTGGAGATGAACACCCAGGTCAATGCCCTGCAGCTGGCCGCCCTGCAGGTGCTGGCGGCCGACACCGTTCCCGAACTGCGCACGGCAGCAGATCCGTTGCAGGCGGCGGCCGAGGCCTTGCTGGCCTTCAGCGCCGACGAGGGTGAGGTGATCGCCAAGGATCTGGAGAAGATCGCCGAGGATGTGAACCCCGAAACCGGGCTGGCCGCCTCGCGCATTGCCACCATCAACGCGCGGGCGGAAACAGTGGCCGCCTCAAGCCAGGCGGCCGAGGCCGTGGCCACGATCGCCCGGCGCGCGACCGCGCTCAACGTGGACAACCAGGCCGCCATTGCCGAGATGGCCGCCTCGGTGTCGCGGGAGGTGAAGGCCTCGCAGATCCAGATGCAGAGCCTGCTTGTGGTCTCTGTCGTGGTGCTGCTGGCGGCGCTGCTGCTGACCCGGATCCTGATCACCCGCCCCCTGGCGCGGATCAGCGAAACCACCGAGAACCTGGCAGGCGGCGACATGAGCCCGGTTGCAGGCTTTGACCGTTCCAGTTCGGAAATCCGCCGCATCGCCCGGGCGCTGTCGGTGTTCCGCGACGGGCTGGTGGAAAAGGAAGAGATTTCAAAGGCGGCCGAGGCCGAGCGCCAGCAGAACCTGGCCCAGCAGCGGGCCGCGGTCAATGCCATCGGCGAGGGGTTGGAGCGGCTGGCCGAGGGGGATCTGACCGCGCGCATCACCGTCCCGATGAGCGAGGGCTATGCCAAGCTGCGCGCCGATTTCAACGCTGCCTTGGAGGCGCTGGAAGACTCCATGCACAGCCTCAGCCAGAGCGGCCAGTCCACCGCCAGTGGCACCACCGAGATTTCCGGCGCCGCCCGCGATCTGTCGGCCCGGTCGGAACATTCGGCGCAGACCCTGGCCACGACCGCGGCGGCGCTCAACCAGCTGACGGTCTCGGTGGACAGCACCGCGCGCGCCTCCGGAGAGGCGTCGGCCTCGGTGGAGACCGCCCATCGCAATGCCCGCGAAAGCCTGGAGGTGGTGCAGCGCACCTTTGCGGCGATGGAGGCAATCAAGGAAAGTGCCGCGAAGATTTCCCAGATCATCGGCCTCATCGACAGCATCGCCCAGCAGACCAATCTCCTGGCGCTCAATGCCGGGGTGGAAGCGGCCCGGGCCGGCTCTGTCGGCAAGGGGTTTGCCGTGGTCGCCTCCGAGGTGCGCAGCCTGGCGCATCGCTCGAAGGAGGCCGCGACCGAGATCGCCGAACTGGTCGCCGAAAGCCAGGAACATGTGGATATGGGCGCCGAACTGGTCGAACGCACCGGCGAGGTGATCAACGAGATCTCGCAATCGGTCTCGGGCGCGGCGGATCTGATGCAGAATATTTCCCGCGCCTCGGCCGAGCAGTCCAGCAACCTGCAGGAGGTCAATGGCGCGGTGGCCAATCTCGATGATGCCACCACCAAGAATGCCGCCCTTTTTGAAGAGGTGACCTCAGCCTCCATTGCCCTGTCGCAAGAGGCCCAGGCCATGGCGGCGGCGCTGGAGCGTTTCCGCACCGGCGGCGGCGCCGCAGCGGAAGACATGCCGGACGAGGCGCCGCGCCTATCGGCCTGATCCTGTCGGCCTGATCCCAAGTTCAGGCCTGGGCGGGTGATCAGGCGGTGGCGGCTTCGACGGCTTCGACCACCTGATCCACGGTCCGCTCAAGCAGCGCATCATCCTCGCATTCGGCCATCACCCGGATCAGCGGCTCGGTGCCGGATTTGCGGATGAGCAGCCGCCCCTGCCCGGCCAGCGCGGCCTCGGCCTCGCGGATTGCCGCCTTGACCGATGCCGTCTCAAGCGGGGTCTGACCGGCGCCAAAGCGCACGTTCTTCAAAAGCTGCGGCACGGGGTCGAACTGGCGCACCAGTTCGGAGGCCGGCCGCCCCGTCTGCACCATGGCCGCCAGCACATGCAGCCCTGCCATCAGCCCGTCGCCGGTGGTGGCGTAATCGCTCATCACGATATGGCCGGATTGTTCGCCGCCCAGGTTGAAGCCGCCCGCGCGCATGGCTTCGACCACGTAACGGTCGCCGACGGCGGTGCGCTCCAGCCTCAGGCCCTGCCCCTCCAGGAAGCGTTCCAGCCCGAGGTTCGACATCACCGTCGCCACCAGGGCGCCGCCCGCCAGCTGCTCGGCCTCGGCCCAGCGGACCGCCAGAAGCGCCATCAGCTGATCGCCATCGGCAATGGCGCCGTTTTCATCGATCACGATCACCCGGTCCGCATCGCCATCCAGGCAGATCCCCACATCGGCGCCATGGGCCACCACCATTTCGGCCGCCGCCTGCGGCTGGGTGGAGCCGCAGCCGCGGTTGATATTGGTGCCATCGGGGGAGATGCCCATGGGGATCACCTCGGCGCCCAGCTCCCAGAGGATTTCCGGCGCAGCGCGGTGGGCGGCGCCATGGGCGCAATCCACCACCACCTTGAGGCCATCGAGGCGAATGTCGCGCGGCAGCGAGGATTTCACCCGCTCGCCATAGCGAAAGCGCGCATCGTCAATGCGCTTGGCGCGGCCGATATTGCTCGCCCGGGCCGGCTCCACCCCGGTCTCGATCAGGGCTTCGATCTCCAGTTCGGCCTGATCCGACAGCTTGAAGCCGTCGGGGCCGAAGAACTTGATCCCGTTATCCTCGGCCGGGTTGTGGCTGGCTGAGATCATCACGCCGAGATCGGCGCGCATCGAGCGCGTCATCAGCCCCACCGCCGGGGTCGGCACCGGCCCCAGCAACAGCACGTTCATGCCGGTCGAGGTGAGGCCCGCGGTCAGCGCGCTTTCGAACATATAGCCCGACAGGCGGGTGTCCTTGCCGATCACCACCCGGTGCACCCCGCCGGCCTCGCGGCGGAAGTAGCGCCCGACGGCGGCGCCGATGCGCAGCGCCATATCGGCGGTCATCGGATAGGTGTTGGCGGTGCCGCGCACCCCGTCGGTGCCAAAGAACTTGCGCATGTTTTGTTCGTCTTTCCGTCAGGACGCCCCCGCTCCGGCGCAGCCTCTAGAGGCGCAGGTCCGAGTCTTCGGGGGGCAGGATGTATTTCAGATCATAAAGCAGCGCGCCCGGGGTGCCATAGGCGCGGAGGGCCTTGGCGCCCATCTGCCGGAAGGCGTCATGAGCCACCGCCAGCAGGATGCCTTCATAGGCGGCCATGCCGGGGCGCTCGACCAGGGTGATCCCATATTCCAAGAGCGCTTCTTCGGGGTCGGCATGGGGATCGTGCACCTCAACGATGAGGCCGAATTCCTCAAGCGTGCGCACCACGTCGATGACGCGGGTGTTGCGCAGATCGGGGCAGTTCTCCTTGAAGGTCAGCCCCATCACCAAGACCCGGGCACCCGCCACCGGCAACCTGCGGCGCAGCATCGCCTTGACCATCTCGCCGGCCACATAGGCGCCCATGCCATCGTTGAGCCGCCGCCCTGCCAGCAGGATCTCGGGATGGTAGCCCAGGCTTTCGGCTTTGTGGGTCAGGTAATAGGGATCGACCCCGATACAGTGCCCGCCCACCAGGCCGGGGCGGAAGTTGAGGAAATTCCACTTGCTGCCGGCCGCGTCCAGCACCGCCTCGGTGTCGATCCCCATGCGGTTGAAGATCATCGCCAGCTCGTTCACCAGGGCGATATTGATGTCGCGCTGGCTGTTCTCGATCACCTTGGCGGCCTCGGCCACCCGGATCGAGGGGGCCGGATGGGTGCCCGCCCGCACCACCTGGCGGTAGAGCGCATCGACCTTTGCTGCCACCTCGGGCGTCGAGCCGGAGGTCACCTTGACGATATCGGCCAGGCGCCGCGCCTTGTCACCGGGGTTGATCCGTTCGGGAGAATAGCCGACGTGGAAATCTGCATTGAAGACCAGCCCGGAGGCGGCTTCCAGCACCGGCACGCAGTCTTCCTCGGTGGCGCCGGGGTAGACGGTGCTTTCGTAGATCACCAGATCGCCGGGTTTTAGCACGCGGCCAACGGTGTCCGAGGCGCGCAGCAGCGGTGTCAGATCCGGGCGGTGGCTGGCATCCACCGGGGTCGGCACGGTGATGATATAGATCGAGCAACCGGCGATTTCGGTGGGATCGGCGGTAAAGCCCAGCTGATCGGCGCCCGCCAGTTCCTCGGCGCCGGTCTCCCGGGTCCGGTCGTGGCCCTGGCGCAGCTCATCGATGCGGCTGGCGTCGATGTCAAAGCCTAAGGTCGGGCGCAGCCCGCCAAAGGCCACCGCCAGCGGCAAGCCCACATAGCCCAGGCCGATCACGCAAATCCGCGCCTCTGACACGGTCATGTCGGATTGCTCATGGCCGGAGCACTCATGCGGGGGGTCCTTTCCTCTGCGGCGCCCTGGCGGTCAGGGGCCTTGGGGCCGTCTGACCTTCGGCTATAAACCGCGGCGCAGGGTGCTTCAACAGAAAGGCACCGGCGCCGCAAAGGGCTGCCGAAAAGAAAAAGCGGACCCGAAAGAGCCCGCTTCTTCAATGTCATTCGGCCTGAAACCGATCACCCCCAAAAGGGCGGTGCACCAAGCTTAGTTGTTGGTGGTTGTGGTGGTTGTGGTGGTGGTGGTGTCGTCGTCATTGGTGACAACGCCAACCACGACAGCTGCCGCGATAACGCCAGCTGCGATACCAGCTGCGCCGAGACCACCGCCGAGACCTGCTGCGCCTACGCCATTACCGGCACCACCAGCGCCTGCTGCGGGTGCGGCCTGTGCGGACAGGGAGGTTGCGGCCATGGTGGCCAGGGCAAATGCTGCGAAGAACTGTTTCATGATCCAAACTCCTATGGAGACCTTTGAGGGTGACCCTATGCCAGAGGAAGTTTCATTTCAACGAAAGGAAAGCCAATAACCTGTCGAAAAATACATTTTTTTTGACCGTTGCGCGAAAACCGCGCGTGGGTCCCCAAGTCGGGCCTCTGGTTGGGGGAAAATGGCGAAGAATCGCTCAAAGTGTCAACTGGCGGATGCGCATATATCCGATGGTGGGACCGGCCCATTGGCGCGATTGCCACAGATGGCCGCTGCGGGAATCAACCCAGTAGTCGTTGACCACCAGGCCAGATTCGCTTTCGCAGTGCTCCTGCAGGTGGCGGGTCTGATAGGTCAGCTCGACGATCTCGATGGTTTCCGGTCCCAGATCCGAGACCGTGCAGGCCAGGGTGAAGACTTCGGAGCGGTTGTCGAGGGCGGCAATTTCATAGCGCCGCGCCCCCTGCCCCCGGGGGCCCATCCTGCCGCCCGTTTCCGTGACCAGCGTCGAGGCGGACAGCATGTCGTTGCGCAGCCCGCGGGTGGCGGTCAGCACGCCTTCGCGCAGGGCCAGGGTCACCGAATCCTCGGTCACCCAAAGGGTCAGGGTGCCGGGGGTGCTGTCCTGTTTCACCAGCAAGGGGCGCAGATAGGCCAGCAGGTCGCTGTCCTCGACCCGGACCTCGATATAGGTGTCATCCAGACTGTCGAGCAGTGCCCGGGTCACCGGCGGGCGCTCTGGCTTGTCCTTGAGCCGCAGCTTCACCTGATCGCGCACGGTCTTCAGGATCTCCAGCTCAAGCCCGGCTTCCTGCTGACCACCGGTGCAGGCGGCCAGGGCAAAAACAGCGGCGACCGCGCCAAGGCTGTTGCGCAGAGCGCGGCGGATGCGTGGTGCGATCATTCCCAGGCCCTCGCCCGTTGTGCCGTCAGGCTGCTGCGATGCGCGTCGCGCACATCGCCGTAAAGCCCGCCGACGCCGCCGACCCGCTGGCCGCCGTCACGCTGGATCGGGCGGATGGTCAGCCCGTAGGCGTTGCGGCTTTCCTTGCCGATCAGCCAGCCCAGCGGGATGCGGAAATAGAAGCCCTTGTCAAAGGAGCCTTCGCCGAAATCCGCCGCCGAGACATTGGTGCGGGTGAAGAAGCCACCGACCTTGAAGCCGTTTTCGAATTCGCGGAACAGGCTGAAGGTGGCGCCGTAATCCCCGGCCAGGTAGCGGCCCACATCGACCTGCGCCTGGTAGTTCCCGCCCAGCTCCAGATAGGCCGAGGCATGGCCGGTGAAGGTCTTGTAATCGCGGAAGGAAAACCGCTGATCGTAATCGCGCTGGATGACGTAATTGGTCTCCAGCCCCAGCGCCAGCGGGCTGGAGACCGGTTTCCACAGCACCTCGCCCGAGATACCGCCATACATGGCCTCGAACAGGCCGGCACGCAGCCGGGCATAGAAATTATGCCGGGGCTGCCAGCTGCGATCCACATAGAGGCTTTCCAGGGTGGTGCCGTGCTGGGCGTAAAAGGACTGGTCGGTGCGCACATGGGGCAGCACCGAGTTCGAGGCGCGCCCGTCCTGCACATTGCCCCAGACCCGCTGGCGGATGGTCCCGGAGATGCGCCAGCCCGGTGTCGGCGCATAAGAGGCGGAAAGATCCACGCCCAGATCCATCCGGAAGGGCCGCGACGGGTCGAAATAGGCGGGATCCGCATAGGGGCTGATGGAATGGGAAAAGGCCGGATACAGCTCGCCCGAGAAGATCGCCGTCTCGGGCAGCGGCCCGGCAGCCGTCACGGCTGTGACCGCGGCCAGACCGTCCACCGCCTCGGGGGCGAATTCCAGATCCTCCAGGTCGCTGCGGCGCACCACCGTGGCCGACAGCCCCATGCCCGAGCGCACCGGGATGATGCGGAAGGTCTCGACCGAGGGCGGCAGCGCCCGCGCCATGGTGCGCGCCACCCGGCCCACCGCGATGGCATAGGAGCGATAGCGCGGGTTGCGGAAGCGCACCTCGGCCTCGGTGCCCTTGAGGTCGATCGCCTCCAGCACCAGCCCGTGCGACTTCAGGTCCTCGGCGACCAGGTCACGCACCTCGACCCGCTTGTTCTGGCTTTGCGCCCAGTCCTGGCTCCAGTGGGCCTCTTCGGTGGCCCATTGGCTGCGCGGCACGATGGGCGCCGGGGCGGGCACCTGTGTCGGCACCATCGGATGGCGCGGCTTCAGCTGGAACTGGGCGGTGACGCCGAATTCTGAGCCATAAAGATAATAGGCGCCGATCCGGGTGGTCGGGGATCTCTGGTACTCCAGGCCCAGGTTCACCTGCGACTTGCGCTCAAAGACATTGGAGGCCCGGGTCTCGGTGCGATAGGCGTCCGAGGAGTATTCCGCCTTGAAGGACCAGCGTTCATTGGCCTGCCATTCGACCCCGGCAAAGGGGGCAAAATCGCCCCGGAACCACTGGTCATAGGAAAGCTGCCCGCCGGTGCTGCCGCCGACAAAGCTGGGGCGGTTGCCGCCGGTCTTGCCGATCGCGCCATGAGAGCCAAGCCGCCCCCAGCCAAGCCCCGCCGTGATCTTCAACTGGCCGGGCACACGCCCCGCCGCGCCGCCAAAGCGCAAGGGCGGCGTTTCGATCCGCTTGGTGGCCACCAGATATTCCGCCGCATAGACCCCGGTGCCGGCAAAATCCTGCAGCCCCATGGTCAGCTCGGGCAGGTAGCGCCGCTCGCGCAGCAGCCGGAAGCGCACGTCGAAACCGCGGTCGTAATAGGTGCTGAAGCCAAAGAGGTTCAGATTGCGGATACCGTTGTAGCGGAAGGAGGCCGAAAGCCAGGGCAGCGCCTGGAAGGTCAGGTTGTAGCGGCTCTGGCCGCCGAACCAGGACAGGGTGGTGGCGAAATGCCCGTCCGGCAGCATCTCGGCGCTTGGCATGTCGATCAGACCGGGGGTGCCGTAGAAGTTCAGCCCCGGTGTGGGTGGCGGCGTCAGGCTGGGCGCCTCATGGGCGCCAACCCTTGCGGCGCTGGCAAACCCGTCGGCGCCGGGCGCGGATTGCGCCTGCGCGGCCCCGCCCGCAAGGAATGGCATCAAGAGCAGGCCAAGGAACAGCCCGCCTGCGCGGCGCCAAAACATATGTCTTCGAAAAGGGGCCACGGCGGTCCTGACTGTCTGAAAAATCCCTGTCTGCGCCGGTTAGATCACAGAAACCGGCGCTGGATCAACGCCCAGATGACCGCCCGCGCCATCATGAGGTGACACGGCTTGCCGGGGCTGGGGCCGGGGGCTGGGTGTAGCCTTCGACCCAATGTTTGACGACCTGCCGGGCCGCCTCTTCATCGCCCGAGACGATGACCTGGCGCAGGGCGCGCAGCAGGGCGGCGACCTCGATCTCCGACAGCTTGGTTTCGCGGGCACAAAAGATCTTCTGGTGGCGGGTGCCGATCAGCTCCTGGCTGAGCGTCAGCTCTTCCTCCATCTTCTCGCCGGGCCTGAGACCGATGATTTCAATGGGGATATCGCCGTCGGGATTGTCCTCGTCGCGGACCGTGTAGCCAGCCCCTTCGATCACCTGGCGTGCCAGTTTCAGGATCGAGACCGGCGCGCCCATGTCCAGCACGAAGACCTCGCCGCCCTTGGCTTCAGCGCCGGCCTGCAGCACCAGCTGCACCGCCTCGCTGATGGTCATGAAGTAGCGTTTCACGTTGGGGTCGGTGACGGTGACCGGGCCGCCGCGGCTGATCTGCTCCTGGAACAGCGGCACCACCGAGCCCGAGGAGCCCAGCACATTGCCAAAGCGCACCATGGTGAAAATCGTCTGTGCATGGCGGCTGGCCAGATCCTGCACGATCAGCTCGGCCATGCGCTTGGAGGCGCCCATCACATTGGTGGGGCGCACCGCCTTGTCCGAGGAGATCAGGATGAAGCGCTCCACCCCGGCCTGGGCGGCGGCCCGCGCCAGGGTTTCGGTGCCAAAGACATTGTTGGCCAGCCCCGGCAGCGGGTTGGCCTCGACCAGCGGCACGTGTTTGTAGGCGGCCGCATGCAGCACCACCTGCACATCATGGAGACTCAGCAGCTGGCGCACCTGGCGCGGATCGGTGACCGAGCCCAGAACCGGCACCACCTCGATGCCGGTGCCCGCGGTCAGCTGCATCATCTCCTGGTGCACCGTGTAAAGGCCCAGTTCCGAGAGCTCGAACAGCACCAGTTTCTCCGGGCGGCAGGCGACAACCTGGCGGCAGAGTTCCGAGCCGATCGAGCCGCCGGCGCCGGAAACCAGCACCACCCGGCCCGCATAGGAGGGGGCGGCGGCTTTCAGCGGCACGTTGCGGGCGGCGCGGCCCAGGAAGCTTTGCGGCGCCACCGGGGTCAGCTTGTCCACCAGCGCCTCTTCGCCGATCAGCTGGGCAAAGGAGGGCAGCGCCTGCACCTCCAGCCGCATGGCCTGCAGGTGCTGGGTGATCTTGGCCTGTTTCGGCTGGCTCTGCGACGGCATCGCCAGCAGCACCCGCTTGATTTCACGGTTCTTGACGATCTCCTCGATGCGCGCCGGGGAAAACACCGGCAGACCAACCAGGGTCATGCCCTGCAGGGACGAGTTGTCATCGACAAAGGCGACGGGATCGATCCCGTCATGGGCCTTGAGCGCCTGGGCCAGCTGGGTGCCGGTATTGCCGGCACCGTAGATCAGCACCCGGCAACGGGGCTGGGCGCGGCGATAGATGGCCAGCACCACCTGATGCAGCACGCTGCGCACCCCCACCTGGATCAGAAAATAGATGAGGCCAAAGATCACATGGGTGCCCGCGGGCAGGTCGGGACCAAAGAGATAGGTGAGGATGGCCACGGCACTTGCGGTGGCAAAGGCGACCAGCGCTGTCAGGGTCACCGCGTGGCGCTCATAGGCATTGAGCTGCACCATCGGCAGCCCCAGCCAGGCCGACATCGCCGCCATCACCGCCATGGCATAGGGCAGCACCGGCAGCATCATGGCCAGGGTGCGCAGGGCCGGGTCCGGCAGCGGTTGCAGGGCGAAGGTCAGCAACAGGGCCAGCGGCAAGAGCGCCAGGTCGATGGCCAGGAAGACATAGGCTTTCTGTTTGCGCGAGAGGGCGCTAATCAAGTTGAACATCTATCGCCCCCCAGCGACGTAACGGCCCTTATCGCAGGTGCTTTGCCATGGAACCGGATCCGCTCCGATTCCCTGCCTGGAACACTGGACCTGCGACTGTCGCATGACACCATTCTATACATGCCTTGAACGCATTCTAAATTTTGACGCCGAATGGGTCCCTACAATCCATTCAGTTTACAAAAATCAAATGCGACTTTCCAATTCTTACTCTGTTTTCCGTATATCGCAAAATGCCGACAAGCGGAAACCTGCTGAACGAGACTCAAATTCCGGAGGCTCGCATGGCCGCAGGCAGTAAGCGCAGATAACAGTCGCCGGTGCAACCTACTCGGCAGCCCGGGTCACCCCCGTCACCGTGTTCAGGTAGCCCATCAGCTCGTCGCGCAAATCATCGCGGGCGAGCGCGAAAGAGACCGTGGCCTGCAGGAAACCCGCCTTGGAGCCGCAGTCAAAGCGCTGGCCCTGGAAACGGTAGCCGTAGACCGGCACGTCCTGCTCGATGTCCTGGGCAATCGCATCCGTCAGCTGGATCTCGCCGCCCGCGCCCTGCTTCATCTTGTTGAGATTGCGCAGCACCGACGGCTCCAGGATATAGCGGCCGATCACCGCCAGGTTCGAGGGCGCCTCGCCCAGGGCCGGTTTCTCCACCATGCCGCGGGCCTCGACCACGGCGCCCATGTCCTCTTTCACGTCCAGAACACCGTAGGCGCTTGCCTTTTCCGGCGCGACTTCCATCGCCGCCACCATATTGCCGCCGGTCTCCTCATAGGCTTCGACCATCTGCTTGAGACAGGGGGTGTCGGCCGCGATCACATCGTCTGGCAGGATCACCGCAAAGGGTTCATTGGCAATCAGGCGCCGCGCGCACCAGACCGCATGACCCAGGCCAAGCGCCTGATGCTGGCGGATATAGGCGATGGCGCCGCTGTCCATATTGGTGTGCTTCAGCGCCTCGAGCAGCTCGGTCTTGCCCTTCTTGCGCAGCTCCTGCTCCAGCACCGGAGAGTGGTCGAAATAGTCTTCCAGGGCGCCCTTGCCGCGCGAGGTGACGAAGATGAATTCCTTGATCCCCGCCGCCCGGGCCTCGTCGATGGCGTATTGCACCAGAGGCCGGTCCACCAGGGTCATGATCTCCTTGGGCACCGATTTGGTCGCCGGCAGAAACCGCGTCCCAAGCCCCGCTACAGGGAAAATCGCCTTCGTAACTTTCTTGCGCATCCAGGATCGTCCTATGACTTGTAAAAAATGACGCCCCCTTCTTGCAAAGATACGCGGCAATCACAACCAAGACGCTTGTTCGTGGGATGACTGGGGGCTGTTTCAGCCGCGCCGGAAGATATTGCCGATGGTCTGAAACACCAGGTCGAAATCAAAGCACATGTTCCGGTGGCGCTGGTAGATCAGGTCAAGCCGCGCCTTGGCCGGGACGCAGACGCGCGAATAGATGGCATCGGTTTCCTCGGGGCTGTTACAGCGCTCCAGGAGGGCTGCCTCGTGCTTGTGATAAGTGATCGAGGCAAGGCCCGTCACGCCGGGGCGGCTTTTGAGCACCTCGCCGTAAAGCTCTGGATGCGCTTCCACATATTGGCGCAGGGGTGGGCGCGGGCCGACAAAGGACAGATCACCCTTCAGGATGTTCCACAGCTGCGGAAATTCATCCAACCGCTTGCGCCGCAGCCAGGCGCCGGTCGCGGTAATCCGTGCCGCCTTGTCACCACCGGAAACGCCGCTGTCCTCCTCCACCACGCTCATGGTGCGCAGTTTCCACAAATTGAAAGGTTGATCCGGCGTCTTCATGCGTTCCGCCACATAGAAGACGGGGCGGCCCTCCTTCAGCAGGAGCCACAGGAGCAGCAACAGGAGAATCGGTCCCAGAATCACCACCAGGAGGGTGGCAAAGAAAAGGTCGAACAGCCGTTTGTCCCAGGTCATCTGCGTCCCGTCATCCTTCAAGGGTGTCATTCACTGCGGCCAGCGCGGTCCATTCTGCCACCATCTGCGCCGGATTCGCGGGCGCGGGCGCGCTCTGTGTCGGCAATAGCGCGATCAGGCGGCTCACATCCAGAGCCACTTCGCCGATCACCGTCTCGGGGGCCGGGCGCGGGCTGAAATCCAGGCCCGCGGCGCGCAGGAGATCGCCCATCTCGATTGCGCCGGGCTGTGCGACATTGATCACCCCCGGCAGATCCGGCGCGAACAGCAGTGCGGCCAGCACCTGCGCCAGGGTGCTGGGGCCGATATAGCTGCGCCGGGGGGTGCGCCCATCGGCAAGGCAATCCAGCTGGAACCCGGCCCGCCAGCCACCCAGGATCGCATCCAGCCCGGCAATATTGCCGATTCGCAGCATAGAGACCTCGACTCCCAGATCATCGGCCAGCGCGGCGCAGCGCGCCTCCATCTCGGCCTTGGCCAGACCATAGGGGCTGGCGGGCTGCAGCGGGGTCTCTTCCTGCAACAGCCCGCTTTGATTGCCATAGACCGCCGCCGAGGAGGTGAGCAGCACCCGCGCGCCCGTGGCCGCACCGGCGCGCAGGGCGGCCTCGCCCAGGCGGATATTGTCTTCCATGTCCGCCCCTCCCTGCCCTGCCCGCGCGGGTGTGACACCGGCCAGGCAGAGAATCGCCGCGCAGCCCCGGGCCGCCTCTGCCAGGGCTTTCGGATCCTTCAGCGGGTCGAAAATGCGCCAGTCTTGCGTCTTTTGGCTGTCTGCCGGTCGCCTGCGGGCCTGCCAGCGCAGGGAGACCGGCTCGGGCACCGGGACGGGCAGCCCCCTGGACCAGCAGCGGCGCAGGGTCCGGCCAATCCGGCCACTGGCCCCCAGCACCAGAATGGCAGCCCCCCCCATATCCGCGCTGCCTGCGTCCGAACTGCCTGAGTTTTCTGCCATCTGGTCGCCCTGTTATCTTGTGCCTTGCGAAGGCCGAGATACCGCTTGTTGTTGACGCATCGCGCTGGCCCGGTATTTTGCCCTGCAAAACCACAGGTCCGAAACCGGATCGAAAATCAAGCCGTTTTGCGGACAGGGGCCCCATGCGTTCTTTCATTTCACTGCTCGCCGTCGCCAGCCTTTCCCTGTTGCCCGCCGCCTGCGGCCGCCTGCCAAGCGGCGCCCCCATCAGCGAGGAAATCCTGGCCCAGTCGAATGCGCCGGATGCGGATTTTGCCCTCTATGCCGTGACCCGCGCCTTCCTGCCCACGGTGGCGCAATGGCCCGAGACCGGCCAGAAGAATCATCGCAACTGGATCCAGGCCAGCCAAGGCGCCAAGACCCAGATCATCCAGGGCGGCGATACGCTGACACTGAGGATCTGGGACAGCAGCGACAATTCGCTGCTGACCTCAAGCGAGCAGAAGATGGTGCAGCTGCAGGATGTGCGCGTGGCCTCCAACGGGACGGTGTTCATGCCCTACGTGGGCAATGTGAACGTGCTCGGGCTGACCCCGGATCTGGCGCGGGAAAAACTGCAGAAAGAGCTGGAAGCCATCGTGCCTTCGGCGCAGTTGCAGCTGGATATGATCGAAGGACGCGGCAATTCGGTGGATCTCGTTTCCGGCGTGGCCCAGCCCGGCACCTATCCGATGCCCGATCGCAATTACTCGGTGATGGGGCTGATCTCGGCCGGGGGCGGCATCAGCTCCAACCTCAACAACCCGCAGATCCGCCTGGTGCGCGGCAGCAGTATCTATGGCACCTCGGTGGAGACCCTGCTGAACAATCCGCGGCTCGATACGCTGTTGCGCGGCGGTGACCGGGTCTTCGTGGAAGAGGATGAACGCTATTTCCTCTCCTTCGGCGCCACCGGCACCGAGGATCTGCATATCTTCACCAAGGACGAGATGTCGGCGATGGATGCAATGTCGGTCGCGGGCGGCTTTCAGGACAGCAGGGCCGATCCCGAGGGGCTGCTGATCCTGCGCGAATACCCGGCCTCGGCGGTGGCGCCAGGGCAGCGTGGCCCACGCCAGACCCGGGTGGTCTTCACGCTGGATCTGACCTCGGCGGACGGGCTGTTCTCGGCCCGCAAGTTCGAGATCAACCCGGGCGATCTGGTCATCGCAACAGAATCCCCGATCAACGACGCACTGACCGTTTCCAACATCATCGGCAACTTCTTCGGCGTCTTCAGCCGCATCGGCATCCTGTAGATCTGAATCATCCATAGATTGAGTAACACACGTATAGATTGCGCCCCCAGGGAGACTGCGGACCACATGTGTGCGAAAATGCCCGCATCTTTAGCAATTCTCATTGATCTGTGAGGGTCAAATCGCGAAACTGTGATCGCATCCCTGCCGAAACCTTCAATGAGTGAAGATTGTCCCGTGCCACGCTTTTTCCTGTCTCGATTGGGGGTCCGTTTCCCGCACCACCCCATTGCTACTGAAGCGGTCACGGCCCTTGTCCTGACGGGGTTTCTGGCTTTGGGTTTCGGTTTTGCCCCCGGGAATGCGGCAGCGGCAACCGTCGATCCGGTGCAACAGCACAATTCCAATGCGCTCTGGTTCGAGAACTGGATCGGCCTGGGCAATGCCACCCTGGTGGTATCGGGTCCTGACGGGAAAGTGAGCCAGGTCTTTGCCAAGGAAGGCACCCCGGTCTTCGAACTCGGCCGCGGCGAGGTGCTGGATGGCATCTACCGCTACGAATTGAAGGCCGCGACAGAGGAAACGGTCAAGATCGTGAACCCGATCGACAACGGTCGGGGCGACCCCGCCACCAGCCGCCAGGCTCCGTTTTACATGAATGGCTCTTTCACGGTGTCCCGCGGGGTGATCATCACCCCGAACGAGATCCGGGAAGAGTAATCGATACATATTTCGCGGCCCCAGCAGTGCCGCTCGACCAGAGGATTTGAACCATGACACATGCACTCCACCGTGTTCTTGCAACGGGTATCAGCGCCGCGGCCCTGTTCGCAGGCGCCGCGCAGGCCGATGAGGTCTTTATCCAGGATGTGATTGTTCAGGGCAGCCTCTGCGTCGGCTTTGACTGCGTCAATGGCGAAAACTTCGGCTCCGACACCATCCGGATGAAGGAAAACAACACCCGGATCAAATTCCAGGATACCTCCAATAGCGCCAGCTTCCCCACCGTGGACTGGCAGCTGACGGCCAACGAAAGCACCAACGGCGGGCTGAACAAGTTCTCCATTGAATCGATCGACAACAGCCGGATCCCCTTCACGGTGGAATATGGCGCCGGATCAAATGCGCTTTATGTGGATGACGGCGGCCGCATCGGTCTTGGCACCTCTGCGCCGGTGGTCGAACTGCATGTGGTCAATGGCGACAGCCCGACCCTGCGCCTGGAGCAGGATGGTTCTTCCGGTTTCGCCGCCCAGACCTGGGACCTGGCCGGCAATGAAACCAACTTCTTCGTGCGCGATGTCACCAACGGCAGCCGCCTGCCCTTCAAGATCCGCCCCTCGGCGCCGACCAACTCGCTCTTTGTGGATACCGATGGCGACATCGGCCTTGGCACCGCCAGCCCGGATGCGCGGCTGGATGTAAGGGGGAGCGCTAATCAAACAGCGATGAAAGTGGTCAGTGGCGGGGGTAGCGATCTGGCGAGTTTCGAGGGCGTTGGTACGCAACTCATGTATCTTGAGAGCACAGACGGGGGCGCGGCGCAGTTCCGGATCAAATCCAGTGGCGGTAATCGCCGCGTCATCGGCATGACAAACGGCGGCTCGATCCAGTCACAGATGGTGCTGGGCACAAACGAGATCCTTTTGGCTGGCCCGACGGATGCCGGCGCAGATCTCTGGGCGCGGATCAATGCCAGCGGCATCTTCACCCAAGGCCCCTCCTGTAACCCGGGGCCCTGTGACCGGACCTTCGATGCCAGCTACTTCACCCCTCCGAGCATCGAGGAACATGCTGAATTTATGTGGGAAAACAGCTACCTATGGGGGGTTGGACCGACCTCTCCCGGGCTGTCGTTCAACCTGACCGAAAAATCAGCGGGCATGCTGCACGAGCTTGAGATTGCGCATATCTACATCGAGCAGCTGCACAACCGCCTGAATGCGCTGGAAGAACAGGTCCTAACCAAGTAAACGGATCCCGATCCAATTGCGATGCATGCACCGCTGCGTTCCTTACGGAATGCGGCGGTCTGTGTGCGAATACACTCCATATCCGGTGGTCCATGAAATACCTGAATGCGCTCGAACTGTTCCATGACACCCTGCAACCCCGCTCCTATGTGGAGATAGGCTGCCGCCATGGCATCAGCCTGCGGCTCGCGCGCTGTCCCAGCATCGCCATTGATCCGGATTTCGAGATCACCCGGACGCTGTCGGCGCCGACCCGTATCTTCCGCGCCGCCAGCGATGATTTCTTCCGCGATCAGGACCTGTCGGCGCTGCTGAACGGCCAGGTCGACCTGGCCTTTGTCGACGGCATGCATCTGGCGGAATACGTGCTGCGCGATGTGCTGAACCTAGAGCGCCATTCGGACGGACGCAGCGTCATCCTGATCGACGACGTGCTGCCGGAAGAGATCGAATGGGCCAGTCGCGAGAGAGTGACCCAGGCCTGGACCGGCGATGTCTACAAGATCATCCCCTTCCTGCGCCGCCACCGTCCCGATCTTGAGATCACCGTGTTTGACGTTGAAATGAAGGGGCTGGCAGTGATTCACCGCCTGGATCCGGCGCAGCGTCGCCTGCAGGGCAATCTGAACGAATATGTCGCGGCGCTGGAAGGCGATGAATACGCACTGGACTCGATCGAGGCCATCCGCGCCAGCCTGGCCCCGCGCCCGGCCGAGGAGCTGCCCGCCTTCGTTGCCGCCCTTAGGTCTGGACGTGGCAATATCCAGCCTGCCCGGGATGCAGCGCAGACCGGTCCCTACCTGGATCTTCTCAAACGCAGCCTGCTGAACGAGGTCTATCTGGATGACGAATTGCGCATCCTTTATCTGCGCAACTGTATCGAAGGCCGGGACAGTTATGATTATGCAACCCTGCACGACATCCGCGACAGCAAGTGCGAGTTGCTGGAAGATCTAAAAGTCAGCCGCCAGATCGGCCGGTTTCCCCAGCGTAAGATCGAGAAATCCGGCTTCAGCCATACCATGATGGGGCGGCTGCGGCTCGACAGCCTGCATCACTGTCTTGATCATGTCCTGGCGCAGGATATCCCCGGCGACTTTGTGGAATGCGGTGTCTGGCGCGGCGGCGGCTGCATCATGATGGCAGGTTGGATGAAGGCCCATGGCATCAGCGACCGCCGGGTGTTCGTGGCCGACAGTTTCGAAGGTTTGCCACCGCCCAGCATGGAGCAGGACGGCACCCTCGATTTGTCCAAGGAGAAATTCCCGCAACTGGCGGTTTCGGAAGAGACCGTGCGCGGTAATTTCGAGGCCTATGGCCTGCTGGATGACAAGGTGCATTTCCTCAAGGGCTGGTTCAAGGACACACTGAAGGATGCGCCGATCAACACCATCGCCCTGTTGCGGATGGATGGCGATCTTTATGAATCGACCATGGACACGCTGGTGGCGCTTTATGACCGGGTCAGCCCCGGCGGCGTGGTGGTGGTCGACGACTACGGCGCGCTGGAAGTCTGTCGCCAGGCCGTAGACGATTTCTTTGCCGCCCGCGGCGAACCGGTGCCGCAGATGCATCGCATCGACTGGACCGGGGTCTATTTTCAAAAACCCGCTGTTGCATACTGATCCCGGCAATCGCACTCTTCCTCGAAGCCACATCCCGATTATCACCGAACTCTGAGCCGCCTCCGGCGCGTATCCAACCTCCACCAAAACGGAAAGCCGCCCAGATCCTAGGAGGCCAGGCAGAAAGGCCGACATGAAACTGTCCATCGTCATCATCTTTCACAACATGCGCCGCGAGGCCACGCGCAGCCTCTTCAGTCTGTCGCCCACCTATCAGCAGGCCGCGACAGAAGACGACTACGAAGTGATCGCCATCGACAACGGATCGCAAAGCCCGCTGGATCCGGAGACGGTCACGCGCCAGGGGCCGAATTTCCGCTATTATTTCCATGACACCACCTCGATTTCCCCGGTTGAGGCGATGAACCTAGGAGCAGAAATGGCGCGGGGCAAAAACCTGGCCTTCATCGTCGATGGTGCTCGTATGGCCAGCCCCGGCCTGATCTCTGCCAGCCTGCAGGCGCTACGGCTCGCGCAAGCGCCCTTCATATCCTCCCTGTCTTGGCACCTGGGGCCAGATGTACAGAACAAATCCATGCTGGCAGGTTATAACCAGACTGTCGAGGACGAGCTTATAGAGCGGATCGGCTGGCCTGAAGACGGCTATCGCCTGTTCGAGATTTCGACCATTGCACAATCCTCGCGTCCCGGTTTTCTGGGTGGCATGCCTGCGGAATGTAGCTGGCTGGTGCTGCCGCGCTCTGTGTTTCAGCAGATTGGCGGCTATGATCCGGGCTTTCAGACTGGTGGTGGTGGCTTGGTGAACCATGATTTCCGCAACCGCGTTCTTCAAGTTTCCGGAATTTACCCAGTCGTCCTGCTGGGCGAAGGGGTCTTTCACCAGTTCCATGGTGGAGTGGCCACCAATATCCCGCTGAAAGATCATCCGATCCATCTTTTCAAGGAGGAATATAAAAGGCTACGTGGCACTGATTATTCTCCGTTCCCCTGTCCGAATGTCCGATACTTTGGGCATTTCCCGACTACGGCCAGACAGTTTCTTGCCAATTAGAAACTGGGCTTCTCAGACCGCCTGAAAAATACAGTTGCTAGGTGTTTGATCCCACGGTTTGATGGTGGATGATCGGCGGGCCATAATGATTTGGATCCTTTTCCTTTTTCTCAACCGTTGGGTTACCAGAAAGTTCTTTGTCCGGTAATCTTCTCAGATCAGTTTTCTGTCCTTTATTGAAGTCACCGGCACAATGACCCAGATCGCCACTCCCTTTCGCAACACGCGCCTGATCCTGTCGCTGCTGATCGTTGGCGTGCTGGCCTATCTGTTCTGGACCGGCTCGCGCTATCCGGCGCTCAATGAAAAGGCGATGATGTCGGGGGCGATCCAGCTGGAAGACCCCCTCAGTTTCGAGGCGAAATACCAGCTGACCGAGGCCATGGGGCTGGTTGAGCGGATCTTCTATTCCACCCTCAACTGGATCAACACCAACAAGAAGGGGATGACATTCGGCATCCTCTTTGCCGCCGCGCTGATGACGGCGCTCTCCTACCTGCAAAAGCGCAGTTTTTCCGGAGCCTTTGCCAACTCGGCGCTGGGGCTGGCGATTGGGGCGCCGCTCGGGGTCTGCGCCAATTGCGTCGCGCCCATCGGCAAGGGGCTTTATGCCTCGGGGATGCGGGCGGAAACCACGCTCTCGGCCATGGTGGCCTCGCCGACGCTCAATATCGTGGTGCTGTCGATGCTGTTCTCGCTGCTGCCCTTCTATATGGCGGTGGCGAAACTGGCGCTCAGCCTGGTGGTGATCCTGGTGGCGGTGCCGCTGCTGTGCCGCCTGTTGCCGCAGACCCAATTGCCCGCTCCTGACGTCACGGCCCCCGCGCCCACCCCCTGGAGCAGCCGTGAACTGGGCCAGCAAAAGCGCGACAGCCTGCCTGCCGCGGTGCTGGACGTGGCCTGGAGTTATCTGAAAAACCTCTGGTATGTCATCAAGTTGACGGTGCCGATGATGCTGCTGGCGGGATTTCTAGGGGCCATTGTCGGCACGCTCTTCCCGCAGGATCTGGTGACCGGGCTCGGCTTTGGCATCGCCGCCCTGATGGCGCTGACGCTGGTGGCGCTGTTCCTGCCGGTGCCGATGGGGTTTGACGTGGTGCTCTGTGGTGCGCTGATCGCCGCCGGGCTGGCGCATGGCTATGTGATGGCGGCGCTTTTTACCTTAGGCAGTTTCTCCATCTACTCCTTCATGATCATCACCCAGACCCTGGGGCTGCGGGCGGCGGCACTGATGGCGGCATTGATCGGCAGCCTTGGCTTTGCCGCCGGGATCGGCGCCCATGCCTATCACGACTGGCAAAGCCGGCGGGCGCTGGAGATGCTGCTGGGAGAGACCTCCCCGGCACCGACCCCTCCCGCGCCTGCTTTCTGGGGCGCGGCCCACGCGGCGACGCTGGAGGGGATCACCGTCAGCGGCGCGGATGCCGATCGCATCACGGTCACGGCAACCCCCTTTGCGCCGCCCTCGCCTGCGAATGATGCGCTCTTTACCCGGCTGGAGGCCCGCGAGCTGGGCATCGACAAGCCGGTGGAATTCACCATGCGCGACATGTGGCCGCCCTTCTGGGAGGGGCGCAGCCTGTCATCCGGCGATATCGATCGCGACGGGGACATCGACCTGGCGGTGGCCTCTACCGAAGTGGGGCTGTATCTCTATGCAAACGACGGGCGCGGGCAGTTTTCCCGCATGCCTGTGGATCTGGGCGCGCTGAGCGATGCGCCGATCTTCAACGCGGCCCTTGCCGATATCGACAATGACGGCTGGCCGGACCTGTTCCTGACCACCTATCTGCAAGGCAACTACTGGTGGCGCAATGTGAACGGGGCCTTTGGCGCCGAGCCGCCGCGCCCCGTGCCCAACACTCCCGAAACCCCGCTGACCATGGCGCTCAGCTTTGCCGATCTCGACGGCGACAGCCATCTGGACGTGGCGCTGGGGAATTGGGCGGCGGGCTGGTACCGGCGCATTCCGGGCGAGGAATCGCGCAACCGGGTGATCCTCAACACGGATGGGCAGCTGAGCGGCGCGCAGCACCAGGATCTGCCCGGCATTCCCGGCGAGACCCTGTCGATCCTGTTCAGCGATTTTGACGGCGACGGGCACAGCGACCTGATCGTCGGCAATGATTTCGACATCCCCGATTACTTCTACCGCGGGACTGGCACCGGCGCGCTGACCATGGTGACCCAGCCCGAGGGGGTGATCCCCCATACCACCACCACCACCATGGCGGTGAAGGTGGCGGACCTGTTCAACGACGCCCGCCCCGAGATCTACCTGGCGCAGATCGCCGGGCGCTCCTCCGGGGTGTCTTCGCGGCTGAAGATGCAGCCGCTCTCGAAATACTGCGCGGGCATTGTCGATGCAGAGGCGCGCGCCACCTGCGAGACCAATATGGCGATCAAACAGTGGTACAAGGCGGGCAACAGTTTCGACCCCACCTACGCCGGGCGCTGCCAGCAGATGCAGGGGCGCTATGGCGCCGAGTGCAAGGCGATGCTGATCAAGGATCTGGCGATCCAGAAGCGCGATGCTTCGGTCTGCACCCTGATCCCGGCCAGCCAGCCGATCCCGCGCGCCTATTGCGATCTGCATTTCAAACCGGCGCGCAGCCCCCGCGCCGATGAGATCGCCCTCAGCCACCCGCAGATCCTGCGCTCCAACGTGCTCTTGGAGCGGCAGGCGGATGGCGCCTTTGCCGATACCGCCACGGCGCATGGTCTTGAGGTGGGCGGCTGGAGCTGGGACACCAAGGTCGCGGATTTCGACCAGGACGGCTGGCAGGACATCTATATCGTCAATGGCACCTGGGTGCCGAACGAGGTTTCCCCGTCGAACCTGTTCTTTCACAACGATGGCGGCACAGGCGACGGCAGCCTCAGCTTTACCGAGGCCTCGGGGGAATTTGGCCTGGAAGACTACCTGATGACCGCCGCCGCCACCCGCTTCGACATGGATGGCGACGGCGATCTGGACCTTGTGACCCATCCCGTGAACGGGCCGATGGTGGTGTTTCGCAACAGCGCGCAGGGGCGCGCGGGGGGCGGCCAGGCCCTGATGGTGGCGCTGGAGGATCATATCGGCAACCGCGACGGCATCGGCGCGCGGCTGGTGCTGGAATTGGCGGATGGCAGCCAGCAGATGCGCGAGATCCAGCTGGGCGGTGGTTTCATGAGTTTTGATGCCCCGCAGGCCCATTTTGGCTTGGGGGCCGCGGCACAGGCCACGGCCTTGCGAATCCTGTGGCCCGGCGGCGGCGAAAGCCAGGTTGAGGGCCCGCTGGAGGCCGGTAGATTGTATCGCATTCTACGCGCGCAATCTTCTGGTGAATAAAGCCAAATAGTGACACTCTGCAAAAGAGTTTTAAAAACAGGCTGTTTTAAATATTCCTGCGTTGCCGGGCGGGGGGCGAAGGCTTTAGCTTGGCGACAACATGTCTGGCAGCGGCGCCGCGCCCAACGACGGACCGGCTGGACGATTGTGAAGACGAAAGAATTTCGGGGACGGATATGACCACGCTTTTGCCCAAGATGCTGCGCAGCCTTGTTCTGGGCCTGTTTCTGTCGATCGCAGGCGCGGTTGCACTGACAGGTCCCGCTCTGGCGACCTCCCCCACCCCCAGCTTCAGCACCACCTTCTCGCCGAATACGATCACTGCGGGCGGCAATTCGACCCTGACCTTCACCATCACCAACAACAGCGGCAGCGCGGCGGACAGCCTCGGGTTTTCCGCCACATTGCCTACGGGCATCACCATCGCGGCGGGCAGCCAGAACAACAACTGCAACAGCAGCACCTTCACCGCCACTGCGGGCGGCACCACGATGAGCCTTGCGGACGGGCGCCTGGGCAATGGCAGCAGCTGCACCATCACCCTGCCGGTGACTTCCAGCACGGTGGCCACCCATACGTTCACCACCGGCGATCTGACCTCGTCGCTGGGCAATTCGGGCAGCGCCACGGATGATCTGACCGTCAACGCCGCCGCCAGCGACTTCACCAAGAGCCTTAGCCAAGGCACCATCGACCGTGGCCAGACCACAGTCCTGAGCTACGATATGGACATCACCGTCGCCTCGGGAGGGGGGTCGGCCAGTTTCTACTACGTCACCCCCTCTTTCAGCGAAACCCTGCCGGCCGGGCTGACCTTCAGTTCGCCGCTGCGGCTCACCAGCGATTGCGGCGGCGCGCTCACAGCAGATACGGCCAGCGGCACGCTGGAGTTTGACGGCCCCACTTTCCAAGCTGCCGGGAGCTATACCTGTACCGTCACCGCCGAACTTCTGGCCGAGACCAGCGGCACCTATGTGCTGGAGAATACGGTCACCTATAGTTCTCTCATTTCCGGCTCGACATCCACCGCCAGCACAACGCTGACGGTAAATGCCGCGCCGAGCGCCGGGCTGGATCTACTGGCGGCCTTTTCGCCCAGCCGTGTCTTGCCGGGCAGCAGCTCGACCCTGACTTTTGACCTGACCAACCTTGATGGCAGTGACAGTGCCAGCAACATTGGCTTCACCTTCGACCTGGATGCGATGCTGAGCGGGCTGGCGGTCTCTGGTACCCTGCCTTCCAACCCTTGCGGTACCGGCTCCACCCTGTCGGGCACGTCTCTGCTGACCCTGTCGGGTGGCGCCCTGGATGCACGTAGCAGCTGCAGCTTCTCGGTCGATGTCACGGTGCCAGGCGGCGCGACGGCAGGTGATTTCAGCCAAAGCAGCAGTGCAGTCTCTGCGACCCTTGGCGGTGCCCCCTATACAGGGCCGACCGCAACCGCCGCGCTGAGCGTCGAGGATTCCGACCTGGTTGCGCCAAGCCTCACCAAAAGCTTTGATGACCCGGTCGCACCCGGCGACACGGTCACGCTGACTTATACGCTGAACAACAGCAGCAGCCAGGCGGCCAGCAATATCAGCTTCCAGGACATCATCCGAAGCCCCTCTGGCCTCAGCCTCGTCAGCGGTACCGGCACCCAATGCGGCGGCACCGTTAGCGCCCTATTCGCTTCCGGAGAGCTGCAAGTCCAGCTGGTCGGCGGCACCCTGACGGCCGGGGACAGCTGTACCTTCCCGCTCACGCTACAACTGGATGCTGCCACCGCGCCCGGTGACTACCCGGGCACGTCCAGTCTGGTGACCGCAACCATAGCCGGCACCGCCGTTTCCAGTGTCAGTTCCAGCGACACGCTGACGGTTGAGGGCGGCGCCAACCTCTCCTTCGTGAAAAGCTTCGACGAAGATTTTGCCCAGGCCGGCGCCGATACCGGGCTGACCTTCACCATCTCCAGCGCGGCTGAATCGCCGAGCACCGCCACCGCCATCGCCTTTACCGACGATCTGAGCGCGATGCTGGCCGGGACCAGCTTCAGCAGCCTGACCACCAATACCTGCGGCGGCAGCCTGACAGGGACCACGACCCTATCCTATAGTGGCGGCACCCTGGCGCCCGGCGACAGCTGTACCATCGCACTGGATATCGCCATCCCCGGCGGCGCCTCGGGCACCTTGACCAATACCACCTCCGGCCTGACCGCAACGGCAGGCGGCGAGGCGGCGACGGCACCGGCGGCCTCGGATTCCATCGCGATCCTGTCGGCCCAGCCGCTGACCCTCAGCGCCGCCTATGATGCCAGCAGCGTTCTGCCCGGCGACACCGTCACCCTGACCTATACGCTGACCAACCCGAACAGCACCGCGGGCTATTCCAGCATCGGCTTCACCGACGGCTACCACAGTGTGCTTTCCTCGTTGGCGGCCAGTACCATGAACCTCTCGTCGGGGTGCAGCGGCGGCACAGCCAGCGGCACCCACACCGGCATCTTCTCCGGCATATCTGTGCTTGCGACTGAAACCTGTACGATTGATGTCACCCTGACCGTGCCCGCGGGCGCCGCTGACGGCAGCTACAAAACGACCACCTCCAACGTCACGGCCAGCCTCAATGGCAGCGGTGTGTCTCTTGGCCAGATGTCGGCCAGCTTCGATGTCAGCACCGATCTGATCAATATGACCAAGGCCTTTGCCACCAGCCCGGTTGCGGCGGGGACTACGGTGGATCTGACCTATACGCTGACCAACCTCAGCAGCACCAAAGCCCTGGCGGGTCTCGCCTTTACCGACGATCTGGATGCCGCCCTTTCAGGGCTTGCGGCCACCGGCCTGCCTGCCAGCACCTGTGGCGGCACCCTGTCGGGCACCTCGACGATCAGCTTTGCCGGCGGCAGCCTCGCGGCCGGGGCGAGCTGCACCATCACCGCCACATTGGCCGTGCCCTCGGGCGCAGCAAGCGGCAGCTACAGCAGCACCTCCAGCACCACCAGCGGCATCGCCAATCCCGGCGCCGTGGCCATCACCGGCAGCGATGCAAAGGCAACCGTGACGGTGCAATCCACCGCTGCCCCCAGCTTTGCCAAATCCTTCAGCTCGACTGGCATCCCCCAGGGCGGCAGCAGCACCCTGACCTATGTGATCACCAACAATGATCCCAACAATGCCATCAGCGATCTGCGATTCTCCGATGATCTGGATGCGGTGCTCTCTGGCATGACCGTCAGCGCAGGCACCGGCAGTGACCTGTGCGGCGCAGGGTCAACCGTTTCCGGCAGTTCCACGCTGACCCTCAGCGGCGGCACCCTGGCGGCAGGCGCCAGCTGCAGCATCGACTTGACCGTGACCCTGCCTTCCGGAGCGGCACTTGGCAGCTATACCAGCACCTCCAGCACCCTGACCAAAGGCGGCAGCTATGCCGCAGCGGCGGCCAGCGCCAGCTTCACGGTGGAACCCGCCCCGACGTTCGACAAGGCCTTTGCCCCGACCTCGGTTGCGCTTGGCGGGACCTCCACCCTGACCTTCACGGTGGATAACAGCGCCTCGGCCATTGCCGCCTCGGCGCTCGACTTCACCGATACATTGCCCGCAGGTCTGGTGGTGGCCCCCACCCCCAATGCCTCGACCACCTGTACGGGCGGCACCCTGACCGCGACGGCGGGCGCGGGCAGCATCGCCTATACCGGCGGCACCGTGGCGGCGGGCGCCAGCTGCAGCGTCGTGGTCGATACGCGGGCGCTCAGCGTCGGCAGCCTCGCCAATACCAGCGGCGATCTCACCTCCTCCTCGGGCAATTCCGGCAGCGCCAGCGCCACGCTGACCGCCACCGCGGCGCCGATCCCCGGCTTTGCCAAGAGCTTTGCCAGCGCCAGCGCCCCCCTGGGCGATGTGGTGACCCTCACCTTCACCGTGGACAACGCATCGGCCCTGATCGAGGCCAGCAGCCTCGATTTCACCGACACCTTGCCTGCGGGCATGGAAGTGGCGGCAACCCCCAATGCCTCCACCACCTGTACGGGTGGCAGCCTGACCGCAGCGGCGGGGGCGGGCAGCATCAGCTATAGCGGCGGCACCGTGGCGGCGGGCGCCAGCTGCAGCGTCATGGTCGATGTGACCTCCACGGCGGCGGGTACTCTCAGCAATACCAGCGGCGATCTCACCTCTTCGCTGGGCAATTCCGGCAGCGCCAGCGACACGCTGACCGCCACCCCCGCACCGATCCCCGGCTTTGCCAAGAGCTTTGCCAGTGCCAGCGCCACGCTGGGCGATGTGGTGACCCTCACCTTCACCGTGGACAATACATCGGCCCTGGTCGAGGCCAGCAGCCTCGATTTCACCGACACCTTGCCTGCGGGCATGGAGGTGGCGGCACCCCCCAATGCCTCCACCACCTGTACGGGTGGCACCCTGACCGCAGCGGCGGGGGCGGGCAGCATCGCCTACACAGGCGGCACCGTGGCGGCGAGCGCCAGCTGTACCGTCATGGTCGATGTCACCTCCACGGCGACGGGCACCCTCAGCAATACCAGCGGCGATCTCACCTCTTCGCTGGGCAATTCGGGTGCGGCATCGGACAGCCTGAACATCCCCGCAATCGCCATCGATTCCCCCCTGGCCACGGATGATGTGGTCAATGGCACCGAGGCGGGAAACCTCACCCTGTCGGGCACAAGCAGCCTGATCGAGGATGGGCAGAGCGTCACCCTCACGGTCACCGACAGCACCAGCGGCAGCGTCAGCGGCACCACCAGCGTTTCGAGCAACGCCTGGAGCACCAGCATCGATGTCACCGGCCTGGCCGATGGCGCGCTCAGTGTCAGCGCCACGGTCACCGATCAGGCCGGCAGCGGCAGCGCCACAGCCAGCGCCAACCTTTCCAAGGATGCCACCGCGCCCAACGGTCATAGCGTCAGCTTCGATCAGGATCCCCTGGGCGCCGCCAATGAAAGCGCCGCCAGCTTCACCTTTGCCGGAGCCGAAGTGGGCAGCGCATTCAGCTATTCGATCTCCTCGGATGGCGGCGGCAGCGCTGTCAGTGGCAGCGGCACCATCGCCACGGCCACCGACCAGGTGACGGGCCTTGACCTGTCGGCTCTGGGCAGCGGTACCCTGACCCTGTCGGTGGTTCTGACCGACACCACCGGCAACGCGGCCAGCGCCGTGACCGACACGGCAACCAAGGACACCGCCGCGCCGGGCCTCGCCTTCGACAGTCCCTTGGCGGGCGATGATCTGGTCGGAGCAACCGAGGTGAGTGCCACCTCCATTTCCGGCACCACCGCCGACCTTGGCGACGGGTTGACCGTGACCGTGGTGGTCACCGACAGCGCCAGCGCCACAGTGACCGGAACCGCCACCAGCAGCGGCAATGCCTGGAGCCTGGACATGGATCTCTCCGGCCTGGCCGATGGCGCCCTCAGCCTCACCGCCGATGTCAGCGATGCCGCAGGCAACCCGGCGCCACAAGCCACCGCCAGCCTGACCAAGGACACCGCCGCACCCAGCATCGCCTTCGACAGCCCGCTGGCGGGCGACGATGTGATCAGCGACAGCGAGGCCAGCGCCACCACCATTTCCGGCACCACCGCCAACCTTGGCGACGGGCAGGTGGTGACCGTGGTGGTCACCGACAGCGCCAGCGCCACGGTCACCGGAACCGCCAGCACCAGTGCAGGCGCCTGGAGCCTGGACATGGACCTCTCCGGCCTGGCCGATGGCGCCCTCAGCCTCACCGCCGATGTCAGCGATACCGCAGGCAACCCGGCGCCGCAGGCCACCGCCAGCCTGACCAAGGACACCGCCGCACCCAGCATCGCCTTTGACAGCCCGCTGGCCGGAGACGATGTGGTCAGCGACAGCGAGGCCAGCGCCACCCCCGTGTCCGGCGCCACCACCGATATCGGTGACGGGCAGGTGGTGACCGTGGTCATCACCGACAGCGCCAGCGCCACGGTGACCGGCACCGCCACCAGCAGCAGCAATGCCTGGAGCCTGGATATGGATCTCTCCGGCCTTGCCGATGGCACGCTCAGCCTCACCGCCGATGTCAGCGATGCCACCGGCAACCCGGCGCCACAGGCCACCACGAGACTGACCAAGGATACCGCCGCGCCCAGCGGATACAGTGTCTCCTTCGATCAGGACCCCTTGGATGAAACCAATGCCAACGCGGCCAGCTTCACCTTTGCCGACGCCGAGCCGGGCGCCACATATGACTATTCGATCACATCCGATGGCGGCGGCAGCGCCGTCAGTGGCAGCGGCACCGTTGCCACGGCGGCCAGCCAGGTCACCGGGATTGATCTGTCGGGACTGCCGGACGGCACCCTGACGCTGACCGTGACGCTCAGCGATACGGCGGGCAATAGCGGCGCCCAGGCCACGGATACCACCGCGCTTACGGCCAACCCGCCCACCGCCACCCTGAGCGGACCGGACGAGGCGCAGAGCGATCCCTTCACCGTCACCCTGACCTTCAGCACCGCGGTGACCGGCTTTGCCCTGGACGATCTGGAGATCGACAATGGCGCGGCGTCGGACCTGAGCGGCAGCGATGACAGCTACAGCTTTACCGTGACCCCCGAGCATGATGGCACCGTCACCATCTCCCTGCCTGCGGGAGCTGCGCAAAGCGCCGCCGGCACGGAGAGCGCCGCCGCCGATGCGATCGAGGTCACCGCTGTGCTGACCGGCACCCCGGACCCGAACCCGCCCGCCGACAATGACGGCGACGGCATTCCCGACCACCTGGAAAGCAGCACCGCCGACCGCGATGGCGATGGCATCCCCGATGCCGAGGACTACGACCCGCAGGGCTATTTCTACTGCGAGGACGACGGTCGCATCCTGTCGGGTGGCGGGCTCACCGTCACCGGGCCTTCGGGATCGAACAGCAGTGTCGGCATCGCCAATGACATCAATATCGTGCGCGATGGCTCCAGCGGCGAATACCAGTGGTTCGCCCAGCGACCCGGCACCTATACGGTCGCCTATAGCTACCCGAGCACCGGTATCGCCAGCACCGCGCGCCTGTCCTCGGGCACGCTGGATGTGACCTCGCTCTTGCCGTCCAACCCGGCGGTGATCGGCTCGACCGAGTTCGGTTCCACCGGCTTCCTGGCCGATAGCTCGCTGGCCGCCAACCCGGTGTTCTACGATACCTTCGTGATCGAGGCCGGCGACCCCAACGTGCTGGCCAACAATATCCCGATGACCCAATGCGCCGAGAACCCGGTGACGCTCAGCGCCGTGGACAATGGCGCCGAGGCCAATGGCGGCACCACGGATACGGTGGTCTTCACGGTGAGCCAGGACCGGATTTCGACCCAGGATACCGTGATCAGCTACAGCCTGGGCGGCAGCGCCACCGGCGGCAGCGATTACACCGCCCCCAGCGGTTCGGTCACCATCACGGCCGGCAATACCCAGGCCACGGTGGAGATCACCGTGCTGGAGGACGTGGTGATCGAGGGCAACGAGACGCTGACCCTGACCCTGAGCGCGGTGACCGCAGGCGATGCCACCACCCAGCTCAGCACCACCACCAGCGATCTGACCGGCTCGGCCAGCATCACCGATGACGATTTCGCCATCGTCTCGGTCAGCAATGACGATCTCATCGCGTCGGAAAATGGTCGCGACACGGCGGCGATGTCCTTCTGGCTCGAGGGTCAGCCCACATCGCCGGTGCGGCTCAACTTCGCGGGGGATGCGCAATGTACCGTCTCGCCCGCGACGCTCACCTTCCGGTCCGGCAATTTCGCCACCCCCCAGACCCTGACGATCACCGCCATCGACGATGAGCTGGTGGAAGGCACCCACAGCTGCCAGCCCACGGTGACGGTGACATCAACCGACAGCAATTTCGACGGTTTCGTCCTAGCCCTGGCGCAGGTGCAGATCCTGGATGACCTTGTCGACCAGATCCGCGACCGGCTGACCGAAGTGCTGAAATCCGATCTCGAGGAAACGATACGCACCCAGCAGCGCTATTTCAGCAATATCTCCAAGGGCGCGCTCACCCGTCTGCAAACCGGGCAGGAGGGGCTGGGCTGCGGCACCCAATCGGCCTTTGACGTGGATGGCACGGTGCAGATGGTGGATGGCACCGGCGGCACCGACGGCACCTTCGGCTATGATGTCTACAACTGCCAGACCGGCAGCCGCGAGATCCTGGACGGCAGCTTCACGCTCAACCGGACCGAGGGCATCGGCACCCAGGCGCTGCTGCAATTCTCCCGCCAGCACGAACGCTTCCTGTCGCAAAGTGACCTGCGCGGGCGCTTCTGGGGTGGCTATGTCAGCCGCAACAATGTGACCGACCTGGCGGATGGAACCATCACCGGCTTCGGTGTCAATGGCGGCATCTACGGCGCCCGCGAGCTGGGTCAGGGCTTGTTCCTGGACTATTACGCCGCCGCTGCCATGGGTCATCACCGCTACCGGCTGGACTTCGCAGCCCTGCCCACCCGCATCCATGCCCGGGGCAGCTATGACTATGCCGCCGCCTTTGCCGGGGCCGCGATTTCCGGCCAGCGGGAATATGAGCGCTTTCTCCTGACCCCGCGTCTGGGCCTGGATCTGGCCTATGCCAGCGTCGGCGATGCGGATGTAACGGCCAGCCAGCTGGGACAGGTCGATACCGGGCGGATCGACATGCCGGATTATGACGGCGGTCGCATCTTCCTGGAGCTGGAATTCGCAAGCCTGCCCGGCACCCTGGCGGAGGGCAGCCAGAGCGCGCAGATCCGCACCGCCCTGGCGCCGCGCTTTGCCTGCGAGATGTCCTCCTTTGACAGCGACACCGACTGCGGCTTCGGGCTGGCCTTCAGCCACGAGATGATCGATGCGCTCAGAGGGATCAGCTATGCCTTCTCGATCGATTTCGAACAGCTCGACGACACCGACCGGCTGAGCCTGGACTTCAGCCGCGAGCGCCGCTTTGCCGCGGGACAGGGCGCGGTGGTGACCCGGCTGTCACTGCCCACCACGGAGAGTGTGCAGATCGAACACGGGCTGCGGCTGGATTTCTGATCCTGCCAGTGCCCGGACCTGCAAAAGCCCGCCCTGAAATATCGGGGCGGGCTTTTTGCACTGTCAGATCCCGCGCAGAACAAAGGCATCAGCGGGTAGAGCGCGCCTCGGCCATCTGCTGCGCCGCAACGATCTGCTCCGGGGTCATCCGGGTCGACAGCTCCGCGCTCAGCCTGCGGGCCTCGGCCAGGCCGGCGCTGCCCGCCAGCACCAGCCACATATAGCCCAACTCGTAATCCTGCGGCAGGGCGCGGCCCTCGAAATACATCAGCCCCAGATTGGCGCGGGCCGCCGGAAGCCCCGCCTCGGCGGCCCGCTGCAACAGAGCCGCGGCCTGCCGCTGGCGGGCATGGCCCTCCTGCCCGCCCGAATCCCCCCCGTCCTGCAGCAAGAGCCAGCCCAGCAGGAATGCGGCCAGAGGATCGTCGGCCTCGGCCCCCAGCCGCAGCAGGGACAGGGTTTCGGCGCTGCCGTCAGGCGGGGTCAGGCGCGGATCGAAAACGGCACCGGGGCGCAGCTCCAGCCCCGAGGATCCGGTGCCTTCGGCCCCGTCTTTGCCGCCGCGCCCGGCCCGGCGGTAAAGCTCGACCGCCAGCGCCTCGTTCAGCGGCACGCCAAAGCCGTTTTCATACATGGTCGCCAGATTGCCGAAGGCCACCGCCAGCCCCTGATCGGCGGCCGCCTGGAACAGTTCGGCGGCGCGGGCATAATCCTGCGGCACCCCTTCGCCGCGCACATAGATCAGGCCGAGGTTGTTCTGCGCCCGCGCATGGCCCGCGGCGGCAGGGCCTTCATAGAGGTCGCGCGCCCGCAGCGGATCCTGCGGCACGCCCCGGCCGTTCTGGTAAAGCACGCCAAGGCTGACGGCGGCCTCCTGGTGACCCAGCTCCGCCGCCTGCCGGTAGAGATCGGCCGCACGGGCAGGATCGCCGCCATCGGGGCCCTCGTCCAGCACCGCCGCCAGATCAAACAGCGCCTGTGGCCGGTCCTGCCCCACGGCAGCGGCCGCCGCCCGTTCCAGCCAGTGGACTGCGGCGGCATGGTCCTGCTCCACCCCCAGCCCGTGATGATAATAATGTCCCAGCCGCCCCTGTGCCGCCACATGGCCCTGACCTGCGGCGCGGGCAAACCACTCCACCGCCAGCCTGTAGTTCTGCACCACACCCCGGCCCTCCTCAAGGCGCAGCGCCAAGGCATATTGCGCCGCGGCCCCGCCAGCCTCGGCCGCCTCTTCCAGCTGCACCAAAGGCGCGGCGCTCCAGTCGCCCTGCGCCGAAACCGGGCTCGACAGCACCGCACCGCACAGCGCCAGTGGCAGCAGGGCCCGCCGCATCAGTCCTGCCCCACCGCCGCAGAAGCGTCGGGCGCGCGGGCGCTGTCGAAAAAGGCGCGCGCCGCCCGCTGCGCCTCGGCCAGCTGCTCCGGCGTCATCAGGTCGGCCACCACCGAACGGGTGTCCAGCGCCTCGGCACTGCCGCCCGCCGCCGCGATATTGAGCCATTTATGGGCTGCCACATAATCCTGCGCGACCCCCGCACCCTGCACATGGAGCCGCCCCAACTGGTATTGCGCCTCGGTGTCGCCCGCCTCTGCCGCCAAAAGCAGCAGGGCAGCCGCCCCTTCGGGATCCCTGTCCTGCCCGATCAGCCACAGGGCATAGGCGGTCTGGGCCGGACGCAGGCCTGCTTCGGCGCGGAGGCGCAGCCAGTCCTCGGCGCCGGTATCTCCGGCTTTGCTGGCGGCCAGGGCCCAGGGCACCACGTGATGGGGCGCCAGCAGCCCTTCGAGCTGCCCGGCCCCGGCCATACGGCCCAGGTGCTCTGCCGCCGCGGGGCTGCCCTGCTCCACGGCGCGGCGATAATAGCTCACCGCCTGCGCCAGATCCGGGCTGCCCGTGATGTGACCCTGTTCAAAGGCCCCGGCCAGATCGAAGCTGGCCCGCGCCAACCCCGCATCGGAGGCACGGCGCAACAGCAGCAGCGCGCGCGGCAGATCCGCCGCCACCCCGTGACGCCCCAGATAGGCCGCGCCCAGGCTCGCCATGGCGCCGGGATCGCCGGCCTCAACCACATCCGACAGCCAGCGCACCGCCTCGGCCGGGTTGGCCTGGACCCCGTCACCGGTCAGGTATTTCTTCCCCAGCGCAATGCGCGCTTGCAGAAAGCCCGCCTCGGCAGAGCGCATGAGCCAGTTCAGTGCCGCCGGTCGGTTGCGCACCGCGCCCTGGCCGCTGTCCAGCGCATAGGCCAGGTAGAACTGCGCCTCCGCATGGCCTGCTTCGGCGGCCGTTTGCAGCCAGCGCAGCGCCTCGGCGGTATTTTCCGCCGTGCCCGCGCCCCGGGAATAGGCGCGGCTCAGCTCGAAAGCGGCGTCCACATGGGCGTTTTCCGCCGCCGCCAGCAGCCAGGTGAAGGCCTCGGTGGGGTCGGCCTCAACCCCGGTGCCATTGCCATAGAGCAGGCCGAGGTAATATTGCGCCTCCGCATTGCCGCGGGCGGCGGCGGATTTGAACAGAGCAGCCGCCCGCACCGGATCGCGCGCCGGGCCACCCGGCATGGCACTGAGGTACAGCCGCGCCAAGAGCACCGCCGCCTCGGCATGGTTCTGCGCCACCGCCTGCTCCAGCCAATGCTGCGCGCCCGAAGGGTCACGCGGCCCGCCGCGCCCCTCCAGGAGCACCCGACCATAGCGATACTGCGCCAGGGCGGTGCCGGTCTCCTCGGCGTGGCGTTTCAGCCCCTGGCGCACGAAGACGAAATCCCCCCGCGCCCAGGCCTGTTCGATGGCCGCCATCTCGGGACGCTCTGGCGCCTCTTCGGCCCAGGCCACCCCGGGCAAGAGCAAGGGCGCCGGAGCGGCGGGCAGGCAAAGAGCGAAAAGAACGAGCAATCTGAAACGGGCCATGGATCTCACGAAGTCTTGGGGCTGAACAGGCAGGCGTCCGCCGGACCCTATGCGCTGGCAGATGCAAGATCAAACCCTGTTGCCAGCTCAGACCGGTAGCAGATGCGCCGCCCGCAGCCCCCAGAGAAGCGCCGCCGCCGCGCACAGCGCGGTGCCGAAGGGCAACGCCTGAAACCGCAGCGGTCCCCGGCGGGGCTTTGCGCCGGACAACAACCCGCCCAGGAGCGCCAGAAGCGCGCCGATCAGCACCAGAAGCGGCAGATCCAGCGGTCCGGCAAAGGCCCCCAGGGGCGCCATCAGCTTGACATCACCAAGGCCCAGACCTTCGCGCCCGCGCAAGGCCCGATAGCCGATACGGATCATCAGAAAGCTGCCACTGCCAAGGGCCGCGCCCAACAAGGCCCAGCCAAGATCATAGCGCGCCATATCGCCGCCGCCCGCGTCCAGCCAGATCCAGCCCAGCACCAGCAAGAACAGGCAGGCGGTCAAGACATCCGGCAGGCGCAGCCACAGGATATCGCTGACACCCAGCGCCAGCAGCAGCCACAGGAAAAGGCAGGCAGGCAGCACCGCGCCAGGACCGCCCCCAGCCGCCAGCGCCAGAACCGCCGCGCCAAGCGCCAGAAGCTCGATGTAGAACAGCCAGGGCGGAATGCGCGCGCCGCAGTGGCGACAGCGCCCGCGTGACGCGAGGAACGACACAAGCGGCAGCAGATCCAGCCCTCCAAGACGCCTTCCACAAGACCGGCAGGCCGAGGGTTGCCGCAGCACATCCTCGCCCCGCGCCAGCCGGTCGGCCAGCACGCCCAGGAACGAGCCCACCGCCGGGGCCAGCAGCAGAAACAGCAGCAGCGGCAAAAGATCGTCCCTGCCCATCTCAGCCCTGGCTCCCCTGTCGCATCGCCTCTCCAGCTCCGGGTCTTTCCGGTCATGGACAAGCCTTCCTCCCCTCCACTATCATGCTGGCAGACAAAAGAAAGACACCCATGCCGCGCCCTGCCTGCCCTGCCACCCGGCCTTTTCCCCCCATGACCCAAGACCGCCGTGACGGAGGGTTTTCCCTGCTCGAACTGATGGTGGTGGTGGTGATCCTGTCGATCCTGGCGCTGGTGGTGGTGCCGCGGGTGATCGACCGCCCCGACCAGGCCCGTGCCGCCCGCGCCAAGGCCGATATCGCCGCCATCGCCAGCGCGGTGAACCTCTACCGGCTGGACAATTTCCGCTATCCGACCACCGAACAGGGGCTGGCGGCCCTGGTCAGCCGCCCGACCAGCGATCCGGCACCGGAAAACTGGGCCGAGAACGGCTATATGGATCGGCTGCCGACTGATCCCTGGGGCAAGCCCTACCAATATCTCGCGCCCGGCGTGCACGGGGATTTCGACATCTTCACCTATGGGGCCAATGGGGTGGCGGGCGGCAGCGGCGCCGATGCGGATATCGGCTCGTGGGCGCTGAAATAAAGCCTGTTCAGCCACGGGGCCGCCCCGGCACCGACGGGTTTTCCCTGATCGAACTGCTGATTGCCGTAGCCGTACTGGCGGTGCTGGCGGTGGGCGCCAGCCTGGCGCTGCCCCGGTCAGGCGCAAGGGAGGGCGGCGATCTGGCCCTGTTTCGCAGCCAGTTCACCACCGCCCGCCAGCTCGCCATCACCGGCCAGCAGAGCCGGGGGCTGATGATCACGCCGCGAGGGCTGCAGCTGGCCTCGCGCGACGCGGAAGGCTGGCAGGTCTCCGAGCGCATCCTGCCCTGGCGCGGGCGCATCGCCTTTTCCGCTGACGGATCAGCGGCAGGACAGGCAGACAGCCCCGATATCCTGCTGCTGGCCGATGGGCAAAGCACCGCCTTCGAGATCCGTTTTGGCGGCGGCGCGGGGCGCTGCCAAAGCGATGGCTGGACGGGGCTGCAATGCGACGACGATTGAGACATCTCCTGTCCCGTCACAGGGGCACGGCCAGCGCCGGGCTGACCCTGCTGGAGCTGGCCGTGGCGATCCTGGTGCTGGCCCTCGGCAGCCTTGCCGCGACCCGCAGCAGCGATCAGTCCCGCCGGGCCATCGGAGGCGAGATGCCGCGCCTCCTGGCCGGTATCGCCGCTCGCAACCGCGCCGAGGAGCTGCAGCTTTACGGGGCGGCGGGTGCGCCCCTGCCCCGCCATGTGACCCTGGGCGGGCAGTCCTTTGACATTGCCACCGAAACCGAAGCCACGGCGGGCGGGCTGTTGCGCGCCACGGTGACCGCTCGCGCCGCCAGCGGCGAAGGCGCCACGCTCATCCTTTACCTGCCGCAGGGCCTGCGCCCATGAGACGGCTTGGCCCTCAAAACACCTCGGACCGGGGGCTCAGCCTGATCGAGCTGGTGGTGGCCATGGCGATCTTTGCCCTGGTGGCGGTGATGGGGACCCAGGCGCTGACCGGCATGCTGCGGATGCGCGACGCCCTGACCCTGCGGGCCGAGCAAAGCGCCACCCTGGCCCAGGGCATCAGCCTTTTGCGCGCCGATCTCTCTGCCATGGTGCCGATGCTGTTCTACCCGCCCGGCCGCGCCGCGCCGCGCTCGGCGCTCAGCTTCTCCGGCCCGTCCGGCACACGGGATCTCGCCCTGTCGCGCGGCGGCGCCCAGAGGCCCCAGGAGATCACCGCAACCGTAGCTACCGCCGGATTGGGGCTGCAGCGGGTCGAATGGCAGCTGCGGCAGGGACAGCTCAGCCGCCGGATCTGGCCCGCACTGATGCCTGCGCGCGCCACCGCCCTCAGCCCCGCGATGCCGGTCCTGCAGGGGGTACGCGATCTGCGCCTGCGCAGCTATTGGACCGGGGTCGGCTGGATAACCGGCACAGATCCCGGAGGTCTTGTCCCGCAGCAGATCACCGGCGGTCAGGCCACCGATGCGGACAGCGGACCTAGCGCGATCGAAGCCTATTCGGACAGGCTACCGCTGGCGGTGGAACTGGTGATCGAGACCGAGGATTTTGGCGAAATCACCCTTGTGGAGACCCTGAAATGAGGCCTCCGGGAGCAGAAAGGGACAGCGGCTTTGTACTGGTCAATGCGCTGGTAATCGTCGCCGCCCTGGCGATGCTGGCCACGGTGCTGTTGGTCCGGGCCGAAGGCGGGCGGGCCCGGCTCATGGCGGGGCTTGAGGCGGATCAGCTGACCCTGGCGCTGGATGCCTTTGACGCGCTGGCCCAGACCCATCTGGCGCGTGAAAGCGTGCCGGATCTCGTCCTCCCCGCCCTGCCCCTGGCCCGGGGCGAGGTCGCGGGACAGGTCACCGATCTGCAGGGGCGCTTCAACATCAACTGGTTGAGCGATCCCGACAACCTCTGGGCGGCGGCGACCTTCGAGCGGCTGCTGCGCCAGCTTGCCCTGCCGCCGCAAAACGCCGAGGAGATCCGCCGCTTTCTGCAGCCCGGCGCGATGGGGGTGCAGGAGCGGGCCGCCTGGCTGCGCCTGGATCCGCCGCTTGATCCCTTAGGCGGGCCGCTGCTGAGCGCCGACCAGCTGGCCGATCTGCCGGGCCTTTCCCCGCGAAGCTATACCCGGCTGCGCCCGCTGATCACCGCCCTGTCCGCCGACAGCCGCCTCAATGTGAACAGCGCCCCGCCCGAGATCCTCATGGCCATTTTGCCCGACCTGCCCCCCGCCGCCCTCGCCCGGCTGGTTGCCGCCCGCGCGCAGGAGCCCTTTGTCTCGGTCGAGGCCTTTCTGATCGCCGCCCGGCTGGAGGCAGCGCTGGACGAAGAGGCGGAAGAAGACCCGGAGCCCGCCCTGCTCAGCCCCGATCAGCTGACGATCCATTCCGCCTGGTTCCGCATCGACAGTGAAGCCCGGCTGCAGCGGATGTCGGCGCGACGGAGCGGGATCCTGTTCCGCCAGAGCAGCGGCCGACGGCCAGAGCAGGTCTGGCAGGTGACCTGGCGGCCATGACAGGACAACAGATGCGCATTGCACTTGGCCTCGCTCCCCCCCATTCTGCGCCCAGTTCCACCGGACCCCCAAAGGAGACCGCCGCAAAAATGTCCGCCCCCCACCCCGATAGCGCAGCGGATGCAGGACCGGACAGGGCGATCATCCGACTCGGCAGCGGCACGGCGGATCCGCGCCAGGTGGTGAGCGTGCCGGGCACCGCGGTGCCGCTTGTCGCGCTGGATCTGCCCCAGGGGCTGCGCGGCGCGGCGCGTGAACAGGTGGCCCGACGTCAATTGGCCGACCGGACCGGACAAAAAGAAGGCACGCTGGATCTGCGCCCCTGCCTGCTGCCCGCCGCAAAAGGCGCTGCCGCCGAGCGCTGGACCCGGGTGCTGACCGCAGATCCTGCCTGGCTCGCGGGGCTGCGACAGATCCAGGCGCGGGCGGTCTTGCCCGATTACCTGACCCTGCCCGCCGCACAGGGGGTCTGGACCCTCTCCGCGGACCGGCTGACTGAGACAGGCCAGGAGATCATCATGGCCCGGCTGGGATTGGAGGATGGGTTTAGCGCCCTGCCCGCCCTGCTGCCGCTGATGCTGGAGCAGGCCCTAAGGGACGCTCCGCCCCCTGCCGCCCTGTTGCTGGCAACACCGCTGCCTGCTGAAACCGAAGCTACCCTTGCCAATATGGCCGCTACCCATGCGATCCCCGTCGCCCGCGACATCGAAGGGATCACCGCCCTGGGCCTGCCCCGCCCCAAGATCCTGGCTCATGGGGAGCTCGCCTGCGATCTGCGCCACAACCCGATGGCGGCGCGGGCGCGGCTGGCGCGCCGGGTGCTGCCCTGGCGCTGGCCCGCGCTGGCGCTTTTGCTGGCTGCCGGGCTTTGGTCTGCCACAGAGATCACCGCAACCCGGCGCATCGCAGCGGAAACCGCCACCCTCAGCGCCCAGACGCAAACCCTGGTGCGGCAGCATTTCATCCCCGATGGCCCGCTTCTGGATCTGCGCCTGCAGGTGAGCCGGGCGCTGGCGGATCTGCGCAAGTCCTCGGGCACCGGAGAGACACAAAGCGATCCGCTGGAGCTGACAGCCCGCGCCGCCGAGGTGATCGCCGCCGCCGGGGCCCAGCCCGATACCTTGAGCTACCGCGCCGGGGAAGGGCTGCGGCTGGGGCTGCAGCTTGCGGATTTTGCCGCCGCCGACCGCATTGCCGCGGATCTGCGCGCCGCCGGTCTGGCGGTGGAGGTGGCCGACCTGCGCGTCAGCGACGATGCGCCCGGCGTGCGGGGAGAATTCATTGTGACGCACCGCTCCGGCCAGGAGGGTCGCCCATGACCGCCCGGCTGATCGACATGCTGTTGCACCTCAGCGGGCGTGAGCGCATGCTGCTGGCAATCGCCGCCCTCTTGCTGCCGCTCAGCCTGGGGATCAGCCTGCTGCTGCCCCTGCAAGAGCAGCATGCCGCCGCCCGCACGGCCCGCAGCGACGCAGAGGCCCTGCAGGCCTGGGTCCTGGCGCGGATCGATGAAAAACAGGCTCTAAAAAGGGATGCTGCTGGCCATGCCCGCGCCCCTGTCGGCGCCCCGATCGGCACCAGCGGGATTGAACAGGCCTTGATCGAAAGCCGGCTGCGCCCCGCCTTGAGCGCGCTTTCGGCCGCGGCCAGCGGAGATATCGATCTGCGGTTTGACCGGGTGGATTTTCAGGCCCTGGCGCGCTGGCTCACCGCCATGCATCCCTCTTGGGGCTATACACTCGACAGTTTCCGCATGGAGGCGCTGGAAGAAGACCCCGGATATATCGCCGCCTGGATCAGCCTCAGCCCGGCGGAAAGCTGATCGCAAGACCCGTCAGAAGCGCCCCCTTTGGAGGCCCTGTCAGAGCGCCTTGAGACGGGCCGCAATGCTGGCGCGGCGCCCGGCCATGGAGCCGAGCGGATCGAGATCCGCATGAGATTTCACCACCTCGCCCAGGGCCGCCTGTGCGGCCTTCAGCTGCGCCTTGCCCGGCTCCACCTGGCCTTGGGACAACAGGACCAGCCCCTGTTCATGCTGTGCCGTGCCCTGCACCGCCAGGGCCGCGCCGCGGGCATCGCCCTGCTGGCGGGCGGCCAGATCGCCGGCGATGCGGGCAGCCTCGGCGTAGTTGCCGCTGCGCAGTTCGGCATGGGCATATTCCAGTTGCAGACGGGGTGCGAGCGGGCCGGCCTGGCTCAGCAGTTTCTGATAGCCGCGCTTGGCACGGGCATAATCGCCAACCTCCAACGCGTTGCGCGCCACCGCATATTGCGACTGGAAACCGCCGCCGATGGTATCGCCGCAGCTGCCCAGGAGAAGGCCCGCGCAAAAGACCAATCCGGCTTTTGAAAAAGATCCCGCCTGCATATCCGCTCTTTTCATGTTTATGTACCCGGAAAAATTTACCATCTTTGCCGGGGTGCGTCTATCCGGGCGCGCCGCTTCGCCATCGGCTGTGGCCTGGCGGCAAAGAGAACCAGTTCAAAGGGATGCCATGCGCCTGATTGCTGCGATATTGACCTTGATGGCGCTGGCCCTGGCGGGTCAGGCGGGCCATGGGCTGTGGCAGGAGCTGAGCCGACCGCCCGCCGCGCCGCTCGAGATACGCGCCCCCGGTGACGGCAGCAGCGCCGCCCCGGCCCCCGCGCAGATCCAAAGCCGCCCCTGGCCTGCCCTGTTCGGGGAAAAACAACCGCCCCGGCCACCAGAACCACCAAAGCAGACCAAAAGCGAACCGCAGCCGCCGCGCCCGCCGAAACCGCCGCTCGACAGCCTCGGCTATCATCTGAAGGGCGTGGTGCAGGTCGGCCAGGATACCTGGGCCATGGTCGCACATCCCAGCGGCGAGCAACTGCTGCGCGCGGGCGATTCCTTACGCGCCGGGATCACCGTGGCGCGGATCGATCACGACGGGCTCTGGATCAGCCGGGAGGGCGATGCGCCGGAATTGCTGGCCTTTCCCGAATAGCCCTGCCCGCTTTGATCCTCAGCCCGAGGATCCTCAGCCCGTGACCGCCGCCTGCAGATCAAAGATCGGCAGCAGCACCGCCAGCACGATCACCAGCACCAGCGCCCCGACCAGCACCATCAAAACAGGCTCTAACAAGGCGGAAATCCGCTTTCTCTCGGTCGAGAGCCGATGTTCGGTCAGGGTCGCGGCGCGCGCGCTCATCCGCGCGAGACGCACCGAGACCTCGCCGGCGGCAATCAGCTGACGCGCCACGGGGGGTAGGAACGAGAGCCGCTCCAGCGCCGCCGACAGGCTTTCGCCCTGGCGCACGGCCCGGGCGACCGCCTCGCCTTCATGGCGGAACCGCGCCACGGTCAGAACCTCCCGGGCGCTGTCGGTGGCGCTCAGCACCGCATGGCGCGCGCCCAGAACCAGCGCCAGGGTGCGCAGATATTGCACCGCCGCCGCAAGCCGCATCAGCCGCCCCACCACGGGCAGGCGCAGCAGGATGCGGTCGGCACGGGCGCGCAAAGTCGGCACGCGGGACACCGTCACCACCAGCACAGCCAGGGCCAGGGCCAGCCCGGCAAGCAGCAGCACATGGGCGCGGATCCAGTCCGACACCGCCAGCACCGCCACCGTCAGCGGCGGCAAGGGGCGGCCGGTGTGTTCGAACATGGCGACGATCTCGGGCGCCACATTGACCATCAGGATACCGCAGACCAGCAGCGAGACCGCCGCCACGAAACCGGGGTAGATCAGGGCGCTGGCGATCTGCGCCCGATCGCTGCCCTGCTGTTCCAGATGATCGGCCAGTTCACCAAAGACCGCAGACAGCTCCCCGGCCGCCTCGCCCGCGCGCAGGGCCGCCAGGTAATAGGGGGCAAAGCCCGCGCCGCTTTGCGCCAGCGCCTCGGAGAGATCCGCACCTTCCAGAAGGGCGGCACGGGCTGCCGCGGCCACGCGCTCCAGCGCCGGATGACCGCCTGTGCGCACCGCCTCCAATGCGGCCTCCACCGGCAGGTCTGCGGCCAGCATCACCGCCATCTGCCGGGTAAAGACCGCCTGCAGATCGGCCCCCAGCAGGGCGCGCCGCATCAGGCTGCGGCGCTGCCGGGCGTCCTGTGCAGGCGTTCCGGCTTCGCTCAGTTCGGCAACGAAGAGATCCTGCGCCGAGAGCTGCTGGCTGGCGTCGGCCTCGGTTTCGGCCACCACGGTGCCGCTGCGCCGCCGCCCGGCGCTGGTATAGGCGATATAGCTATAGGCCTTCACGCCACATCCCCAACCACGCGCAGCACTTCCTCTAGGCTGACATTGCCCGCCGAAGCCGCCAAAAGCCCCTGACCGATCAGGCTTTCGCCCGCCCCCAATGCAAGATCGCGCATATCGCTTTCGCTGGCGCCCCGGTCGATGGCGGCGCGCAGATCCTCGCCCACCTCGGCCATCTCGAAGATGCCGCAGCGCCCGGCGTGCCCCGTCTCATTGCAGGAGGGGCAGCCCTTGGCGGCAAAGACCTGCCCTGGCACCGGCACCCCGTGGCGGGAGAACAGCGCAGCCTCTTCCGGGGTCGGCGCATGGGGGCTGCGACACTCCACACAGAGACGCCGCAGCAGACGCTGGGCAATCACCCCGCGCAGGGTGGCGGCAATCAGGAAATTGTCGATGCCCAGGTCGCGCAGCCGCACGATGGCCCCGACCGAGCTGTTGGCATGGAGCGAGGAGAACACCAGATGCCCGGTCAGCGCCGCCTGGGCTGCGGTTTCGGCGGTCTCGCCATCGCGGATCTCACCCACCAGGATCACATCCGGGTCCTGGCGCAGGGTGGCGCGCAGCCCGGCGGCAAAGCTCATGCCGATCTCGGCGTTGATCTGGCTCTGGCTGATGCCGGGCAGGTCATATTCGATCGGGTCCTCGACGGTGACGATATTGCGCCCGGTCCGGTCCGCCAGCTGCAACAGGGAATAGAGCGTGGTGGTCTTGCCAGCACCGGTGGGGCCTGTCGCAAGGATAATTCCATTCGGGGAGGCGGCCAGCCGGTGCAAGAGCGCCTGCTGATCGGCGCTGAGGCCAAGATCGGCCAGCGGCATCAACCCGGCGGAGCGATCCAGGATCCTCAGCACGACCCGCTCGCCGTAATGGCCCGGCAGGGAGGAGACCCGCGTGTCGATCTGCCGCCCGCCAAGGGACAGCGGGATGCGCCCGTCCTGCGGCAGGCGGGTCTCGGCGATATCCAGCCCCGCCATCACCTTCAGCCGCGAGACGATCCGCTTCACCGGCACATCGGCGCGGTCCATCACCTCTTGCAACACGCCATCGATGCGCATGCGCACGCGCAGCCCCCCCTCGTGCGGCTCGATATGCAGATCCGAGGCACCACCCTGCACCGCCCGGCGCAACAGCTGGTTGACCAGCTGGATCACCGGCGCATCGCCCGGCTCGTCCAGGAGGTCGCGCTGGCGGCGGGCAAAGGCCCGTTCCTCCAGGTCGAAACTCGGCTCTGTCGTATCCTCGTCGGGGCTGCCCTGCTGGTAGACCCGCGCCAGCGCCGCCTCGAAACCGGGGCCATCCACCACCTCGCAGCTGAGAGCCCGGGCCAGATCCCCATCTGCCGCGATGCGCCGCTGCCCCTCGCGCAGGCCCAGGGCGGTGGCGCCAGGGCCGGCAATCAGCCGCGCGCCCTCCAACAGCACCTGCTGATCACGGGCAAAGGCAAAGGGCAGCCGCAGCGCCCCGCCCGAACTCGCCTGCCCGGTTGCGCCCGGATCACTCCTGCCCGGAGAAGCGGAGCCTGCTGGGGAGCGGCGGGAAGTTTCGGCGTTGCGCGACATCATCGATAAATCCGGCATCAAACGGTTGGTTCAGATCGGCGCCGTCAAAGGGCAGCGCCCCCAGCGAGGTACGCGGGTATCTTCCGTCATCCACCGGCGCGATGGAAGCGCTGACCTCCTGCGCCTTGCGGGACAGCTCACGGGTCAGCCGCCGCGCCTCGGCATCCGAGGACACCACCTGCGGGCGCAACAGCACCAGAAGCACCCGCTGGTTGCCGCTGGCATTCTTGCCGCGAAACAGCCCGCCCAAAAGCGGCAGTTCGGCCAGGCCCGGCACCTTCTGGCTGACCGCGCCCGATCCGTTCTCCAGCAGCCCGCCCAGCATGATCACCGAGCCGTCACTGACCAGCGCCGTGGTGGTCAAGGAGCGCCGCGCGGTGATCTCACCGCCGGATGACGCCGTGGTATTGGTGAGGTTCGACACCTCCTGCTTGATCAACAGGCGCACGGTGCGGTCGGCATTGATCTGCGGTGTGACGTTCAGGGTCAGGCCGACATCCTGGCGCTCGATGGTCTGGAAGGGGTTTTCCACCGCGCTGCCACCGCTGACCGTGGAATAGCTGCCGGTGACGAAGGGCACGTTCTGCGCCACCACGATCTCGGCCTCCTGATTGTTCAGGGTCAGGATCGAGGGGGTGGAGAGCAGCCGGGTGGAATTGACCGAGGTGATCGCGGTCAGAAGGCCGACGATCCCGTCGCCATCCTTGTAGCGCCCGCCGCCAAAGACGCCGCCATTGCCGATGGTGGGCGTATTGCCGTTCTGCACCGCCGACATCACGCTGATCAGGCTGCTGCGCCCGGGCAGGGAGAATTGCGCGCCCCCCACCAGGGCATCGTTCAGCACCGCACCGAACTGCACCGAGAGATCCGACAGCCCCTGCACCGACATCTCGAAGATCACCGCCTCCACCAGCACCTGGGTCGGGCGGCGGTCCAGGTGGCGCACCATCTGCACGATTTCCGCGATGCGCTCCTGCGGGGCCGAAATCAGCAATGTGTTGGTCTGCAATTCGGGAACGATCCGGATCGGGGCGCGGGCCGCATTTGCATCGGTGGAATTCAGCGTGCGCATCACCACATCGGAAATGGTGGCGGCATCGCCGTAGTTCACTTCCATCGTGCGCGACACCACCGTGTCGCGCTGCTGGTCCAGCTCATCCACCAGCACCCGGATCCGGTGGCGCATGTCCTCGGCCCCCGAGACCAGAAGCGCGTTGGAGCGCCGGTCCACGCTGACGGTCGAGCCATCCGGCACCAGCCCCATGGATTGCACCACCTGCAGGACATCGCCCGCATTGGCGTTCTGCAGGCGAATGATCTCGATCGGGGCGGTGCGGCGTGGCTGGTCCAGCTTTTCGATCAGCCGGGAAATGCGGTTCAGGTTAGCGCCGCGATCCGACAGGATCAGCATGCGTGCGCCGGGCACCGGGGTGATCACCGCCTCGGAGGGCAGAAGCGGGCGCACCACCTCGATCACCTCCTGCAGGGGGATTTCACGCACCGGGATCACCCGGGTCTGGAACCCCTTGGGCAGATCCGCACTGGCGCCCGAGGAGAGTTCACGCGCCATGTTCATCGGAACGATACGGTCGGCCCCCGCGCCTTCGATCACGGTCAGGCGGTTCAGTTCCAGCACCGCCAGGAAGACCTCGTAAAGCTCCGTGGCCGACATTTCCTCGGGCGCCAGCACGGTGACCGTGCCGCGCACGCCCGGGTCGATCACAAAGCTGCGCCCGGTGGTTTCCGAGACGATTTCCACGAAGCTGCGCAGATCCGCATCGCGCAGGTCCAACGTCACCTGGGCGCGTGAGGGCTGGGGCAGCAGCAGGACCAGGGCAAGGATCCCGGCACAGGTCGCATCACGGGCCGCAGCACAAAGCTGCCGCCAGCCCTTTGCGGATCGCAAGAACCGCTTCTGTGCGCATCTGTCCATGATCTGCTCTTCTCGACTATGGCGGTGTTCGACGCAGCCCGCCGCTTCCTGTTTATTGCTGCACATCATACTCGGGCGTGCACCAAAACACAGCGGTTTTCTGAGCCCCCAACTGCAACACAGAGAAATGTGGCCCGCGCGCACGAGCGCGCTCAAGCCGGTCCAGAACCGGCTAGTCGGAAACAGCCTTCTCAGAAGCGATCAGTCCAGCAGCCGCTCCAGATAAGCGCCATAGTCGTTTTTCTTGAAGAGATCCGCGCGGGCCTGCATCTGCTGATCGTCGATCCAGCCTGCCTCATGGGCGATTTCCTCAAGACAACCCGTCTGCAAGCCTTGGCGTTTGGTCAGCGTTCGCACGAAGTTGCCCGCATCCAGCAAAGAGCCATGAGTACCGGTATCAAGCCAAGCATAGCCGCGCCCCATGGTTTCCACCCGCAAGGCGCCTTCATCGAGATACATCTGCAACAGATCGGTGATTTCCAGCTCACCGCGCGGCGAGGGCTGCACCCGGCGGGCGCGTTCCGGAGCCGTACCATCTAGGAAATAAAGTCCCGTCACCGCATAGTTCGACGGCGGCACGGGTGGCTTTTCGATGATCTGGCGGGCCATGCCATCGCCGTCGAATTCCACAACACCATAGCGTTCGGGATCGGCCACGTGATAGCCAAAGACCGTGCCCCCGGCCCCCTGTGCATCCGCTGCCGCCAGCAGGCTAGGTAACCCGTGACCAAAGAAGATATTATCCCCCAGGACCAGTGCCGAAGGAGCGCCATCCAGGAAGTCCTCGGCCAAGATATAGGCCTGTGCCAACCCGTCGGGGCTGGGCTGCACCACATAAGAGAGCGAGACCCCCCATTGGCTGCCGTCTCCAAGCGTGCGCTGGAACTGCTCCTGATCCTGCGGCGTGGTGATCACACAGATCTCGCGGATGCCCGCCAGCATCAAGACCGACAGCGGATAGTAAATCATCGGCTTGTCGTAGATCGGTAGAAGCTGTTTCGACACCCCCATGGTGATCGGATAAAGCCGGGTGCCAGATCCCCCCGCCAGAATGATGCCCTTACGTGCGGTTTGCGCAGTCATGCACTTTCTCCCAGGTCCTTCAAAATCTCATTGAGTCCCAACCGCCAGTCGGGCTGGGAAATACCAAAAACAGTCTCTAACAAGGCGCAATCAAGCCTTGAATTCAGCGGCCGCTGCGCCGGGGTGGGATAATCGCTGGAGGGGATATCCACCACCTCGCAAGAAAGCCCTGCGCGGGCAAAGATCTCGCGGGCGAACCCGGCCCAGCTGATTTCAGGAGTTCCGGCAAAATGATAGGTGCCGCTCTTGCCCGGATCCTGGATCAATTGCTTGGCTATTTCCAGGCAGGCCGCAGCGATATCCCGCGCCGGGGTCGGCGCGCCGATCTGATCGGCCACAATGGTGAGCCGATCGCGCTCGGCCCCGAGCCGCAGCATGGTCTTGACGAAATTGTTGCCATGACATGACACCACCCAGGAGGTGCGCAGGAGGACATGGGTGCCACCCGCCGCGCGCACCGCCTCTTCACCGGCCAGCTTGGAGCGGCCATAGGCGCCAAGGGGGCCGGTTGCATCCTCAGGCCGCCAGGGAGTCTCGCCGCTGCCATCAAAGACGTAATCGGTGGAGAGGGTCACGAAGGGAATCCCGAGATCGGCTGCCGCCCGCGCCATGGCGGCGGGGGCGACACCGTTGATCACGGTGGCCAGCTCTTCTTCCTCTTCGGCGCGATCCACCGCCGTATAGGCGGCGGCATTGATCACGGCGACAGGCGCCCGTGCGCGGATAATCTCCCCGCAGGCATCGGGATCGGAGAGATCCGCCTGATCGCGTCCCAGACAGGCCACACCATCATGCGCCGCCAGTTCACGGGCCAGTTGGCCGGTTTTGCCGAAGACAAGGATCATGGTTTTTTCCCGCAGGCTTTTGCCTGGCCGATAGGCTCGGGCGCTGCCCTTGATGACGCAAGACCGCTCACTTACCGGTCCCCAGCCGCTGGCCGACGCCGTGACGGTCCTGCAGGGCGCGCCACCAAGGCTCGTTATCCAGATACCACTGCACGGTCTTCGCCAGACCTTCCTCCACCGTCACCGAAGGACGCCAGCCCAGTTCATCGCGGATGCGCGAGGGATCGATGGCATAGCGCGCATCATGGCCCGGGCGGTCGGTGACAAAGGTGATCTGCTCCTTGTAGGGCAGACCGTCCTGACGCGGGCGTTTTTCATCCAGGATGGCGCAGAGCGTCTGCACCAGCTCCAGGTTGGTGCGCTCATTCTCACCGCCGATATTATAGGACCGCCCCAGCACGCCCTTTTCCAGCACCAGCAGCAGCGCATCGGCATGATCCTCGACGTAAAGCCAGTCGCGGATATTTGAGCCATCGCCATAGATCGGCAGCGGTTTTCCCGCCAGCGCATTGAGGATCACCACCGGGATCAGTTTCTCCGGGAAATGGAAGGGGCCGTAGTTGTTCGAACAGTTCGTCAGCACCACCGGCAGCCCGTAGGTCTCGGCCCAGGCGCGCACCAGGTGATCAGAGGCGGCCTTCGATGCCGAATAGGGCGAGCGCGGATCATAGGCGGTCTCTTCAGTGAACATCACCTCAGGGTCATTGGGCAGCGATCCGTAGACCTCGTCGGTGGAGATATGGTGGAAGCGGAAGCCATCGGGGCGGCCCGCCTCGAGCCAATATTTGCGCGCTGCCTCCAGCATCTGATAGGTGCCGGTGATATTGGTCTCGATGAAATCTCCGGGGCCATCGATCGAGCGGTCCACATGGCTTTCGGCGGCCAGGTGCATCACCGCATCGGGCTTATGGGTCTTGAACACCCGATCGAGCGCGGCCCGGTCGCGGATGTCGGCCTGCTCAAAGGCGTAATTCGGGTTCTCCGCCACCTCGGCCACGTTTTCCAGGCATGCGGCATAGGTCAGCGAATCAAGGTTCACCACCTGATGGCCGCGGGCAATTGCCAACCGCACCACCGCAGAGCCGATAAATCCGGCGCCGCCCGTCACAAGTATCTTCATAGGTTATCCTTCCCAGGTGAAGGGGCTGTCGAAGTCGGCAAGGACGGGGGCTGCAGCATCCTTGTCCGACAGCACCGGCGCACCGTCAAAACCCCAGTCGATGCCACAGCTGTCCCAAGCCACGGCACCATCACAATCAGGCGCGTAATAATCGGTACATTTATACAGGATCTCGGTGTCGGGCGCCCGGGTGATGAAGCCATGGAGGAATCCCTTGGGCACCAACAGTTGCTTGCCGTTTTCCGCCGTCAGCTCGATGCCGAAATGCTGCCCATAAGTCGGCGAGCCTTCGCGAATGTCCACCGCCACATCATAAAGCGCGCCACGCCCGCAGCGCACCAGCTTATCCTGAGCATGAGGAGGGGATTGGAAATGCAGCCCCCTGAGCGTACCCACCTGCACCGACAGGGAATGGTTGTCCTGAACAAAGTCCAGATCCAGACCGTGATCCGCCATGCACTTGCGATTCCAGCTTTCACTGAAAAACCCGCGCACATCCCCGAACCGGGCCGGGGTCAGTATCTTCAGCCCAGCGAGTGGCGTATCCTCAATCTGCACGGCCTATGTCCTGTCTTATCTTCATTTTCAATTCGCCGTACCCTTAGCAATCTCGCTTATGGTTGTCACCGTGAAACAACCAGAGACCAACCAGCCGCTTGCCTCTGTCTTTCGGACGAGGCATCCATAACGCATGAAACTTCTCTTCGTCCATCAGAACATGCCCGGCCAGTACCGGGAATTGATCACCTGGCTGGCAGAGCGCCCCGAGGGCCACGAGATCTATTTCCTGACCCAGCGCAACGACATCCACCTGCCCGGCGTCACCACGGTGACCTACAAGGCGCATCATGCCCCCGCCAAGGACGCCTATGGGCTGTCAAAGGACTGGGAGACGGCCGCCGGGACCGGCATCGGCGCGGCGCTGGCGGCAAGGCAATTGCAAGGGGAACGCGGCTGGACCCCGGATATCATCATCGGCCACACCGGCTGGGGCGAATTGTTGTTCATGAAAGAGGTCTGGCCGGATGTGCCGGTGATCGGCTTCTTTGAGTATTTCTACCGCACCTCCGGCGGGCTGGTGGGCTTTGACCCCGAAAACCCGCCCAACGATCAGGCGGGCTTCTTTGCCAAGGCACGCAACACGGTGCCCTATGCCAGTATCGAAAGCGTCGACCTGGGCCATGCCCCCACCTATTGGCAGCGCGACCGGTTCCCCGACAGTTTCCATGATCGCATGTATGTCTGCCATGACGGCATCCGCACCGACCGCTTACAGCCCGACCCAGGCGCCTCGATCGCGCTTGGGCGGCTCGATCGCCCGCTGACGCGGGATGACGAGGTGATCACCTATATCGCCCGCAACATGGAGCGCGCCCGCGGATTTCATATCATGATGCGCGCCCTGCCCAAGATCCTGAAGGAGCGCCCCAAGGCCCGCATCCTGATGATCGGCGGCAATGAGACCTCCTATGGCGCCGAAAGCACCCACCCCGGCGGCCTGCGCGGCGAGATGGAAGCGGAACTGGGAGATCAGGTCGACTGGAGCCGGGTGCATTTCCTGGGCCGCATCCCCTATGACTCCCTCTGCGACATCATCCGCCTCAGCCGCTGCCACATCTATCTGACCATGCCCTTCGTGCTCAGCTGGTCCTTGCTGGAGGCGATGTCGATGCAGGCCACGGTGGTGGCTGCCGATGTGGCGCCGGTGCGCGAGGCGGTGACCCATGGGGAAACCGGCATGCTGGTGGATTTCTTCAACCCCGAGGCCCTGGCCGATCAGGTGGTGGATGTGCTGGCCAACCCGGACGCCTATGCCCATCTTGGCCCCAATGCCCGCGCCCATGTGGTGGAGACTTACGATTTCCTGACCCGCTGCCTGCCGGAACATATCGCGCAGATCAACGCGCTGGTGCCCGAGGAGAAGCGGATCACGCTCTGACCCCTGCCCCGCTTCGGATCCCCCAAATGTTTCGCGCGCGAAACATTTGGGCCCGGTGATGCCATAAGGCTGCAGCAGCAAGAGTGACTCGAAAATCGGTGATTTAGAACCTGTTTCAGGAGTCGCGGGCGCGTTTCTTGACCCAGCCCAAGAACGCTGCATCGGCCTGGCGCAGACGCGGGCTGCCCGAACGCGCCCACATGGCGCGCCAATCGGCCTCCAGCGCGTAGACATCGGCGCCGGGCATCAGATCGCGCGCCGCATCCAGGGTTTCCGGCTTCAGGCTGGGTGCCATGCCGCCCACACCGCTCACCACCGCGTGTTTCTGGGAAAACCGGATCAGATCGCCCGGCAGTTCCTCCATGGCGTAATCGGGCAAGGGCTGCGCCGCGATCATGTCGCGCACCATCTTGCGAAAGACCCGGCGCGGGCTGGCAGAGCCGGATTTCTTCAGCAAGGTCTCGACCGAGATCTGCCAACTGGCCTGGCGGCCGCAGTGTTTGCGCGCGAGTTCATAGATCCGCCGCTCCAGCGGTTTCCTCAGCCGGAAGTAATCGCGGGAGAGGGTCAGCACCGATTTCGACAGGACCGCCCGATAAAGCCAGTCGCTGAGGGTGACGGCGACGCTGACCATACGCCCGCCGCGCGCCTTCCTCACGATCTCCCAGCGTTCGATCAGACCAAAGCCCGAGGTGACCTCCTGGCCGCCGGTCATGATATTGGTGGTGATGCGGGTGCCCGCCAGCCGTTCAAAGGCCTCGCGCAGGCGGCGGTAGGCATCGCCCGAGGTCTCGCGGTTGGTGGCCACCAGAAGATCATGCGCCTTCAGATGCAGGGTACGGCTGACCTGGCGCCCGGCATTCAAGGCCGCCATCAACTGGCTGATGCAGAAGATCAGGATGTCCTTGTCGTGGATCGTCGCCAGCCCCTTGACGCTGGGGGTCACGGTGATCTCGGTGCCATTGTGTTCGTAAGACAGGATGCGCCGGTCGGGCCGGGTGCCGAGCGAGAACAGCGGATGTTCCATCGAGGCCAGATCGTTCTTGGGGATCGCATCGAAAATATCGCAAAGGAAAAAATCCCCCTGCCCTTCGGGCGGATATGTACCCGCTGTCAGACCGCCCCCGGTCAGCCCTGTCGCCATTGCTCTTCTGCCTGTCCCTGATCCCCCGGTATTGGAAAAGGCGTCTTTACCGCGCCTGTCCGGGGTGACTCGTTTTCGTGGTTTTGATTACGCCCACCCTAAAGTTATCCACAAGCGCAGGCAACGGGGTTCCGGAATCACTTCTTCGGGGGATTGGAGTCATTTCATCGGGGTTTCAGAGTCACTGTAGATCAAAAATCCACCTCGATCGCCCATGAAAAAAGGGCTTTGCGCCAAAGAGCAATTTCCCTTAACTATAATATAACTCATAAATAACAGGGCAGAAAAGTTTTCCCCGCTCCAATGCCCCCTGTTTTTGCAGTGGCAACTGCTGGATTTGCTTAGAAAAATCAAAAGAGATGCGCATATTTCTTCCATGTGCGCTGTTTTTTGATATCCTGTCAAAAAGGCAGCACATCACTCCGTGGTACCAAGAACGACGGTCGGGATCGCTGCCAAAGGACAGCAAAGCGGGCAGCCTCCCATGGCACGAGATATCCACAGAAAAGACGCAAGGGGCAAAGAGGCGGGACGAAGCGCCGATCTGCCCCCCTATTTCAACATCGATCCCGATGCGGCCCTGGCGGACCTTGATGCGCCCACCAGCACCCAAGGCTTTGCAAGCATCGCCGAAGGCTGCGCCCGGGGCCGGGCCGATCTGGCAAGCCGGGGATTGGATGAAGAGGGGCGCAAAAGCTTGCGCCTGTTTTCCACCTGGGAGATCACCCGCTACCTGATCCCCGTCGCCCAGGCCCATTTCCGCCGGGTGCTGAAGGCCAATCCGGATCTGCCCCAGGGGCGCTCGGAAACCGAAGGCGGCGCCAAGTGGTTCACGCTGGACGAGGTGCTGCGCCTGCGGGCTCATTTCGCGGCGCAAGGATCCAAGGCCAAGGATTATATCCCCTACCGCCCCAAGGGGCTGCCCGCCAAGATGGTTGCGGTGGCCAACTTCAAGGGCGGCGTGGGCAAGACCTCCACCGCGGCGCATCTGGCCATGTCGGCGGCGCTGGATGGCTACAAGGTGCTGGTCATTGACCTTGATAGCCAGGGGTCGATGACCTCGATCTTCGGGGGCCGGGTCGAGGATGAATGGCAGACCGCCTTTCCGCTCCTGGCGCGCCACTACGGTGAGCACCTGCGTCATGAGAACCAGCGTCGTCTGGATCGCGGCGATGCACCCCAGCCGCTGGACGACAGCCTGACGGCGGCGATGGAGATGACGGCAGCGGATGTGATCCAAAGCACCCACTGGCCCAATATCGATCTCATCGGCGCCCAGCTGAACCTCTACTGGGCCGAGTTCCAGATCCCGGTCTGGCGCATGGCGGCGCGGAGCTGGAAGCTCTGGGATGCGCTCACCGACCGGCTGGAAGCCGACGGCGTGCTGGACCAGTATGACGTGATCTTCATCGATACCCCGCCGGCGCTTGGCTACCTGACCATCAACGGGCTGTCGGCCGCCGATATCCTCTTGGTGCCCATGGGGGCGTCTTTTCTGGAGTTCGACTCGACCGGGCGCTTCTTCGACATGCTGCATTCCACATTCGCCAGCATCGAGGAGGGCGAGAACCTTGCCGCCCGCGCCCTGGGCCGGCCCGAGATGGGCTTTGAATGGGATGCGGTGCGCGCGGTGATCACCCGCTTTGACAGCGCCCAGCAGGGCGAGTTGGCGGCGCTGATGCAGGCCTATATGGGCCCGGTGCTCTCCCCGCATAAACAGGATTTCACCGCCCTGATCGGTCAGGCCGGTGAGCAGGTCTCGGGCATCTACGAGGCCGATTACCGCGACTTCAACCGCGAGACCTATGCGCGCGGGCGCGAGACCTTCGATGAAACCTATGCGGCCTTCAAACGGCTGCTGATCGGCTGCTGGCGCCGCGCCGAGGTGCAGATGCAGAGCGCGGCGGAATAAGCCGCGGTCAAGGATGATGGCGCAGGGTATGCGGCCAAAGGAGACAGGCAGAAGGAGATGGGCAGATGGCCAAACGCAAACGATTGATGCCGGCACAGACCACCTATCTGTCCGGCGCGCCGGAAGGCAAATCCGCCCTCGGCGGGCCGATGTCCGTGGGCGCCGCCCCCATTGCGCAGGTGGCGTCTGAGGCAGCCTCGACCGCCGCCCTGCGCGAGCTGTCCGATGTGCTGGAGAATGCCCGCGCCAAGGGGCTGATGATCGAAGAGGTGCCGCTCTCGGCCATCGACGAGACCCACCTGGTGCGCGACCGGATCGAACAGGATGCCGAGGAAATGGATGCCCTGGTCGAATCCCTGCGGGCCCGTGGCCAGCAGACCCCGATCGAACTGGTGCCATTGGAAACCCGCGCGGGCGGGCGCAGCCACGGGCTGATCTCGGGCTGGCGCCGCCTTGGCGCACTGAAGCGGCTCTATGCCGAAACATCAGACCCGAAGTTCGCCACGGTGAAGGCTCTGATCATCCGTCCCGACACGGCGCAGGATGCCTATATCGCCATGGTCGAAGAGAATGAGATCCGGGTGAACCTGTCCCATTACGAACGCGCGCGTATTGCGGTGCGGGCGATGAAGGAAGAGGTGTTTCCGACTCTGAAAAAGGCGCTTCAGAGTCTCTTTGCCAATGTACCGCGCGCCAAGCGCTCCAAGATCCGCAGCTTTGTCACCCTGGTGGAGGAGCTGGATGCGGTGCTGTTCTTCCCCACGGCCATCAGCGAAAAGCTGGGCCTCGCCCTGGTGCGGGCCATGGCCGAGGACGAAGGCTTTGCAGACCGCCTGCGCGCCGCCCTGCAAGCCGCAGCGCGCCCGACCCCGGCCGAGGAGATCGAGATCCTGAACCGGGCGCTGGCTGAAGAAAAAGATGCGTCTCTAACCCAACCTGTAGAGCCGCAAGATTCGGGTGCTCCTGCTCCGTCTCGCCCCAGTACTCCTCCCGGCATCCGCACCCCGGGTGCCGCGGCGGGAGAGCGGATTTCCGTGCAGGCGGCGGCCGGGGTACGGCTGGGGTTCTCGCCGGATCAGAACCGGATCGAATTGACCGGAGACGCGGTTGATGCGGAGCTGGTGGCAGCCCTGCGGGACTGGCTGAAGCACCGCTGACCGCTCTCTTCCTTTTCGAAGATTTCAGACCCTAAAGGTATCTTTAGGGTCTTTTTCTTTGCGGGGCTCAGACACTGAAATGTTTCGCGCGCGAAACATTTGCCCCCTCCACGCTTGGTCCAGAACAGATCAAAATGTTTCGCATGCGAAACATTTGAGGCGGCGTTCAGGCGCCGTAATAGTCCCGATACCATGCCACGAAACGGGCAACGCCAGTCTTCACATCCACCTGCGGCGCATATCCTGTGAGGGCCCTCAGCAGCGCGGTATCGGCCCAGGTGGCGGGCACATCACCGGCCTGCATTTCGCGCAGGATCTTCTGGGCCGGGCGGTCCAGCGCCGCTTCCAGGGCAGCGATATACTCCATCAGCGGCGTCGGCTGGCTGGCGCCGACATTGACCACACGGAAGGGGGCCACGGGGCTGAGGCTGTCGCAGTCCCCCACCGGGGTATCCCCCGGCACCGCATCGATCAGCCCGGTGATGCCGGTGACCAGATCGTCGATATAGGTGAAATCGCGGCTCATGCGGCCGTGGTTGTAAACCTCGATCGGTTCCTCCGCGAGCATCGCCTTGGTGAATTTGAACAGCGCCATGTCGGGGCGACCCCAGGGACCATAGACGGTGAAAAACCGGAACATGGTGACCGGCAGGCGGTAAAGATGCGCATAGGAATGGCCCATCGCCTCGCCCGCCTTCTTGGTGGCGGCATAGAAGGACATCGGCGTGTCGGTCTTCTGCCGCTCGTCAAAGGGCATCTCGGTATTGGCGCCATAGACCGAGGAGGTGGAGGCCATCAAGAGATGCGCGGGCGGATGGGCGCGGGCGGCCTCCAACAGCTCGAAGGTGCCGATCAGATTGGCCTCAAGGTAGTCGCGCGGCGCATCGATGGAATGGCGCACCCCGGCCTGGGCGGCCAGGTGAATGACCGCATCGGGGCGGTGGCGGGCAAAGAGATCCATCAGGCGGCCGGGATCCTCGAGCTTGCCGATCACCGGGGTGAATTGGGCGTGTTCCGCCAGCATGGCGTGGCGGCGCTCCTTCAGGGTGACATCGTAATAGGGCGAGAGGCAATCGAGCCCCACGACCCGCCAGCCGACCTTCAGCAGACGGTCCGCAAGGTGATAGCCGATGAAGCCGGCCGATCCGGTGACAAGAGCAGTGCGCATGATGCGCTTGGTGGCTGCTTCCGGCGGGACTGTCAAACCCTATCCGGTGTCGTTGCGTGGGCTCGGTGGAGGCAAAGCATTTGACATGAGGTCTCATTTGTGAGTTCTGCGGCCCGACACTCAAAGGACAGCCAGAGGCGGGGAGCAGATCTTCGTGAGCCCAAAGACCGATCCGATTCAGTCCCAGCGTCGCCTGGTGGCCGTGGTGGTGACCTATAATCGCCTGGACAAGCTGAAGGATACCATCGCCCGCCTGCTGGACAGCCCGGACGCGGAACTGTCGGCCGTGGTGGTCGTGGACAATGCCTCCACCGATGGCACCGGCGACTGGCTGGCCACGCAGGGTGATCCGCGCCTCGACATCCTGGCGAGCACCACCAACCGTGGCGGTGCCGGGGGCTTTGAGATGGGCATGCGCCGCGCGATGGAGGCGCATGCGCCCGACTGGCTGGTGGTGATGGATGATGATGGTCGCCCGGCCCCCGGTGCCCTGGCTGCGTTCCACGCCCTGCCCGCCCATGCAGACCCCACGCGCGCCTGGGACGGCGTGGCCGCGGCGGTCTATTTCCCCGGCGGTGGCATCTGCGAGATGAACCGCCCCTCGCGCAATCCCTTCTGGCACGGGCGCGAATTCCTGCGCACCCTGTTCGGCGGCGGGCGCTCGGGCTTTCACGTGCAGCCTTGCGATTACGAAGGCGAGGGGATGCAGATCGATGTGACCTCCTTCGTGGGGTTTTTCATCTCGGCCGATGCGGTGCGGCGCATCGGCTATCCCGACCCCGATCTCTTCATCTATGGGGATGACGGGCTTTATACCCTGGGGCTGAGCAAAGCGGGCGGGCGCATCGGCTTTGAACCCGGCGTGCGCTTTGAACATGACCTGAGCACCTTTCAGCCCAAGGCGGGCGAGGAGCAGGCGCAACGGGGCAGGTTCATCCCCCTGTGGAAGGTCTATTATTATCACCGCAACCTGTTGTTGCTGTACCGGATGGCGGCAGGCCCCTGGTTTTGGCCCGCGATGCTGGTGATCCTGCCCAAGTGGCTGTCAAAGGTGCGGGTGCACAAGGGGGAGCAGCGCGCCTTCTTGCGGCTGATGACACGGGCGATCCGCGACGGGCTGCGCCGCCAGACCCATGTGCCCCACGCGGATGTGCTGGCGCTTGCAGAAAAGGCACGCAGCACCGCGGATTAGGCACACCTTTGATCAGCGGTTCAGGATGTCGCGGTGATAGCGCCCCATCAGCACCAATCCCATCGCCAGAAGAGCAAGGCTGACAAGTATCACATAGGTGCCATTCACATAAGAGGCGGTATAGGTCGGATAAAATCCGGTGCGCATCAGCCCGGTAATATGCATCAAGGGGTTATACCAGAGAAGCTCCTGACCCAGCGGCGGCAGATCCTCATAAAGAAAGAAAATGCCCGAGGCCAGGAACAGCGGCCGGGTCAGAATTGACCAGGTTACGCTCCAAAGCGGGTATAGCCCCATCAGGGCGCAGTTCAGCGTGCCCACGCCCAGTCCTAGCAGCATCGCCTGCGCAACGGCTTCGATGACGGGTGGCATGTCCAGGACCGTGCGGCTGTCGATCACCACCAGCACGCCGGTCAGCAAAAGCATCATCACGAAGATGGTGGTCAGGCTGTTCAGGATAAAGCGGGCGATAATGGCATCCAGCCAGGTCACGGCAGGGTATTTCAGTAGCGGTTTGGAGAAGTTCAAGGCCCGGGCGCAGGCATTGGACACCAATTGATAAAGGTCAAAGGGCAGATAGCCGGTGGCGTAGAACAGCAGGAAGCTCGTTCCAAGAGAGGGGGTGCGGATGATCAGAGAAAATCCGAGGCTGAGGAACAGGATCGCAGCCATAGGCTCCAGCACGGCCCAGATATAGCCGCCGGGGGTGCGTCCGTATTGGGTTGACATCTCGCGTAGCATCAAGGCGACCACTGTGCGCAGGCTGGCAAGCCGCCGCCGAGTCTGGGCGGCTTTTGCCGGAGTTTGAGCCGCTGGCAGGGCGCCAGCAGCGCGAGACTGCGATGACCTTGACGGGGCTGCGGAAGGGGGACTGGCCATATGGGGCTGCTGTGAATGGGTGTTGTGATTGAGGGCTTTGCAAGCGATACTATGGCTCATAGAACAAGCAATTACAAATGGCTCTGGAGTCTCTTCTCGGGCTTTTCGATCGGGCACATATGACACAGGATCATCCGGCCATGGGTTTGAAATCTTCGGGCAAGAAAACGGGCGGAGCAGGCAGGAAATCGGCTGCACAGGGTGGAGCCGATACCGACAGCAATGTCAAAAAGCTTCCTCAGCAGCCCTCCCATGTGCAGGCGGCGGCCGATCAGGACGATGAACCGGCGGCTGCGCAGCAGAAAAACGGCGGCGGGGGAGGCCGTAAGAAACTCAAGAAACTGCGCCAGAAGGTCAAGGTCACCGAGGCGGCCCTGGAGGATGCGAAACGGCAGGCTGCGGAAGCCCCGGCCTATCCGGTTGCCCGGCCCGCGCAGATGCGACGGCGCCACTGGGGACTTGTCGTCAGTTTTCTTCTCCTGGTGCTGGCGCCGCTGGCGGCGGTGGTCTTCTATCTCTTCACCATCGCCGAGGACCAGTATATCTCCACCGCCGGTTTCACCGTGCGCAGCCAGGAAAGTTCGGGCGCCACGGATATCCTGGGCGGCCTGGCCAATTTCGCGGGCAGCACCACCGCCTCGGATGGCGACATCCTCTATGAATTCATCCAGAGCCAGGAAATGGTGGAGGCGGTGGATCGTGCCGTACCGTTGCGGCCTCATTACAGTCAGTCTTGGCCCCGGGACTGGGTGTTCTCGCTCTGGCCCGATGCCACCCTGGAAGAGATGATCTGGTACTGGCACCGCATTGTCGGCATTTCCTATGACAGCGGCTCGGGGCTGACCGAGGTGCAGGTGGTGGCTTTCGATGCCGATACCGCTCAGACGATTACCCGTGCCATCGTCGAAGAAAGCCAGACCCGCATCAATGCGCTCAATGAACAGGCGCGCGAGGATGCCATGCGTTATGCCCGCGAGGATCTGGACGAGGCGCTGGAGCGGCTGAAGGGCGCGCGCGAGGCGCTGACCCAGTTTCGCACCCGTACCCGCATCGTCGATCCCGAGGCCGATATCCAGGGCCGCATGGGGGTGATGAACAACCTCCAGCAGCAACTGGCCGAGGCGCTGATCGAATATGATCTGCTGCGCGGCACCGTGGGCGACAGCGATCCGCGTCTGAAAAAGGCGCAGCAGCATATCGACGTGATCCGCGAGCGTATCGACATCGAGCGGCAGACCTTTACCTCCAGCAATACCGATACCGGTGCGGTGGGCGAGGATTACCCCTCGCTGATCGCCGAATTCGAACGGCTCACGGTGGACCTGCAATATGCCGAGGAAACCTACCGCGCCGCATTGACCGCACTGGAGGCGGCGCGCGACGAGGCCACCCGGCAAAGCCGCTATCTGGCCACCTATATCAAACCCACCCGGGCCCAGGAATCCGAATATCCGGGCCGCTACATGTTGTCGGGATTGGCCGGGCTGTTCCTGCTCCTGACCTGGTCGATCCTGGCGCTGATCTACTATTCGATCCGGGACCGCAGCTAAGGCGGGCGAGGGGCTGATGTTATGATCCGGTTCGAGAATCTGACCAAGAGCTTCTGGCTGCGGGGCGAGCGCAAGATTGTCATCAACAATCTCAACCTCACCCTGCCGACGGGCAAGTCCCTGGCGCTTCTGGGGCGCAACGGGGCCGGAAAAACAACGTTGTTGGAGATTATCGCGGGCACCCTGCGCCCCGATCACGGGCGGGTCATCTCGGATGGGACCATCTCCTGGCCGGTGGGGCTGGGGGCCTCGTTTCACCGGGAGCTGACAGGGGCGGAGAATGTCCGTTTCATCGCCCGCATCTACGGCGTGGATACGGAGGATCTGGTGGCTTTCGTCGAAGATTTTGCCGAACTGGGGAAATTCTATCACATGCCGATGCGCAGCTATTCCTCGGGAATGAAATCACGGCTGACCTTCGGGGCCTCCATGGGCATTCGCTTTGACACCTATCTGGTGGATGAGGTCACGGCAGTGGGCGACAAGGCCTTCAAGCGCAAGAGCCGCGAGCTCTTTGCCGACCGAATGCAGCATTCCAGCGCCATCATGGTGAATCATTCGATGGGGCAGGTGCGCAAGTTCTGCAATGCGGGCATCGTTCTGGAGCGGGGGACGATGCAGTATTTCGACGATCTGGAGGAGGCGATCGCCGTGCATGAGGCGATGCTGGCCTGAGGCCGGAGGGCGAAGGGGGGGGCTTAATCTGTGCGATATGCGCCCACCTGCCGGTCTTTGCCTGTTTTCGTGCTGCAACAGGGGCATGTGATGCGGGAATCTGCACTGTCACAGGCAAGATGAATTGTACTTTTGAGCCGCGCTCCAGTAAGGAGCCTGAAGTGGGAAAAGGTGCAGGTCCGGAGGAGTTTCGACGATGGCTGAAAAGGCGCAAGCAGCAGGGTTTACCACCCTGCAGTCCCTGATGTGGCCGGAGTTTGGTATCTGTACCGAGCGGGAGCTTTATCTGCGCACACAGGGGCCGGTTGCGGTTTCCGACAGCCATCGCGAATTGCGTTTCGCCACCGGTGGAGAGGCGTGTTTCTCCACCTGGTTCAACCTTTTCAACCTTGAAAAATGGCAGCGCGAATGTGGCCTGTCTTCCCTGTCCCTGTGCCTTGAGGGCAGCGGAGAGTTCGAGCTTTCGGTATTCCAGGCCCCGGCCAGCCGATCCTGGGACCGGGTGTCGAGCGACATCGTGAATTTCCCCAAGACCGGCGCGGACAAGGGACATTTGCGGGTGGACCTGTCGCACCTGCTGGCGGAAGAGCATGCCGAAGGCGTGCTTTATTTCGAGCTGAAGGCGATGGGGGCGGGGGTCTTGACGGGGGCCAGCTGGCAGACGGCTGATGCCCCCAAACGCCAGCCAAAGCTGGCGCTGGCGGTGACCACCTTCCGCCGCGAAGCCGAAGTGGCCCGCACGGTGACCCGCTTTTCCGCCTTTCGGGCGAGGTCCTGGATGAAGGACCACGTGCAGATGATCGTCACGGATAATGGGCAAACGGTCGATCTGGAGCCGCCCGAGGGCGTCAGCATCATTCCCAATGAAAACCTGGGCGGGGCAGGGGGGTTCACCCGTGGCCTGCTGGAGGCGCGCGCGCAGGGCGCCTCTCACTGCCTGTTCATGGATGACGATGCTTCGATCCACATGGAAAGCCTGGAGCGGACCTGGATGCTCTTGGCCTATGCCACGGACCCCAAGACCGCCATTGCCGGGGCGATGATCAGCGAACAGCACCGCTGGGCGATCTGGGAAAACGGCGCCCTGTTCCATACCCGCTGCCAGCCCCTGCATATGGGCACCGATCTGCGCGATATGGGTGCGATGATCGGGATGGAGAACAAGGCCACCCGGCCCGTGCCCGACACCTTCTATGGTGGCTGGTGGTATTTTGCCTTCCCGGTGGAGGAGGCCAAGCACCTGGCCTTTCCCTTCTTTGTGCGCGGCGACGATGTCAGCTTCTCGCTGGCCAATGATTTCAATATCCTCACCCTCAACGGGGTGGTCTCCTTCCAGGAAAGCTTTACCGAGAAGGAAAGCCCGCAGACCTGGTACCTGGACCTGCGCAGCCATATGGCGCATCACATGAGCCTGCCCGCGCTGGACGTGGGCGCCAAGGGGGTGCTGAAGATCGCCATCTGGTTCTTCCTGCGCAACCTGCCACGGATGCATTACGACACCCTGGCCGCGATCAACCTGGCGATGGAAGACGTGATGCGGGGGCCGCAGTTCTTCGATCAACACGCCAATATGGCGACCCGCCGCGCCGATCTGAAGGCGCTGACCCGGGACGAGGCCTGGCAGGAGTTGACCCGGGCAGCCGAAGAGGCCCTGCCTCCGGTGCGGTATCACCCGCCGGGTCGCTGGACACGCCTGGCGATGAAACTGACGCTGAACGGGCTGTTGATCCCCGGTTTTGCCCGTCTGGGGCGCAAGATCACCTTGGAGGCGCCGAGCCGCGGTCATATCGGTTATGTCTGGGGGGCGTCGGAAATCACCGTGCTCAATGCGGATCGGGACAAGTTCTACACGGTGCGCCACTCCAAGGGGGCGGCCTGGCGCCAGACCCGCCGTCTGATCCGCAATGCGCGCGCCTTCCTCAAGGCCTATGATGCACTGGCGGCGGACTACCGCAACAGCTATGACGGGATCACCAGTGAGGACTATTGGCAGGCCAAGCTGGGCCTGAAGACCAACGCAGATATTCAGCAGGACGCCGCCGAGTGAAAGCGATCAAACGACTGTTACGCCGCCCCTCTCCCCAGGTGGAGCAGGAGCTCGAGAAGACCCCGGATCCAGTTCAGCAGGAGACCCCGCAGACAGGTGCGCAGATGGGCGCACATGCGGGCCGGGCACCGCTTAAGGTCATCCTGTTCATCGGCCATCACAAGGTGGGATCGACTTCGCTGCAGGACTACCTGTCGCGCAATGCAACGGCCCTGTCCCGTGTCGGCATCCTGTATCCTTATGTGGATTTCGAAGGCATGGCGCATTTTGCGGCCATGGCCAATGGCCAGCTGCAGCCCGAAGGGTCCCTGCCGATCAATGTGCGCGAGCCGCATAATGCACTGGCCTTCCGGATGTTGGCGGACCACCGGTCCGGGTCGGTTCCAGCCTATCACAAACGCCTGCCTGCCCTGGGGCAGATGGCCCATGCGATCAAGCAGCAGGTCCGGTTCTGCGACCCTCATACGGTGATCCTGGCGGCTGAAGTCTTTGCCAATTTCAATGCCGCCTCTCCGACATTGATCGAACGGCTGGCGGGATATTTCCCGGACGCCGAATTCACCGTGGTGGCCACCCTGCGCCGGATCGATGAATATCTGGCCTCCTGGCATGGTCAGCGGTTGAAATTCGGCCATCAGCTGGAGCCGCTGCGCACGACCGGGATCGATGGCTATCTCAAGGGCATTCACTTTGATTATCGCCTGATGGTTGAGGGCTGGATGAAGGTGCTGCCGCAGTCGCAGGTGATCCTGCGGGACTATGCCGATGTGCGCAAGAATGGCGGCTCGGTGAATGATTTCATCACCCAGACCGGGCTGCAGATGCCCGCTGGTCTGGCGCCGGAGCGGCGCGAGAACGATTCCATCCACCGCGGGATCTACGAGATCGCCCGCCGCGCCAATGCCGCGCTGCCAGCGCGTGAGGCAGGACAGCTGCGCAACAGCCTGCGCCAGATGAGCGCCCGTCTGGACCTGCCGTCCAGCCATGATATCGAACTGTTCGGAGCGGACAATCGGGCGCGCCTGCTGGAACAGTTTCAGCCGATCGACAGCTGGCTGGGCGAGGTGGTGGGCCGCTCCGGTTTCTTTGCGGACCTTGCACAGATCAGCGCGACCGACGCCCGCGCCGAGATGGAGATCTACCGGGAGGCTGTGGAGCGGATCTGCAGCATTGCCGGCTGGTGGGAAACCCCGGCCGAAATCGATTTTATGAAGACGTTGCAAGCGGATGCCGCGTCTGCCGAGACATAGAAAAAGGGTGCTTGATGATTAAGGAACTGATTGTTCATCTGGGGGACACCAAGACCGGGTCGACCTCCATCCAGCGGGCGCTGGTGCAAAAGGCCTATGATATTCCGGGCGCCTCAATCTGCTACCCGACCGGCAACCACCATATCGCCATGGCCAAGACCCTGACCCGCAAGCATCGTCTGCCTGAGCGCGGCAAGCGTTTTACACGGGTCTATACAGACTTGAAGCAGAGTAAAGCGGATTACGGGATCGTCTCGGCCGAGCATTTCCAATTCGTGGACCCGGAGGTCTTTGCCGGGGCGATTGCCGAATTCTGGCCCGGAATCGAGTCGCGGATGCGCCTGGTCGCCTATGTGCGCCCGCATCCCGACAAGCTGCTGTCCTCCTTTTCCGAGCGGGTGAAACTGGGCAATGCCATGGGGTCTTTTGAAACCTATCTGGACAAGATGTCAGAGAGCGGTGGGATCGATTACCTGCCCCGGTTCCAGAAATGGCGCGATGTCTTTGGCGACCGTTTCACCCTGCGCCCCTTCGTGCGCAAGGAGTTGCACAAGGAGGACGCGGTGGCTGATTTCTTCCGCTTCGTGCTGGGCCATGAGGATTTCACCGTCTCCGATGACATCTCGGCCAATACCTCTTTGACGGTGCCGCAGCTGGCGCTGCTGCGCGAGGTGCACAGCGTCTTCCGGGCGCGGCAGAAGCAGCGCGGACGCAAGATGACGCCGCGGCTGACCGAGGCGCGCAGCGCCCTGGGGCGCACCACCAGCGAGCGCATCCGCGAGGCCGGGTTGGACAAGAGCGGTCAGAAATTCAAGATCCCCGCCCGCTTCGCCGAGCGGATCCAGGAGCGCTATCGCGCCGATGCCGAGGCGCTGGATCGGGAGTTCTTCTCGGGCAGCCCGATGATCGAGGCGCTGGATGCGATCGACTCCAAGACCACCACAGAGCGGCAGAGCCTGAAGGCGGGGGATCATTTCTCTGCCGATGTGGTGAGCAGCGTTCAGATCTTCTCCAGCATCCTGTCGGATATGCTGCTGGAGAAACCCGAGACCTTCAAGAAACTGGCGGGCAAGACGCGCATCATGCTGGCGAGCAACCAGAAATAACGGTCCGGCAGGCCAGTACACAGGATTGAGGAACAGGTATTATGAAACTTCTTATGGTAGGCGCAGGTCTTTCGGGCGCGGTGATCGGGCGGCATCTGGCCGAGGCGGGCCATGACATCACCGTGGTGGATGCGCGCGATCACATCGGCGGCAACTGCCATACGGAGCGCGACGAAGACACCGGCGTCATGGTGCATGTCTACGGGCCGCATATCTTCCACACCGACGATGCCGAGGTCTGGGACTATGTGAATAATTTCGAGACCTTCCTGCCCTACAAGAACCGGGTGAAGACCACCTCACTCGACCCAAAAGGCCAGCGCGGCGTCTTCTCGCTGCCGGTGAACCTGCACACCATCAACCAGTTCTTTGGCAAGACCCTGCGCCCCGACGAGGCGCGCACCTTCATCACCGAGGAACAAGCCGATACCTCGATCGAGGATCCGCAGACCTTTGAAGAGCAGGCGATGCGGTTCGTCGGCAAGGATCTTTATGAGGCCTTCTTCAAGGGCTACACGATCAAGCAATGGGGGGTGCAGCCCTCTGAACTGCCTGCCTCGATCCTGAAACGCCTGCCGGTGCGCTTCAACTACGACGACAACTACTTCTTTCACCAGTTCCAGGGCATGCCGGAGAATGGCTACACGTCGATGATCGAGAAGATCCTGGATCATCCCGGCATCACCGTGAAACTGTCGACCACCTTCAGCCGCGAGATGGGGCATGCGTTCGACCACGTCTTCTATTCCGGCCCGCTGGATGGCTATTTCGATTTCGAGCTGGGCCGTCTGGGCTACCGTACCCTGGATTTCGAACGCTTTACCTATGAAGGCGATTACCAGGGCTGCGCGGTGATGAACTACGGCGAGGAAGAGGTGCCTTATACCCGCATCACCGAACACAAGCATTTCTCCCCCTGGGAAGAACACGAGGGCTCGGTGCTGTACCGCGAATTCTCGCGCAGCGCCGAGCCGGAAGACATCCCCTATTACCCGATCCGCCAGGTGAAGGAAAAAGCGCTGCTGGCCGATTACGTGAAACTGGCCGAACAGACATCGGGCGTCACCTTCGTGGGCCGTCTCGGCACCTATCGTTATCTCGACATGGATGTGACCATCCGCGAGGCGCTGGACACCGCGCGCGGCTTTGCGGCGACCGTGGACAAGGGTGAGGCGGCACCGGCGTTTTTCGTGGCGCCGCTGTAACTGTGTGCGCTTGAAGAGGGGCGTTGAAAGAAAGGCTTGTTGTGGGGGCGCCCTCCTGCAAGAGCAATAAAGAGAACAGAAGGCGCGATACGTATGTCCAAGAAAAACGTTGCTAGAAAGTCCCGTTATGCCGTTGTCGTTCTGGGGATGCACCGTTCCGGAACCTCTGCACTCACCGGGACGCTGGCGCGGCTGGGATGTGATCTGCCAAATGAGATCATGTCGCCCAATGAGTTCAACCCCAAGGGCTTTTATGAATCCATGAAGGCCTACCATCTGAACGATGCGATCCTGGCCTCGGGTGGCTCCAGTTGGGACGACTGGCGGGGTTTCAATCCCGACTGGTATGATTCTCCGCGCCTGGAGGAATTCCTGGAGCGGGGCGCCGAGATACTGCAGGAGGAATATGGCACATCGCGTTTCTTCGTGCTGAAGGATCCGCGGATCTGTCGACTGATGCCCTTCTGGACGCAGCTTTTCGCGGCTCAGAAGCTTAAGCCCGTCTATGTGCTGACCCACCGCAACCCGATCGAGGTGGCCCGTTCGCTGGAGGCCCGTGAGGGTTGGCCGCTGGCGGCGGGTCTGCTGCTGTGGCTGCGCCATGTGCTGGAGGCCGAGGCCGGATCGCGCGGCGCGCGGCGCTGTTTCACCAGCTATGACCGGTTGCTGGATAATTGGAGCGGAGTGGCGCAGGCAATCAGTGCGCGCACGAAGATCAGATTTCCACGCTTTTCCGACAGTTCCAGCGCTGAGATCGGAGCGTTTCTGAGCAGCAATCTGCGTCACAGGGTGGAGAAGGTCGAAGCGGTATCTGAGAATCCTGTGGTGTCGGACTGGGTGCGGGTCACATTCGGGATCATGGAACGCTGGGCTGAGGCAGGGGAAACCGAAGCCGATTATGCGCAGTTGGATGAGATCCGCGCTGCCTTCGACAGCGCTGCGCCAGTCTTCAGCCCGCTGTTTCACGCCCTGCGCAGCCATGGTGACCGCAATGCGGCGGCCTTGGAGACGATGGCGGCCGAGCGCGAGGTAGAGCTGCGCAATGCGGCGGAGAAATACGAGAAACTGCGCAGTGAGACCCTGCAGGCGCAGGCCGAAATGCAGGCCGAAATAGAGAACCGCGGGGCGCGGCTGGAGCAGGTTGAGCAGGAGACAGGACGGTTGCGCGGCGACTTGGCGGCGCGCCAGAAGGCTTTTGATGCCCTGCAGGGGCAAAAGGCCGAAACTGAGCGGGCCAATGCGCAGCTGACCGCTCAGCTTGAAGAAAGCGCGGCGCGCCTAGAGGCGCTGGAGCGGAAGCTGAAGGAGACCGAGGAGGAGCGCTGGCAAATTCGCAGCGCTCTGGAGCAGCGCGGCCAGGAGGTCGAGGACATGGCGCGCCAGAACGCCCAAGCCGAATTCCGCGCAAAGACGCTTGCAGACCAACTGGAGAGCCTGAGCCAGGAACAGGCCGGGTTGAAAGACGAACGGGACAGCCTGCTGAGCGAACAGGCTAGGTTGGTGGCCGAACGCGATCAGAGCCGGAAAAGCGCCCGTCTGATGCGAAGCAAGCTGCAGGAAGACTTCGAAACCCGGCTGAAGGAGACCCTGGTGACGCAGCGCCAGAAGGCCGACGAGCACAGTGCCGGTCTCAGCCGGGACATTCACGATCTTGAGACAGCTCTGGAGATGTCTCGCCGGGAGGCCGAGAACAGGGCGGAAGAGATGCGGCGCCTGAGTGCGGACCGGGACCTTGGCATCGCCGAGCGCGAGGCCCAGGCCGAGATCCTGTATCAGCAGCAGCAGCGGATCGCAGAGCTGGAACATCTGGCCGAGGCCTATGTGAACAGCACCTCCTGGAAGATCACGGCGCCGCTGCGGCGGATTGTCAAGACCCTGCGGGGCCACTCCTGAGTGTGTAACCCCGCTCAGTCGGGGCGATGGAAGGTTGCTGCGCATGTGGCAAATGGCCCGGGCGCATCGGGTTGCAGAAAGCACGGACATGAAAACGAAATCCTATATTGAAACGCTTTTTTCTGCAGACTGGTATCTTGCGCAAAACCCGGATGCAGAGGCGTTTCCTGGTGGGGCGCTGGCGCATTACACGCTCTTTGGCTGGCGTGAGGGGCGCAGCCCGCATCCGCTGTTCGATGTGGCCTGGTATCTTGCGCAGAACCCCGAGGTCGCTGCCGGGGACATGGAACCCTGCGATCACTATATGAATCATGGCTGGCGGGCCATGCGCAGCCCGCATCCGCTGTTCAACCCGGCCTGGTACCTCTTGCAAAATCCCTCTGTCATGGCCGAAGATGTTGACCCCTGGTGGCACTATCTGCAGACCGGTTGGCGCGAAGGTCGCAGCCCGCATCCCTTGTTTGATACGGAGTGGTATCTGGCGGTTAATGGGGATGTGGCTCAGGCCGGACTGGAACCGTTCGGGCATTACTTGCAGGCAGGCTGGCGCATGGGGCGCAGCCCACATCCGCTGTTCGATGCGGCATGGTACCGGGTGCAATACGATGTGCCGCAGGAGGTGGATTGCTGGCAGGACTACCTGCAGAGCGGCTGGCAGATGGGGCGCAGCCCGCATCCCCGTTTTGATGCGGAGTGGTATCAGAGCTGTTATCTGGATCCGGTGGCCCTGCCGATTGAACCGCTGGGCCATTATTTGCAGGCAGGCTGGCGCGAGGGGCTGCTGCCCCATGAAGGGTATATCCCGATGGGATCCGATACTGCGCAAGGCAATCGGTCGCCGCTTTATCAGGACGTGACCCGCGGTACGTTGTGGAAACGCGTTCATACGGCCTTGCGTGCGGACGGGCGGCGCGGGCGGATCCTGCTGGTCACTCATGATACCCAATTGGGCGGCGCCCAGACCGTGCTGCGGCTCTTCGCCGACTGGCTGATGTCTTCGACCCGCTTCTCGGTCGGGATCGTGGCGATCGACGGCGGCCATTTCCGTCCGGACTTCGAGCGGATCGCCCCGGTGTTTGTGTTGTCGGACCATGCCGAGGAAGACCGCGCCGCCGCCCTAGCCGACTGGGCGGGCGAGGACGTGCAGGCGGTCTTCGTCAATTCCATCGTCAGCGGCGCCTTTTACAAGTATTGGTCTGCCGAAACCCCCAGCGCCGCCTTCATCCACGAATTGCCGCAGATCCTGGAGCGCTACTCCGAAGAGGTCGATCTGGTGCGGGCGCACTCGGATCACGTGATCTGTGGCGGACCCGGCGTCTTTGCCGCGCTCAAGGGGGAATATGGGTTCGATGAAACCCGGCTGACCTCGGCCCACAGCTATGTCGAGGCGCTGCCCAGAAATGACAGCGAGGCGGACCGGCTGGCCCGCCGCCGCGCCGCCCGCGCCGCCCTTGGCGTACCGCAGGAGCGGATCCTGGTGATGGGCTGCGGCGTGCTGCACTGGCGTAAATCGCCCGACAAGTTCATCGAGACCGCCAAAGCGGTCCTGGAGGCCGGGCTCGATGCGGAATTCGTCTGGCTTGGCGGCGGCCCGGACGAAGAGGACTGTATCCGCCAGGCCGAGGCGGCCGGGCTCGCGGAGCGGGTGCGTTTTACCGGCTATGAGCCGGATGTGGCGGGCAAGCTGGCGGGCGCCGATATCTTCCTGCTCAGCTCGCAGGAGGATCCCTTCCCGCTGGTGGCGCTTTACGCGGCCCAGGCCGGCGTACCGCTGGTCTGTTTCCAGGAGGCCGGCGGGATTGCCGATTTCGTGCAGAGTGGCAGCGGCGTGGCGGTGCCCTTCATGGATATCCCCGCCATGGCCGAGGCGGTGCTGCGATATGGCCGCGATGAAGACCTGCGCGCCCGGGACGGGCAGGCGGGCCGCGACCAGGTGGCCCGCAAACACACGATCGAGGCGGTGGGGCCGCTCTTGCTGCATCACCTGCGCCAGGTCGCCGGGTTGAAACCCGAGGTCAGCGTGGTGCTGCCCAACTACAATTACGAAGACTACCTGCCGCAGCGGCTGGACAGCATTACCGCGCAGAGCTTCCAGGACTTCGAGTTGATCCTGCTGGACGATGCTTCTTCTGATGGCTCGCCGCAGCTGCTGAAGGCTTTTGCCGAGACCCGTGCCGGGACCAGGACCGCGCTCAGCACCGAAAACTCCGGCTCTCCTTTTGCGCAATGGCTGCGCGGCATGGAGATGGCCGAGGCTGAGATCGTCTGGCTGGCCGAGGCGGACGACTGGTGCGAAGACAATCTGCTGACCACCCTGCTGCCGATGTTCGACGACCGCAATCTGCGCCTGGCCTCCTGCATGTCGGTGCCGGTGCAATCGGATGGCACGGTGATCGGCGATTATCCCTCGCTTTATCTCGACCGGATCAACCCGGGCCGCTGGGATCGCGATTTTGTCGCCACCGACCACGAGGAGGCGAACGAGGGGCTGGGGATTGCCAATACCATCCCCAATGCCAGCGCGGTGCTGATGCGCAAGTTCGACCCCGACCCGGAGTTCGTCGAAGCGGTGACCGGCATGCGCCTGTGCGGCGACTGGTTCTTTTACATCCGCGCCATGAAGGGCGGTCTGGTCGGATTTTCCGCAGCACCGCTCAATTATCACCGTCGCCACGAGAATACGGTGACCCACAAGCTGGAAGGCTCGCTGCGTTATTTCAACGAACTGGCCGAGGTGCGGACTTATGTGGGGCGCACCTACCGGCAGTCGCCGCAGGCACAGGCGCAGATCCAGCAGTTTCTGGAGCAGGATATCGCCCGTTTCAATGTGCCCGATCCGCAGGCGTTGCCGCAGCTGCCTGCGCCGCAGAAAGCGCTGCCGACATTGGCGGTGATCGCGTCGGATCTCAGCCCCGGTGGCGGTCAGATGTTTGCCATCTCCCTGGCCAACGACTGGCATCGTCGCGGTGGGCGCGTGGTGTTGATCAATGCCCATTATCTGCCGACGCATCCTGCGGTGCTGTCGAAGCTGAATCCTGAGGTGGCGCTTTATAATGCCCGGGAAGAAGGGTTCGATCTGGCGCCAATCGTGATGCGCTATGGCGTGGATATAATCCATTCCAGCATGTGGTGGGCTGATGCGTTGGTGGACAATTATCGCAATGCTTTGCCCGCTGATATCCCTTGGGTGGTCTCCACGCATGGTTGCTATGAGACGCTGTTGCAGCGGCCTGGTATCGATCGGAGCTTTCCGGGCCGGATGCCGCGGATGATCGAGAGGGTCAGTGCCTGGGTCTATACGGCAGAGAAAAACCTGGCCGTATACGATGTCTATGGTCGGCCTGCGCGGCTGTCGCGCATCCCCAACGGCATGCCGCAGGAGCCGATACGCCAGCAGCTGGACCGCGCCGCCCTGGGGCTGCGTCCCGAGGCGCTGGTGATGTGTCTGGCCTCGCGTGCGATCCCCTCCAAGGGGTGGATGGAGGCGGTGGAGCTGACCCGGGTGCTGAACGCGGAGGGCCATGCTGTGGATTTGATGCTGATCGGAGAAGGACCAAGCGCCGACGAGATCCGCGAATTGGCGCCGGAGCATGTGCATCTCATGGGACAGGTCTCGAACCTGCAGGATTATCTGGCGATTGCCGATGTGGGGCTGTTGCCGAGTTATTTCGTTGGCGAAAGCCTGCCTTTGGTGCTGATCGAGATGCTGGCCAAGGGGCTGCCGCTGGTCGCCAGTACCATCGGAGAGATCGCCAGTATCGTCGGCAGTGGAGAGGACGCCGCTGGCGTTCTGGTGCCGCTGAAGGACGAGGGGCTCGACATGGAGGCGCTGGTCGCAGCGCTCAACCGGCTTCTGGACCCGGTCGAGCGTGCGCGCCTGTCACGGAATGCCCAGAAGCGGTTCGATGCGGAATTCCGCATCGAGCGCATGGTGGATAGATATGCTGAACTCTATCATTTGTTGCTGGCCAATCATGTGTCTGCAAGTACAGGTATCGATTAGGCGCATGAGCCATTCATTCCGTCAAACCAGTGGTGCAGGATGAATGGTTTCCGAGCCCTGGTAGAGAAACTATGCAAGCCCCAACCCGATATGAACATGGGCCAGCTTTTCCCCGGACTCCCATTGTCTGGGCAGGTGAATAGTGAAATACAGATCGGAAGTTCCCTCAGGTTCCGAGACCAATGAGAAAGGGCGGGCAAAATCAATCATGCTGATCTTGACAACCAATACTTTCGAGGCGGGGTCCATGCCCTTACCTTTGCCATCATGGCCGGGCTTGCATGTCCTAATCGTTCTGCCAGGATCAGATTGCGGGCGACATGATTTTGACAGTCTCGGCGGGGACTTGGTCATTGTAGAGTGGCTCCAGGAGCCTGAGAATGCGACGGCGTTGCTCTGTGACGTCGTGGGATGGCTGAAAGGGCGGCTGGATGAGGATGAAGGCCCTCTTCTTTATGTTGATCGGCCTCTCGGCAAAACCGGCGATCCGAACGATCCGGTTCAGGTGCCTTCCGGCGCTGTAGATGCAAAATTCGGTCCGGACGGGAGCCTCACCCAGCTTGCTTTAGGAGAGCTGATTGCGGCGAGCCCCCTCTTACCTGACGTCTTTCAAAAACTGAATGGTCGCGCTGTCAGCGATACGCAGTTGACCAAAGTATTAAAGGAAATATTTCGTTGGGAAGACGCATGACAGATCTCGACTTTATTTGGCAAAAATACGCATCCAAAATACCCGACTTGCTGAAAATCCGACCTGATTTTCGTTTCGATCCGCGCCACTACAAACATCAGACCAGCGCGCACATTGAAGATCCGGCGGAGTTGCGGCAACATTTCGATGCCCATGGCAGTGCTGAGGGGCATGTGCCTACGCTTTATGAACAGATTGTCTCACAATGTCACACGATTGATGATGTCTTGCTGGATCTGACGATCGATCCCGCGCTGGTTGGAGCGATGGAGGCGGGGCAGCCTGAGGTGCACCAACTGGTATTCGAATTGCTCCACCTGGGCGCACCGGTCGATTCAGCCGTTTCGGATTTCTCGGGTGATATTTATCTACGCATGAATGCGGATCTCTTGGATGCCGGAATCGATCCGCTGGTTCATTACCTGTGCCACGGGGCATCTGAAGGGCGGCGTATTCTGCGGGATCTCCGCAAAGGCCAGTATAGCGGTCAGATTCCCTACCGGCCTGAGCTGCCGACTTGTCTGATTGTCGTGCATGAATGTTCTCGCACCGGAGCGCCAATCGTTGGGCGTGACTTGGCGCGCGAGGCGGCGAAGACGCATAATGTCATCGTTGCGGCCCTGCGCGATGGGCCGCTGTTGGAGGAGTTCAGGGAGACAAGTTGTCAGGTGTTGGTCTCCGCCGCGCCCTTCCAGGAATTCGATTTCTTTTCTGGCGAGGTTCTGAAAAAGATAGACTTTGCCATTATTAACTCTGTTGAAACGTGGAGTTACGTCCCTTTTCTTATAAGCAGAGATATGCCTTTTGCAGCCTATATTCACGAGTATACTGAGTATACATTCCCGGCTTATAAATCGATATTCTCAGCCTTGTTGACCGATCTTGTCGTTTTCTCGTCGGATCATGTCCGCGAAAGTTGGCGAGGACGGCTGAAGGATATCTGTTTCGATGTCGAACGGGACAGTACCATTATTCCGCAGCGTCCTCTGGCTGTCGGTGGAGCGAGTGGCGATCAGATCCGTGAGGCGCGTAGTCGGCTGTCGGATCTGATCGGGCGCGATCTCTCAGCGGTGCGTCTTGTGTGTGGAGCAGGTCATCTGCAGTGGCGCAAAGGGACTGATATTTTTGCCATGGCGTCACAGATCTGCCGGCAACGCGACCCTGAAACCGTTTATATCTGGATTGGGGATGGCCTCAATCGAGAGGATACCCATTTCGGAACCTGGATGAATCTTCATCTGGAGCGAATCGGCGCGGGCCAGCCCGATAGTAACCTTTTCGTTTTACCTGCGGGACCGGCTTATCGGGATATACTCATGGCATCCGATGCGATGTTTGTCTCATCCCGGCTGGACCCTTTGCCGAACGTCGTGTTCGATGCTCTCGATCATGGGTGCAGAATTGTGTTCTTCGAAGGCGCATCCGGCTTCGGAGATGACAGGTATCTGGCGCGCGACGAAATCTCATGCGTTGAATATGGCAATCCCGCTGCCGCTGTCGAAGAACTCCTCAGCTTGCCCCGCAAGCAGCCGGGGAAGAAGGATGCAACGGTTCAGGACGCAACGCCGGAACTGTTTGCCAAGATCAAGTCCGCACTGGAAGAGCGGCTTGCGCAGCAACGCTATTTTGTGCGCGGGGCGTCGCAAATCGACGTTCCGGTGATGTTTGCTGGGGAAGCTGAGGGATCGCCGTTGCGCATTCGTGAGCGAGAGAAAATGTTGCGCTACGGGCGTCGGCTTGTCTGGCGCGATCTTGATGAGGTTGAGCGCGAGATCGCGGCCTCCGACAACTGGATGCACAGCCGGATGCGGCTTGCACCCTATGCTACTGCGAAACCCGCCGCACTGCCCTCCTTTGCCCTGCATGTCCATGCTTACTACACGGACGATCTGGCCGATGACCTGCGGGAGTTCGCGATCTACCAGCAGGCCAGCCGTATCGTGGTGACCACCGATACCGTGGCTAAGGGGGACGAGATCCGCAAAATCATGGCGGCTGAAGGGCTGCTCCCGGAGATCGTGCTGGTGTCCAATACCGGGCGCGACATCCTGCCCTTTATGAATCTGTTCCAGCCGGACGGGGGGGCGGGCCAGGAGGAGTTCTGGTGCCACCTGCATCAGAAAAAATCGGTCAATACCACTGATGCCGGGGATGTCTGGCGGCGGTTCTTGATGCGGATTTTGCTGGGCGATCCGCAGCGCATTTCCAGCGCAGTGACCACCCTAGCACAGGATGGTGTTGGTCTTGTGGCGCCGTTTGACCCTTATTTCATTCCTTGGAACGAGAGCCGTCACCTGTTGCCGAAATTCGCCGACCGGTTGCCGGGGCCGATGCCGGAAAATCCTCTCTTGTTCCCCGTGGGCAATATGTTCTGGGTGCGCCGTCAGGTGGTGGAAGCGATGAATGACATGTTCGGCCCTGACTATCCCTGGCCGAACGAGCCGATTGCGAACGACGGGACGGAGTTTCACCTGATCGAGCGTCTCTGGCCTGCGATGGCCACGCATTTGGGGCTGGATTCGGTCTTTGTGCATAAGCTGGATGAACAAAGAGTGTGACCCAGAAAATGGAAATCATATTTCATATCGGAATGGGTAAGACGGGAACGTCTTCGATCCAGACCGCTCTGAACGCGAATATCGACAGTTTGCGGGAGCAGGGTGTCGATTATCTGGGAATGTGGTTCGATTCGATCGATCCGGCGTTGCGTGACGATGATCTTCAGCGCAAATTCTTCTTATCTTCTATGGATCGTCTGGATGCCGTAGCCGACCGGTTTCTGACAGCTCTACAACAAAAGCAGGCCGATAGCGGCATATCGCGTTTCTTATTGTCAAACGAAGCTTTGCTGCAGCAGCATTCCGCCTTTGAGCCGTTCATTATGTACTTGAGACGCCGGGCCACTGTTCGGCTGATTGTATATGCTCGGGATCCGAGAGACTGGCTACCATCGGCATATAACCAATGGTTCGTTTATCATAAAACATCCGATGGTCCGATCCCTCCTTACGCTGAAGGAGGACGCAGCTTGCTGCAGATGTATGCGGATCTGAATGCGTGGCTCCGCGCGTGCAACGACATCACAACGGTTCGGCCGTTTTCAAAATCTATGGATGTGGTGGCGGATTTTGCATCGGTGCTCGGCGTCGAAATGGAAATTCCTCAAGCGCGCAGTCTGGAGCGGGTCGAAAGCAGCGAAAGCCTGCTGCGTGCAGTCTACAACGCTCGACTGTCGGGAGTGGCGCTGCCGGACAGGTTCAATCACGCCTTTCGGCACCTTGAGTTCGCGCGGTCTCCAAGTATTGCAGCGTTGGTGCGTGACAGTTTCACCTACACTCAAACCGATGAGATCGTGGCTGATCATGCCTCTTTGTTTGAAGAGATTAAGGCGCATATTGGCATCGATCTGCTCAGGGGGCCTGCGCCTAAACAGAAAACAGTTGACCAAGAAGAGATGCGCGAACGTGCTCTGGAGCATGTTCTGCATATCGTCATGCAGCAGGCGGATCGCATCACTCATCTGGAAGAGATTGTCGGACGGTTGCAGGCCGAGAGGGATCAGGAGTGAATGTGGTGACGAGGATAGCTTTTGCCTGGGAGCGGCAAACCGGGCCGCGCTGTAAATCGGGTTGCTGGCGGGGCTATATTGAGCTCCACGACCCCTATTCAGGCCTTTGAAGCAGGGACGACTGGAAGCAGAAAAATGGCAAAAAAGAAGAAATCGGTTACCTCTTCCCCGTCCCGTACCGCGCTTGTCGTGCTGGGGGCGCATTGTTCCGGCACCTCGGCGCTGGCGGGCGTGCTGACCCGGATGGGGGCCGATCTGCCGCAAGAGCCGATGCATGCCGCCGCGCTCAACGATGCGCTGCTCGCCTCTGCCGGATCCTCCTGGGATGATTGGCACGAGATCGATGAGGATTGGTACAACTCGCCGCTGGAACAGGAATATGCCCTTCAGGCGCAGAAGATGTTGACGCAGGACTTCGGAACCTCGCGCCTTTTCGTTCTCAGGGATTCCCGTATCTGTCGTCTGCTGCCCTTCTGGAACGCGGTTATGGCGCAAAGCGGCATTGAACCTCATTTCGTCTGGACCCATCGTAATCCTGTCAAGGTTGCAGCCGCGTTGACCCGTCGCAACGGGTGGCCCGAGAGCCATGGGCTGTTGCTTTGGTTGCGGCATGTTCTTGATGCCGAAGCAGGCAGCCGTGGGTGCAAGCGCTCCTTTGTGTCCTGTGACGGGCTGTTGGCGAATTGGCCGAAGGCGGTCGAGCGCATCGGCAGCGATCTGGAGCTTTTCTGGCCGATAAGACCCGGCACTGCCGCGCCCGGGATAGAAGAGTTCCTTTCGGAAACACGTCGGAATTTCCACGCAGCTGATATGGAAGAACTCTCGCAAGGCATTGTTTCGGGTTGGGTCGGTGAGACCCACGGAATTCTAGAGCGTTGGGTGTGTGAAGGAGAAACACAAAGCGATTATAAAAGGCTAGATATTATTCGAGCTACGCTTCGAGAAATGGATGCTCTACTGAGTTTGCTCATGCAAGAAACGCAGCGCGAGAGCGATCGGGTGCAACGGCTGACGTCTGAAGTCGAACAGTCGCAAGTAAAAATCGCCGAACTCGACGCCGCGGCGCGTACGGCACAGCAAGAAGCGGCATCGCATGCGTTCAATCATGCCACTGAACAGAAAATTCGGGCCAATGCGCAGGCTCAGGTCAATGAGCTGAACGAGGCCCTGGAGACTGTGCGGGAAGAGGCAAATTCGCTCCGGGCCGACAATGCTGCAGAGCGACAGGCCCGGGCAGCTGCGGAGGCGCAATACCGTGCCTTGGAAGACAGCCACTATGCGCTGGAAGACAGGCACGACGCGCTGAAAAAAACGCTGGAGCAGACGGACTTTGAACGCGATCAATTGCGCAGTCAGTTGGAACAAAGCCGCGCGGAGGCGGAAGAGGTTCATAGCCAGACCATTGCGGATGAACGGAAGATTTCTGAACTTGAGTGCCATTTGCAGAATCTTGAAGCCGAGCACAGAGCACTCAGGCGCAAGTCGGAACGCGATGCTCGGCAAGTTGTTGCAATGAAGCAGATGCTTTTTGCGCGTTTGGATGGTGAAATGGAACGTCTGTTAAGCGGCGAAACTTCTGACGGCCAGGATCAAGAGCCACAATCGCCGGTGTCAGAGGGGGCGGCCAAGCGCGACCGTATCGCACTGGCAGAGGAGACGGCGCAAAAGCGTACAGCCGAGTTGGATGTTGCCGTGAACATGGCACGAGAAGAAGCGCAGACACTGCAGGCCAGCACTGTGAGCGAACGGCAGGCCCGCGAAGCGGCGGAAGCGCGTATCGTTGAGCTTGACGCGGCTTGCAACGCCGCCCGAGAAGAAGTCGAGCGACTACTAAATAGCAAATCTTGGCGTGTCACCGCTCCGTTGAGGTATATCGTAACAAAAATGCGTGGCGGTGGATGAAGCCTGTCCTGATCTGCGGTAGGGTGGCTTGATCGCCCATCATTCTGTATCAAATTGCCTATGTTGACATTCTGATACAGAATGGCGGCGCTCTTTTTGCCGCGTTTCATCTATGAGGCGTTTTCAAGTTTCGCCAGCCGCCGATCAAGCGCCACCATCAGCCCAGCCATAATATTTATGACACTGGTAGCATCAAAGGTCACCTGCCGCAGGTCGATGAAATCCGCCTCGTCCCAGGTATTCCGATATATATTCTCGGACTGGGCGAAGTCTTGGAAGAAGGCTGCGTTCTCGGCCTGGAAAAAGGCGTTGACCTCGCGGGCGAATGCCGACGGCAGGATGGCATGCTGGCTGTGAATCTGTGCCCGCCCGGCCATATGGCTGCCTTCCACCAACATGTCGGAAAACTGCATGCGGGGGTGGTGCTTGTTGATTTCAATCATCAGCCGGATTTCCTGCGGGCTGGGGCTGAGATTGATACGGGTGTCTTTCGGCAGGGCTTCGGCGGGCACTTCGGCGCTGATCATTTCGATAAACAGCCCCATCAGCCCGGAGGGGTGCTGCTGCGACAGCTCGTAGGGTTTGGCGCTGATCTTCGCCTGCGGTGCGTGGTTTTTGAGCTGGGTGAAATAGCTGTGATACATCATCGGGATCTTGTAGCCATCCCATTTGGCGAAGAATTCGTCTGGGAACTGGCTGAGCAGATGCCGTTTGACCTGCTGGATGTAGTTGGAGGCCAGGGCATTGAGTTGTTCGCGCACGAAGAAGACCAGATGGACCTCGCCAAGATCGGACAATTCCATGGCCAGTTGCCCGAGCAGAGGCCGGGGCGTTGCTGAGAAGAATTCACTAGACAGGATCACATGATGGTCGCTGGCCGCGATCGCCTCGCGGAATTTTCGGGTGAGTTCGTCGCGGCGTGTCGCCTGACTGGCGGGATGTTCTGGGTTCAGATAGGCTCTGGCCAGTCCAACTCCGTTTCCCGAGGTAATCTGCCCTTGTCTGGCCGCTTTGAAAGCTCCCATCGGAAGATAATTATAGCCATGCTTAAGAAAGGTATCGCGGCTTTGGGCCAGTTGAGCTTGTAGGGCAGAGGATCCGGTTTTTGGCATGCCGCAATGCAGAATTATTTTCTTCATAGATCTCTGCGGCCTTTCATTTGATTGTCCCGCAGTTTGGCGAGCTATGCGCGCGGGATCCTTGCGAACAGATATTCTCCCTGCCGCTTGTTGCATCATTATCAATGTGTCTCAAGTCTCGGTTCTGCGAGGGTTGCGGTATGGGGTGGGCTTGTATGTTGGACTTAGTTTTCGGTGCGTTTCGGTTGCTTACGTGGCTGTTTATGACGGTAGTCAATAGACTTCACTTGCGGGCAGAGGTAGATGAGAGGAGGCGAAGCGTGGGCATCTTCGGAACATTGGCTGAATAAGGAATAGATTTTGAAAGTTCTTGTGATCGGCGGCTGTGGCTTTATCGGTTCGCATGTGGTGGATATGCTCCTGGCCAAAGGAGAAGTTGTCCGGGTGCTGGATCGCCGTGCAGAACAGTTCCGGGCGCCGCTGCCGGATGTCGAATACGTCATGTGCGACCTGGCCGATACGGCACAGATCTATGAGGCTTTGAACGGGGTGGATGCGGTGGTACATCTGGCCAGCACCACCGTGCCGGCCACCTCAAACCTGGATCCGGAGGCCGATATCACCGGAAATCTGATCGCTATGGTGCGCCTCTTGGAGGTGATGCGCCAGGCCGGGGTGCGCAAGATGGTCTACTTGTCGTCGGGCGGCACCGTCTATGGTGTACCACAAAGCGATCCGATGAACGAGGAGCACCCGCTGAACCCGATCAGCTCTTACGGGATCGTTAAGGTGGCGATTGAGAATTACCTCTTTATGGAGCACAAGCTACACGGGTTAGACTACGTGTCGCTCAGGGCCTCAAACCCCTATGGGCCGCGTCAGGGGCATACCGGGATCCAGGGGTTGATTGGCACCCATCTGTGGCGCCTTGCCCGTAAGGAACAGATCGAGGTTTGGGGGGATGGCAGCGTGGTGCGCGATTTCATTCACGTCCGTGATCTGGCTGAACTTTGTCACCGGGCGCTGACTTCCGGGGCCAGTGGTAATTTCAACGCCGGCAGCGGAGATGGCGCCTCGGTGGCCGATGTGGTGCAGAAAATATGCGATACTGTCGGTGGCGATGTGACCCCGGTCTACAAGCCTGGACGCAATTTTGACGTGCCACGGGTGGTTTTGGATGTCGGTAAAGCTGAGCGGGAGCTGGGCTGGCAGAAGACGATTGATCTGGAGCAGGGTATTGCTGAGACTTGGACCTGGGTACAAGAGCAGGTCAGGTGACAGCGGCAGAGATGTCAGGCATCGAAAAAGCCGCCGCATGGCGGCTGGCTTCCCATCTGGACGTGCCATTCTACCGGGAGCAGATCGAAGTCGCCCGTGCCTGCGGGGTGGATGCGGCCCTTGGCCACGAAGAGGATGCCTGCGTCCATTTCCTGACCACGGGTTGGCGCTTGGGCCTTTCGCCGAACCGCTGGTTCGACATGCTAGGCTACCTGGCTGCCAACCCCGAAGTGGCGGCGATGGGGATCAATCCATTCCTGCATTACCTTGAGGTGGGTCTTGAGGAAGATCGGCGCCCGATGCCCTTTTTCCAGGACCGCAGCTGGACACATCCCGATCTTGAGCGCTACGGGCGCTGCGAATACGGCCCGGTGCGCCATGTGCTGACCTTTGCGGATCAGGGACAGCCCCCGGCCGAGAGACTGCCGGAGCGGCTGGCGGTGCATCTGCACCTGTTCTACCCGGATATGCTGGCGCAGATGGCGGTGCTGCTGGCGCGGCTGCCCTGCGCATTCGATCTGCTGGTCTCGGTGCCGGAGGGGGCGGATCTGGCGGGGCTCGCGCAGCGCCTGCGGACCGCATTGCCCCAAGCGCGGCAGGTGATCCTGCAGGAGGGGCCGAACCGGGGGCGCGATGTGGCGCCCTGGCTGGTGAGCTTTCGCGAGGAGATCCGCCGCTCGGACCTGTTCCTGCATCTGCACACGAAGAAATCCCCTCATGGCAGCTATCATGCGGGCTGGGGCGATTTCCTGGGGCACAGTCTTCTGGGCTCGCCCGCGGTGGCGGCACAGATGCTGGATCTCTTTGCCGCTGATGCGGGCCTTGGCCTGGTGGCACCCGCCTATTGGCCGATGCTGCGGCGGGCGCCCAACTATGGCGACAGCCGCGATCTCTGCGCCCATCTGGCCGCGCGCATGGGGCTGGCGCCGCTGCCGGAACGCTGTCCGGATTTCCCGGCGGGCTCCTTCTTCTGCTGCCGCAGCAGCCTTCTGGCGCCGCTGCTGGATCTGGGTCTGTCTTTCTCCGATTTCCCGGCCGAGGCGGGGCAGATCTGCGGCACCCTGGCCCATGCGGTGGAGCGCCTTATGGGGATCCTGCCGCTGCAGGCGGGGCTGCGCTTCGACATGGTGGCGGTGGATCTGCCCTTTGAGCAGGCCGGTCAGCAGCCCCGGCGCCTGACGGTGACGCCGGAGCAGGGACCGGGACAGGGGGCAGGGGTCTCGGTGATCTGCACGGTGGCGGATCCCGGCACGGGGCCGCAGGTGATGGGTGCGCTGGAGGCGGTCTTTGCCCAGAGCGCGCCGCCGCAAGAGGTGCTGCTGGTGGAGGCCTCCGGCGAGGACGGGATACTGGCTGCGGCGCGGGCCCGGTTCCCGGAGCAGATGGCGCGCGGGCAGCTGCGGCTCCTGGCGCTGGCAGGGGCCAATCCGGCGGCGGCGCGCAATGCCGCCCTGGAAGAGGCGCAGGGCGATATCATCACCTATCTGGAGCCGGGCGCGCTCTGGCGGAAGGACCATCTGGCGCGGATCATCGCCGGGTTCAAAGCCGATCCCGCGGCGCAGAGCCTCTATTGCGGTCTGGTGCGCAGCGCGCGGCAGGCGGGGTTTGCGGCGCGCTCCGCCGTGGTGGCGCCGCAGTATGGCCGCGCCGATCTGCTGGCGGCCCCCCTGATCGACTTGGCGGCCTTTGCCCACCGCCGCGATCTGCTTGATGCGCAGCGGCTGCGGTTCGATGCCGAACTGGGGGAGGGGGCGGTCTGGGATTTCATTCTGCGTGCCTGTGCCCAGCGGGCGCCCGTGCAGCTGGATCATATCGGTCTCGCCCGCCGCGCCGGGGATATGCAGGGACCGGATCTGGCCCGCCCCACTCCCCTGCCTGCGCAGGCGCGGCAGGCGGTGCAGAGGCGGCACCGCAACGAGCGGCTCTACTGGCGCCAGGACAGGCCGCAGATCGCGCTGAAAGTGCCGGCCCCGAAGCCCGAGTTCAAGCATCGCTGGGGCGATCTGCACCTGGCCACCAGCCTGGCGCGGGCGCTGGAGCGGCTGGGCTGCCGCGCCCGCGTCGACATCCTGCCCGACTGGCAGGCGCATCACCCCGAGGATGACGCCACCCTGGTGTTCCGCGGGGTGACTCCTTACGAGCCGCACCCCGAACAGATCAACATGATGTGGCATATCAGCCATCCGACCCGGGTCTCGCTCGAGGAGATGCGCGGCTATGACCATGTCTTCGTCAGCGCCTATCCCCGCGCGGCCGAGGTGATCGCGCCGCTGGGGATGCAGGCCTCGGTGATGCTGCAATGCGCCGATCCCGAGGTGTTCCACCCGCAGGTGGATCTGACGGATGTGCCGCGCCATGATCTGCTGTTCATCGGCAATTCCCGCAAGACCACCCGCTGGATGCCGCAGGCCTGTATCGACCGGGATCTGCCGGTGGCGGTCTATGGCGCCGAATGGGAGGGGCTGATCCCGCCGCAATATGTCAAGGGCACCCATGTGCCCAATGCCCGGCTGGCCGCCTATTACCGTGCCGCCCGCATCGTCCTGAACGATCACTGGCCGGATATGGCGGCGCAGGGCTTCGTATCGAACCGGATCATGGATGCGGGGCTGGCGGGGGCGCTGGTGGTGTCGGATCGTTTTGCGGGCGAAGAGTTATTCATGGGCCATGTCGTCACCTGTGCCAGTCCGGCCGAGGTGGAAGAGGCGGCGCGCCACTATCTGGCCGATGAACAGGCCCGGCGCGACAAGGCCGAAGACTTGCGTCGCATGGTGTTGCTTCATCACACGGTCGATCTGCGTGCCGCTCAGGTGCTGCAGACCCTGGAGGGGCTGATGCGGGACCGGATGTTGCGCCTGCGTTGATCGGGGTCGCTCTTGAATTCGCGCGGAAAACTCGTCTAAACATCCGGGCGTCATCTGGTTTTAACCCGGCGGCGCAAAGACCTATTGGGCAACAGGCAGAGGCATGATGGAACATAATCTTGATTTTGGCGCCGAGGCGCAGGCGAACCACTCTCTTGCGATCTTGCGGGCCATGGAGTGTGACGACGCGGTGGAGCCGGGTGCACGGTTTGCACCGGGTGTTTTCCTGTCGGTGGATCCCGAAAGTGATACCACAGCACAGCTCGTCAGCCGTCCGGGCATGCTTGCGGATATCCGTTTCACCACCTCCCGCCCAGGGCGGTGGCTGTCGCTGAACATCGAGCTTGGCGCCTTTGACCTGAGCGCCCGCGATGTGATCGGCTTTATGTGCAAGAGCCGCGCCGAGGATACCATCACCTTCCGCGCCTGTCTGCGCAGCGGTACAGAAGGTGGGTTTCAGGATGCTTTCTTTGGCAAGCGGGTAATCTCCTATGATGCTCCCAGTACCCATGCGGATCTGATCAAGCTGGACGAGCGCGAGGATATTCCGGCCACCGCGCCCTGGCGTGAGTTGGTCGTGTTCTTCCCGTCCGACCTCCGCCAGCTGTCCCTCATCGACCTGTCGCTTTTCGGGGTATGAAACTTTCGCTCGTCATTCCGGTTCGGAATGATCCCGAGGGGCTGACGCGTCTTCTGGACCAGATTGCCGACCTGGCGCTATTCGATGCGGTGCTGGTCTGCGATGATGCCAGCACATTGCCCTGTCGCCCTGCTGATCTCGGCTTTGACGAGGCGACGCTTGGGATCACCTATCTGCGCGGTGACACCCATCGCGGCGCAGGTTATGCCCGCAACATGGGGCTGGACGCGGTTCAGACCGACCATGTGATGTTCTTTGATTCCGACGACCTTCTGGCACTGCCGCTGGTCACGCTCTGGCAGGATCTGAAACAGCAGGGGATGCCTTTCGATTTCTGCCTGTTCCGCCATGTGGATAGCCGCCAGCGCGCCCTTGGCCAGCCGGGACCGATGGAGGCCGATCAGCAGCGCTGGAAGGACTGCGGGCTCTTGGGGGAGACCCCGCAGGAGGTGGGGGCCGATCAGGCGGTGCAGATCGCCCAGATCGCGGCCTATCCCTGGAACAAGATCTACCGCACGGCCTTTTTGCGTGATGAGGCCATCCGCTGCACCGAGATCCCGGTACATAACGATATCGAACTGCACTGGAGCGGCTTTCTGAAGGCCCGCCGCATCCTGGCCTCGGGGGCGCTGTGCTGCGAGCATTTCGTGGCCGAACAGGGCAGTCGGCTGACCAACCGGCGCAGCGCCGACCGGCTGGAGGTTTTCCAGGCGCTGGCGCCCCTGCACCGGGTGCTGCGCGATAGCCGCCGCGAGCCGGAGTTCCTGCTGGCGATGACCGGCTTTTACACCCGCCTGTTCGATTGGATCCTTGGCACGCTGGAGGAGCAGTATCACGCAGAGTTTTTCCGGCGTGTCAGCGCCTTTCTACTGGCGCATCACGATGACGCCAGCATGGCGCTGATCGCGGCGCGCGATCCGGCGCTGGCGCATCGGATCAACGATCATATCCGGAGGGGCTGGGGATGAAATTTTCCTTCGTCGTGACTGCCTACAACATTGAGGATTACATCGGCCCCTGCCTGGACAGCCTGGCGCCCTGCCTGCGCCCGGGTGATCAGTTGATCGTGGTGGATGACGGCTCTGGCGATGGCACCTGCGACGAGATTTTGAACCGGCTGGCCTGCCTTGAAGGGCGCGGCATCGAGCTCTGCCCGATTTTCCTGGGCGCCAATACCCATGGCGGGGTCGGCATTCCGGCCAATGTTGCCCTGACCGAGGTCCGCGGCGAGGCGCTGTTCTTTGTCGATGGGGACGATTTGATGGAGGCGGCAGGGTTCCTAGCGGCGCGGCAGACCTATGAGGCGCGTCCCTCGGATCTGCTGATTGCCAATTACAGGGTCTATGACGCGGGATGTGACCGCTACATGCCCCCGGCGGATCAGCCGCTGTGGACCCGGGGCGCGGCGGTACGCGATCCCGAAGCGCGCCGCCATCTGGCCTTGCAGATGATTGGTGTGCCTTGGCGCAAGATCTACCGGACGGACTTCCTGCGCGCTGCGGGCTTGCGTTTTCCCGAAGGGGATTTCTTCTACGAGGACAACCCCTTTCACTGGCAGGCTTGTCTGGCCGCCGGAGATATCCGCTTCCTGGATCGCAGTGTCTGTGCCCATCGGGTGGGGCGCGTCGGTCAGACCATGGCAGCCCATGGGATCGAACTGACCGCCTTCTTCGATCACTACGAGACCATCCTGAGCCTGCTGCCCGATGGGGGCTACCGACCCGATGCCCTGCGCTGGCTCCTGGAGAATATGGCCTGGCATATCGAGCGGCTCGACCCCGGCGCGCATTGGATCTATGCGCTGCGCGCGCAAGAGACCCTGTCGGCGGTACCCGAGGCGGATTGGCAGGCGCTGCGGCACGACCCGGTGGCGCTGCGGGCCTGGGGCGTTGCGCGGGTGCTGGCGGCGGGGGATCTGGCAGCAGTGATTTCCGGCTGGCAGGGGCAGGCGGTTATGCGCCGCCTTGCGGATCTGGAGGGGCGCCTTCAGCACCTGTCGGACGAGATGCATCGACAGCAGCAGACTCTGGGCACAGTGAATCACTGGATGGACGGTCAGCGCGCGCTGCAGGAGTTCCGTGCCCTCAAGGCCATGGCTAGGTCGGGGCTGGGCGGACCGAAGGACGCGGAGTGATCTCGCTCAGGCGGCGCTCCCTGTGGGGTGCCATAGGGTGACTCGTCCAGCTGTGGCTTTTGTAAGCGCATCGATCCGTTCCAGATCCAGCGCATAGGCTAGGTCGAGATCGCGCTGGCGGTTGGCATCCCAGGGCCGGAACGGGGCGCTGTCGGGGCTGCGGGGATGGTTCTTAAGACAGCGGGTCACATCTTGGCGAATGACCGGACCCTTCCTGTGCAGGTCGTGTAGGGCGTCGATCGCATCTTGTGAGAATCCCTCTCGCGTCGGGCCGGGCGTGGTGGGAAAATCCTGCGGTGCCAGACCGGTGACCCAGGCCAGGAGATCACTTTCCCGCCCCTTCAGATCCTCGGCCCGGTAGACGCAGACCTGCGCCCGGGGAAAGGCCGCGGCGAGACGTTCGATTAGCTCGCACCACGAGAGGGCGATGAGCGGCGTACGGTTGAAATCGGAAAAGGGCAGGAAGGGCATGGACTTCAGCACCTCGCAATAGAGCGAGGGTAGGTAGCTGTCGAAACTACGGATACCCAGTACGATACGACCTGGATGGATCCCGGCCTGCCGCGCGAGATGCAGCGCCCGCTCTGCGCCTTCGGGGTATAGTGCGTGGCGGCTCAACACGTCCTGGACCAAGGCGGGGATGTTTTCGTCGAAGATCAAATAGCGTGGTGTGCCGCTCGTGCTTCGGGGCAGGGCGCGCGCGGCGGTGCTTGCTGTGCCGTTCAGAATCGGGTTGCTATAGAGGCCGCGAAAGGCTTCCAGCCCCACGTACAGGGTTCCGCTCCTCGCCAGGGCTGATCGGGCATGCGGCAGCAGGCTTTGCAGATAGGTGGTGCCGGTCTTGTGGGCGCCCAGCCAGAGGATGTCGCCGGAGAAAATTTGGTTGCTCATATGGGCTGTGGCATCTGTCATAGGTTCTGGTTGCGAGGGCCCCTGTCTTGATATGAAGAGACCGGAGCAGGGTCAATCTGTCTGCCCCGGCCTCAGGGTGAATGGGGCTTGGCACGTGGTGCCGGTCGGCACTGTGAAAAGACTAGGTGATCAATGGTATCCTCGGCAATCATGGCCTAATATGCGCCGAGTTTCCTTTAAGGGAAAATACAGGAAATATTGCAGGCAGTTCCTGTCCGCGTGGTTTTGTAAGGACAACATATGAAAAAGGCGCTGATCACCGGGGTGACGGGTCAGGACGGTTCCTATCTGGCGGAATTCCTGCTGGAGAAGGGCTATGAGGTGTATGGCATCAAGCGTCGGGCCTCGTCGTTCAACACCCAGCGGGTGGATCACATCTACCAGGATCCCCATGTGGATCACGCCAAGTTCAAGCTGCATTATGGCGATCTGACCGATACCTCGAATCTGACGCGGATCATCCAGGAGGTTGAGCCGGACGAGGTCTATAACCTGGGCGCCCAGTCCCATGTGGCGGTCTCCTTCGAAAGTCCGGAATATACCGCGGATGTGGATGCCATGGGCACCCTGCGCCTGCTCGAGGCGATCCGTTTCTTGGGGCTTGAGAAGAAGACCCGCTTCTACCAGGCTTCCACCTCGGAACTTTATGGCTTGGTGCAGGAGACCCCGCAGAAGGAGACGACGCCGTTTTACCCGCGCTCGCCTTACGCGGTGGCCAAGCTTTATTCCTACTGGATCACGGTCAATTACCGCGAGGCCTATGGCATGTATGCCTGCAACGGCATCCTGTTCAACCACGAGAGCCCGCGCCGCGGCGAGACCTTCGTCACCCGCAAGATCACCCGCGGCCTGGCCAATATCGCGCAAGGGCTGGAGCCCTGCCTTTACATGGGCAATATCGATGCGCTGCGCGACTGGGGCCATGCCAAGGATTACGTGCGCATGCAGTGGATGATGCTGCAGCAGGACACGGCGGAAGATTTCGTCATCGCCACCGGCGTGCAGTATTCGGTGCGTGAATTCATCACCTGGTCCGCCCGTGAGCTGGGCATTGAGCTGGAGTTCTCCGGGACCGGTGTGGATGAGATCGCCACCGTGGCCGCGATTGAGGGCGACAAGGCACCGGCGCTGAAGGTGGGCGATGTGATCCTGCGCATCGATCCGCGCTACTTCCGCCCCGCCGAGGTGGAGACCCTGCTGGGCGACCCCGCCAAGGCCAAGGAAAAGCTGGGCTGGGTGCCGGAGATCACCACCCAGGAGATGTGTGCCGAAATGGTGGCCGAAGATCTGAAGACCGCCCGCCGCCACGCATTGCTGAAAGAACACGGCATGGATCTGCCGGTCAGCGTGGAAGGGTAATCCCGTGGTGAAGATCTATGTTGCAGGACATCGCGGCATGGTCGGGGGCGCGATCCTGCGCCAGCTGCAGGCCCGCAAGGCCGCAGGCGAAGACCTGACCCTGATCACCCGCACCTCGTCCGAACTCGACCTGACCGACCAGGCGGCGGTGCGGGCGTTTTTTGCAGAGGAACAGCCCGATCAGGTGATCCTGGCGGCGGCCAAGGTGGGCGGCATCATTGCCAACAACAGCTACCCCGGCCAGTTCATCTATGAAAACCTGATGATCGAATGCAACGTGATCCATCAGGCCTATGCGGCGGGCGTCAGGAAGTTGTTGCAGCTGGGCTCCTCCTGCATCTACCCCAAGGAAGCGGCGCAGCCGATGCGCGAGGATGCGCTTTTGACCGGCACGCTGGAGCCGACCAACGAACCCTATGCCGTGGCCAAGATCGCGGGCATCAAGCTCTGCGAAAGCTACAACCGGCAATATGGTGTCGATTACCGCTCGGTGATGCCGACGAACCTTTACGGACCCGGTGACAATTTCCACCCCGAGAACTCCCATGTGCTGCCGGCGCTGATCCGTCGCTTCCACGAGGCGGCGCGGGACGGTCTGGAAGAGGTCACGATCTGGGGCTCGGGCAAGCCGATGCGGGAATTCCTGCATGTGGACGACATGGCGGCGGCCTCGCTTTTCGTGATGGATCTGGACGATGCGACCTACCAGCGCGAGACCGAGCCGATGCTGAGCCATATCAACGTGGGCTCGGGCACGGATGTGACCATCCTGGAGCTGGCGCAGATGGTGGCCGAGGTCACCGGGTTCGAGGGTAAGATCTCCACCGATCCCAGCAAGCCCGATGGTACGATGCGCAAGCTGATGGATGTCTCCCGCCTAGCCCGCCTGGGCTGGACAGCCAGCATCCCCCTCAAAGAGGGCATCGCGGAAACCTATGCCTGGTTCCTGGAGCAGGGGCTGGAAAACCTGCGGATGAAATGAACTCGGAAGGTGTTGCCATGATTACTCCCATTCTGCTCTGCGGCGGTTCCGGCACCCGTCTCTGGCCCTTGTCGCGCAAAAGCTACCCCAAGCAATTCGTGCCGTTGGTGGGAGAAAAGACTCTGTTTCAGGCCTCGGCGCAGCGGTTGTCAGGGACGGGTTTCGCCGCTCCTATGGTGTTGACCAACTCCGATTTCCGCTTCATCGTCACCGAGCAGCTGGCAGGCCTCGGCATCGATCCCGGTTCCATCCTGATCGAACCGGCCGGGCGCAATACCGCGCCGGCGGTGCTGGCGGCGGCGCTTTATCTTGAGAAGACCGACCCCGAGGCGCTGATGCTGGTGGCGCCTTCGGATCACGTGGTGCCCGATGCAGCCGCCTTCCGCGCGGCCGTCGAGGCCGGGCAGGCGGCAGCCCTTGCGGGCCAGATCGTCACCTTCGGCATCAAGCCCACCCATGCGGAAACCGGCTATGGCTATCTGGAACTGGACGGGGATCCGGGCGATTTCACCCCCCGCGTCATCGGCCTCAAGCGGTTCGTGGAAAAACCCGATGCGCAGACGGCCGAACAAATGCTGGCCTCGGGCCAGTTCCTGTGGAATGCGGGCATTTTCCTGTTTTCGGTGAAAACCATTCTGGCGGCCTTCCGCGCCCATGCGCCGGATCTTTTGGCGCCGGTCACGGCGTCGATCACCGATGGGGCGCCGGATCTCGGCTTTTTCCGGCTTGATCCTGTCGCCTGGGAGGGCTGCCCGGATATCTCGATCGACTATGCGGTGATGGAGAAGGCCGATAACCTGACCGTGGTGCCCTTTGCGGCCGGCTGGTCCGATCTTGGCGGCTGGGACGCGGTCTGGCGCGAGGCGGGACCGGATGAAAACGGCGTCGTCACCGCAGGTCATGCCACCGCGATCGACTGCGAGAACAGCCTCATTCGCTCCGAGGATACGGGGCTTGAGGTGGTCGGTATCGGCCTGAAAGACGTGATCACCGTGGCGATGCCCGATGCGGTGTTGGTGGCAGATGCCTCCCGCGCGCAGGATGTGAAGCAGGCGGTTGCGGCACTGAAGGCGAAATCGGCGAAACAGGCGACTGAGTTTCCGATGGATCACCGCCCCTGGGGCTGGTTCGAAAGCCTGGCGGTGGGGGATCGCTTCCAGGTGAAGCGCATCCATGTGCACCCCGGCGCGGCCCTATCGCTGCAATCACACCATCACCGTTCCGAACATTGGATTGTGGTCGAGGGCACCGCCAAGGTCACCGTCGATGACGAGGTGAAACTGGTGACCGAGAACCAGTCGGTCTATATCCCCCTGGGCGCGGTGCACCGGATGGAAAACCCCGGCAAGGTGCCGATGGTGCTGATCGAGGTGCAGACCGGCAGCTACCTGGGCGAGGATGACATCATCCGCTACGAGGATGTCTACGCGCGCGGTCAGGGCGCCAAGGGATAAGGCGTCACAGCAGCAGCCATTCCTCGACCTCGGAAGACACCTTCCGCATCTTGATCCAGCGGGTGGCCGTGGGCTGGCCCCGGCGCAGGCGCAACTTGCCCATCAGCCCGACTATGGCCCATTCCCCCCGCTGGGCGCGGGGGGTATAGGGCAGATCCGGATCATAGGCCGGGTTCAACTGGCGGCGCTGTTGCAGGTTTCCGTCGACCTCATGGTCTTCCCAGAGATAGGCATTGAAATCGTCGCGCATGTATTTGCCCTTCCAGCGGTCCAAGTCGCCATCCCCCACCAGGGCAGGTGTGGTGGAGATCACACCGATAGGGTCGTCACCGGTTCCGGCTGGGCGGATCTTGCTGCTGACCAGCACCACCGCAATACCGCGCCGGTCCTCGCCAGTGGGGCTGCCATCGGCCCATTCGAACCATTCGGCATAATCGGCGCCGCCGCCGCTCCAGGCGCCATCACAACTGCCATTGCCATTCCCCGTGAGCTTGAATTCGGCATCGCCGCTGCCGCCGCCGGAACGCGCAATCAGAAAGTTCCAATCGGAAGAGGCGGAGCGCGATGGGAACCAGAAATTCAGATCCTTTGAAAAGCCGGGGTTTGTATTGGCCAGCCTCAACACCGGCTGGTTGTCCCCTTCGACGCATTGCAGGGTGCCGACAGCGTTGATGCAATAGGCATTGGGGGTGATGCCAACACCCAGGGCGCCGTCGATCCGCGTGTCGCCGTCCACATCCAACCGATAGGCCGGAGAGGAGGCGCCCAGGCTCAGGTGACCTGTCTGGCGGTCGATGCGCAGCGCCTCGGCCCAGCTGCCGCCATCGCTGGAGACCTTGATGGTAAAGTCGTTTTTGCCAAGAAGGCCCATTTCGGCGCGCCCTCTCCAGTTCGACTGGAACAAAAGCGCGCCCGTGTCGCCGCTGCTGGCCTTGTTGATCTTCAGCTGATGGCCAGCCCCTTCATGAGTCAGAAGGGTGGCAGGGGATGCGACCGCGAGGCGGTTGCTGGCATCGGCGCTGGTGTTGACGCCCAGGTGCGGCGGCAGGATCCAGGCGCTGCCATCCCAGATGCGGCTTTCCTCCTCGGTGAGCCCCCAGGCGCGCCAGCCGGGGAGGGGCTCCAGGAACAGCCAGCCCTCGCCCTGCCAGATTGCCAGCCGCCCGGCCTGCCCGGCCCAGGAGCCGGTGGGCGTGCCTCCCAGCGCCCAGGCCGCACCGGGCGTGGGATCGGCGGGCGGGGTCTCGGCGTCAAAGGCGGTGACACGCAGCTGCACCACCGCATCCAGGATCTGCAGCGCCTCGTTATGGGTCACATGTTTCTGCGCCTGCGAGGGCATCAGATAGGGCAGGGACAGGATCGGAGAGGTCTCGGACATGGGGCGGCGCTTTCCTTCTGGCTGATCGCGGAACCCTGCGCCGGGCGCCTGTAAAACGGCGCTAACCGGGGGCGCGCCGCTGCGGCAACGGCAGTGCCCCTGTCCGTATCCCTGTCCCGGTCTGGCGGGATGCCCATGCATTGTCTTCAATATGTAAACAATATCCCCTGTTTTGCCCCATTCCGGTCCTCAGTGGGGACATGGCCCGGCAGGAGGTTACCCCTCGTGATGAGTGTTCTCACTTTGGGGGTCGAGACCGATGGGCATCGTATTCGCGCAGCGTTTCGAAATGGGAAATCCGCTGTTCGATCAGGATCTGCGCGATCTGGAGCTGTTTGAGGCGGGCGGGTCACGCTTTCTCTATGCGGTCAATGGCCGGGGCGGCGGCATCAGCCTGTTGCGCCTGGACGGGGCCGGGCGGCTGGCGTTTCTGGACAGCCAGATGCATGGCCGGGTGACGGCCCAGACCGGCGAGATGCACCTGGCCGAGATCGGCGGGCAGATGCGGCTCCTGCATGAGGGGACGGCCCAAAGCCAGCTGTTGTTTCACCGCATCGGCGCGGATGGCAGCCTCGGCGATCAGGCGGATCAGGATCTGCCGGGGGCCGAGCCGCGGGGCCTGGGCGCGCTGGCGGCGCTGCAGCTGGAGAGCGGCGCCAGCGTGATCTATGGCATCACCGGCGCCCGCGGGCAGCTGGAGGGCTGGCGGCTGGATGCTGCGGGGCAGATGCGGGGCGAGGTGGGCGCCGCCGGGGGCGATGCCGCCTACAGGCTGCCCGATACCGTGGCGCTGGCGGTGGGCGGTCCGGCCTCGGCGCCCTTCCTGTTCCTGGCCGAGGGCGGCAGCCACCAGGGGCTGCGCAGCTACCGGATCGACCCGCAGAGCGGATCGCTGACGGCGGCGGGCAGCCTTGGCATGGAGGATGGCCTGCCGGTGGGGCACCCCAGCGCCATCATGAGCGTCGAGGCCCATGGGCAGACCTGGGTGCTGCTGGGCGCGCAGGGCAGCGGCTCGATCAGCCTGATGGCGGTGGGCGCGGATGGATCCCTCTCTCTCTCGGATCATCTGAACGACAGTTCCACCACCCGGTTCGGCGGGCTTGTGGCGCTGGAGGTGGTGGTGCTTGCGGATGGCGCTGTGCTGGTGCTGGCGGCGGGCAGCGATGACGGGCTTGCCCTGATGCGGCTGCTGCCCGGCGGCAAGCTGGTGCATCTCGAAAGCCTCGCTCATGAGACGGGCCTGGGCCTTGAGAATGTGACGGCGATCGAGACCGCGCAGATCGGGGAGGAGCTGCAGATCTTCGTGACCTCCGGCGCGGCGGGCGGGATCAGCCGCTTTACCCTCGATCTGCGCGGGGTGGGACAGGTGATCGCGGCGACGGCGCAGGACAGGAACGCGACGGGTGGCCGCGGCGATGATGTGCTGCTGGCGCAGGCGGCGGGCAGCGTGCTGACGGGCGGGGCCGGGGCGGATGTCTTCCTGCCCGAGGCGGTGGCGGGCCGGATCACGATCCGCGACTTCACCCCCGGCGAGGATGTGCTGGATCTGTCCCTGTTGTCAGGGCTGCGCAGCATGGCACAGCTCGGTGTGGAGGCCCGCAGCGACGGGATCCGCCTGCGTTTCGGCGACAGCGTGATCGAGGTGCAAAGCGCCTCGGGCGGGGCATTGGATCTGCAGGATCTGTGGCCGGGCGGGCTGTTTCCTTTTCCCGACCGGCTTTCTCTGGGGGTGCGCCTGGAGGATGGCATTCAATATGGCGGCGGCGGCAGCGATGAGCTGGATGGCAGCAGCGCCAATGATACGGTGCAGGGGCTTGGCGGCGATGATCTGCTGCTGGGCCGGGGCGGCAATGACCGGCTGCTGGGCGGCGATGGCGATGATACGGTGCAGGGCCATGCCGGGGCCGATGTCCTGTCCGGGGAGCTGGGCGATGACCGGCTGGCGGGCGGCAAGGGGCATGATGAGCTTTATGGTGGCGGCGGCGGCGATGTGCTGCTGGGGCAGAAGGGCAATGACCGGCTGTTCGGCGGCGCCGGGGCGGATGTGCTGAAGGGGGGCGCGGGCCAGGACTCGCTGACCGGGGGCGAGGGGCAGGACCGGCTTTTGGGGCAGGCGGGCGATGATGAGATCCGGGGCGGCGCGGGCGGCGATCTCCTGTTCGGCGGCGGCGGCAAGGACACGCTGGAGGGCGGCGATGGCGCCGACCGGCTGCGCGGAGACAAGGGGCGCGACTGGCTTGAGGGCGGCACTGGGGCGGATGTCTTCGTCTTTGCCCGGGGGCATGGCGCCGACCGGATCCTGGATTTCACCCCCGGCGAGGACCTGATCGATCTGTCCGGGATCTTCGGGCCGGGCATGGGGTTTGCGGATCTGGAGATTTCCCGCAGCGCCGCGGGCACCCGCATCGATACCGGCGCGGGCCGGGTGCTGCTGGAGGATCTGCGCCCCGCAGAGCTTGATGCCGATGATTTCCTGTTCTGAGCCTGCTTTGCCTTGCGGTTGCCAAAAACAAAACCGCCCGGCCGGAGCCGGGCGGTGGTCATTGTGTCTGTGCTGCTCGGCAGGGATCAGAACAGGAAGTCGTCGGCGCTCAGGTCGCTGATGTCGCGGTTCAGCAGGGTCATGCTGTTGCCGTTGTCATCTTCGATGATCACGTTGCCCCGGGATTCGCGCATGTGGTTGTTGCTGAGGTCGCTGAAGCTGGTGATCCCCGCGGCATTGCCGAGCTGGATCACATCGGCGCCGCCAAAGCCCCTCACCCGGTCGTTGCCTTCCGAGAAAATGAAGGTATCGCCGCCGGCCTGACCGACCAGCAGGTCGTTGCCCGCGCCGCCATCCAGGGTGTCGCTGCCCTTGCCGCCGATCAGCTTGTCCCGGCCCTCGTCGCCCAGCAGCGTGTCATTGCCGCCGGCCCCCTTCAGGACGTCATTGCCGCCGCGCCCTTCCAGGCGGTTGTCGGCACCGTTGCCGGTCAGCTTGTCGTTTCCGTCGCGCGAGCCGCGCACGTATTCGATGCCGCGGATATCGTGGGTGAAGCTCTCGCCGCGCCAGGTGCCGCTGGCCTCGCCACGGCCAAGGTGCACCTCGACCGCATCGACGCCGGAGCGGTCATAGCGCAGACGGTCAAACCCGCCCTTGCCGTCCAGCGTGTCATCGCCGGCCATCAGGATGAAGCTTTCGTTCCGGCCCGAGCCGATCACCCTGTCGTCATGCATGCTGGTGCGCAATTCGGTGATCTGCCCGTTTCCGGAGATCCGGTCCGCGCCGCCCATCCCGTCATCGGTGATGCGGCCACGGCCGAGGTTGGCCACCACGCCGCTGCTGGAGCTGCTGTAATCCAGCCGCACCGCGCCGTCGCTGTCGCCGATGACGAAGCGGTCATTGCCACCGAGACCCTGCAGCTGCATCCAGCCGCCATCTGCGGAGGTGACGCGGAAGACATCGTTGTGAGTGGTGCCGACCACGCCCAGGCCACCGATATCGGCGCCCGCCAGGATCGGGTTGCGCACATCCACCAGCCGGGTGCTGCCATTGCTGCCCTTGTCGATCACCCCGGTGTTGGCATTGCCATTGATCGTGATGGTGACGCCGGCATCAAGATCCGAGTGATCCAGATGCACATAGCCGCGCTCCAGATCCGAGAAGATCACCCGGTCATTGCCGCTGCCGGGCTGGATGTAGTCGGAATCCCCATTATCCACCGGGTTGATGGTGTCGTTGCCGACCCCGCCGATCAGTTCGTCATTGCCACCCGTGCCGATGATCAGGTCGTTCTCGCTTGAGGAGGTGAAGAAGCTGCTGAGCGGGATGTCCTGCCCGGGGGCCAGCCCCCCCTGTGCCGGACCGACCGACACGATGCTGCCGTCAAAGGCCTCCCACTGGGCCGCGGTGGTGATATTGGGCAGGGGATCGCCATCGAGCACGAAGATCGCATCGGCATCCACATTTCTGTAGCCGTCGACCTCGGCATCGAAAAAAGTCAGGACAAGCACCGTGGTGGTGCGGATCGTGCCGCCATCCGTCCAGCGCACCCGCAGGATCGCGGCTTCGTCATCGTCCAGAGGATCGCCCTCGATATAGGCGAGACCGCCTTCGACCGTGACATCGGCAAGGGGTTGATCGGGTTCGTCGGGGTTGGAGGAATTCGTATAGCTGAGGGTGGTGGTGCCCTCGGGCACATAGGCTGAAAGCTCGATACCGGTTTCGACGCCCCTGATGACGTCTTCTTGTCCCTGGCGGTTGCTGCGCAAGACGGCAAAGCCGGTGATATTATAGGTGGTCATAGAAAGATCCCTCCACTGCTCATCAAGAGCGGCCGTTTCCGGCAGATGGTTAATGCGTCGGATCTTTACTGTTCACCATTTTTGGGAATGGGCAAGTCAGGTTTCTGTCCCCCCCGGGTGAAAACCGGGGAGGACAGCAAGGGTTTCAATCAGAACAAGAAATCATTGGCGGCCAGATCGCTCACAGTGAGATCTTCCAGCAGCATCGTATTGCCGCCGAGGTCGCTGATGCGCACACCGCCGCTGACATCGGTGGCGTGGTTGGCGATCAGGTCGCTGAAATCGGTGATCGAGGCGACATCGCTGAGATCCACCACCTCACCGCGCTGGCCGGTGTCGAAGTCGCGCACGGTGTCATTGCCGGTGCCGAAGATGAAGGTATCGGCACCACGACCGCCAAGCAGCCTGTCGTTGCCGGCACCACCGTCCAGGTCATCGTTGCCATTGCCGCCGGACAGGTTGTCGTTGCCGCCATCGCCGAACAGGACGTCGCCGCCGCTGCCGCCGTTGATCAGGTCCTTGCCGCTGCCGCCCTCGATGAGGTCGCCGCCGCCATTGCCATAGAGCTTGTCGTTGCCGCTCTCGCCCTCGATCATGTCGTCACCGCGGTTGCCACGGATCACATCGCGACCGCCACCGCCCAGGAGCTCGTTATCGGCATTGTTGCCGGTGATCCGGTCCTTGCCGCTGCCGCCCCAGGCGTTTTCGATATAGTTGATGACCTGGCCACCTTCGCGCACGGCGGCGGCAACGGCGATATTGTCCGTTTCCTCACCGATGGTGGAATAGTTGCCCGGGCGCAGATCGATGAAGCTTCTGGTGCTCAGGTCCGAGGCATCGATCAGGTCGGTGCCGCCGGCATCCCAGATGGTCAGATGGACATCGCGGTAATTGCCATCTTGGCCCCGCACCTGCATGCCAAGGTCATTGTCGGCATTGGTGGCATATTGATATTCCAGCGCACCGTTCTCGCCGCCGCCATCGCCGAAATAGACCGTGTCGGTGGTACGGGTGGTGGTGTTGGCGCCGTAAAGCTCCTGCAGCGCCTGGATGTCCCAGACCATCGGGGTCAGCGAGAAGGACTGGTCAATCAGGCTTTCGTCCGCTTCCGACGGATGTGCCGCATAGGACATCACCGTGTATTGGGCGTTGGTATCCGGGTCGTTGGGACGCTCATTGGGGTGACGCAGGCCCAGGGCATGGCCCAGTTCATGCAGATAGGTGTTCCAGCTGGTGTGACCGTAGACCGGTCCAACGCCGGGGATATACTGGTCGGTATTGGCGTTGTTGATCCACATGTCGCCCGCACGCGAGGGGCGGTCGCCCAGATGGTCGGGCTCGGGAAAATCGGCAACAAAGCCATAAAGCCCGGTATCTTCGAAGCCGGTGGAGCCGAAGGCGATATCGCCGACGATGGCACCGTTTCTGACCTCGAACACCCACAGCCCTTCGACACCGGTGTTGCCGGTGATGTTTTCCAGGTTGGTGATATCGCTTTCGATGCCCGATTGCGGCAGCTCGAAGAAGTCGGCGCCGTTACCGGCCGAATAGCCGGCCCGGGCCGGGGTGCCGCCAAGCCCGGTTTCGGGATCGCCACCCGAGGCGGTCCCGGCCGACCAGTTGATGTCCTCGTAGCGGAAGACGATGTCGAAATCGCCCTCGCCGCGGTCAAACAGCTGCATCTGGAACGAGTTGCTGGGCTCGGCGTGATGGCTATAGAAGCCGACGTTTTCCCAGGTGATGGTGACCACATCGGCCTCGGCGTCCACGTCCACGTAGATCGGCTCGCCGGCGCGGGTGTCCACATCGGCCCAGAAGGCGGCGATCAACGGGATGGTGCCGGCCGAGATCCCCGAGGGGGTATATTGCGACAGCCCGGTGCCGAAGGTGATGTTGCCATTGGTGTTCACGTAGATCTGGCTGGCATCGTAATCGACGCCGAAGAAGTTCAGCCCCTCTTCAAAGACCGCCGACATGTCCACCAGGGAATAGCCATCGTCATTGGTGGGCAGGGCGTCGCCGCCCGCTGCCACCAGGGTGCCGTCGCCGGTGACCGGGGTGCCGTGATCGCTGTCGGTGCCGCCGCGGGCGATGGTGCCGGGCTGCAGGTTGACATTGGCCACTTCGTTCCAGGCCTCGATGGCCAGGGAGGTCATGGCCCGCTGTTCCACGGTCATGGAGAAGTCATTGGTAAAGGGAACGATCTCCCCGCCGATGTTCCAGGAATCCTTGATGCCGTCGCCATCGGTGTCCAGGCGGCGGTAATATTTGGGCATGTCGGTGCCCAGGAACGAATAGGTGATGACGTCACTGCCGTCATGCCAGCCTTCGGTGTCGCTTACCAAGAGTGATCTGTAATCATCAAAAGCCATGGTCGGCATCCTTTCAGTCAAATGGAACAGGCGATGGCCACAGCGACACAAGGTCGTTGCCGATGCAGCATCGGAAGTAGCGCGGGGTTTTGAAGGCGCCTATGGCGTCTTCCACATCGTTGCGACGCACGGGCTCTCCGGCGGCGCAGCGGGTAAACAGGGGGCGAATGGCCTCGATTGCCGCGGTTGCATCGCGGCAGGAGACCTTTGCCTTGCAGATCACCGACGCCTGATCGTGCAGCAACTGACAGCCGTTGACCTGCGCCGAAAAGGCCTGCGCCGAAGACCCGACCACAGGCAACAGAACAGCCAGAGCCGTGCGGATCAGAATCGAATGGAAAGAGGCCGTGAACACGGTGCATTCCCTTTCTGTCTTTGCGTGCTGCATCCTGCGTGGAATCAATTGCGCCTTTCGGCACCCCCCAGGGTCAAAAATGGTTTGATTTGGATAAGTGGTCTTTGACTTTAATCAAAGTCTAAGCATCTGGGAGAGATTCCACCAAGGGGAAATTTTCTTTCCCGAGCCGCGCGGTAAACTCCCCGCAGAGCGCTTGCTTCCGCAGGACTGGATCCGGACCCCCGGCACTTTGCCCTGCTTGAAACGCCCCTGTTATTGGGGTAGCGGCGCGCAGAGTTTTCCGGCACGTGCCCAAGAGGGCTGGTCGGCACCTCACGGTCTCAATCTTCTTCAATCGGCTCCGAACAGATCTCTTGTGAAGACCTTGTCGGCGACATCGCGGATCTCGTCATTCATCCGGTTTGCGACGATCACATCCGCCTCGGCCTTGAAGGCAGCAAGGTCGCGCACAACCGGCGAATGGAAGAAATGCTCTTCTTCCAGCACCGGTTCGTAGACGATGACCTTGATCCCCTTGGCCTTGAGCCGCTTCATGATGCCCTGGATGGAGGATTGGCGGAAATTGTCGCTGCCTGCCTTCATCACCAGACGATGGATGCCGACCACCTTGGGCCCGCGCATCAGGATCTGGTCGGAGAGGAAATCCTTGCGCGTGCGGTTGGCATCCACGATGGCGCGGATCAGGTTCTGCGGCACCTGGCTGTAGTTGGCCAGCAGCTGCTTGGTGTCCTTTGGCAGGCAATAGCCGCCGTAGCCGAAGGAGGGGTTGTTGTAATGGTCCCCGATGCGCGGATCTAGGCTGATGCCTTCGATGATCTGGCGCGTGTCCATGCCACCGGCCATGGCATAGCTGTCCAGCTCGTTGAAGAAGGCCACCCGCATGGCAAGGTAGGTATTGGCAAAGAGCTTGATCGCCTCGGCCTCGCTTGGATCGGTGAAGAGGACCGTCACATCCTTGCTTTCCGCCCCTTCCAGCAGGAGATCGGCAAAGATGCGGGCGCGCTCGGAGTGCTCTCCGACGATGATCCGGCTGGGATGCAGGTTGTCATAGAGCGCGCGCCCTTCGCGCAGGAATTCGGGGCTGAAGATCACCTGCTCGCTGTCCAGGCGGCGGCGGATGTCCTCGGTGAAGCCGACCGGGATTGTGGACTTGATGACGATGGTGGCGTCGGGGTTCACGTCGATGACCTGGCGGATCACGGCCTCGACCGAGGAGGTGTCGAAGAAATTGTTCTGGGGGTCGTAGTCGGTCGGTGTTGCGACGATGACAAAATCGGCATCCCGATAGGCCGAGGCGGCATCGGTCGTTGCCGTGAGCTGCAGATCGCGCTTGCTCAGGAAGGCCTGCAGGTCCTCGTCAATAACCGGGCACTGACGGCGGTTGACCATGTCCACGCGGGACGCGGAGATATCCACGGCGGTGACCACGTGATTTTGCGCCAGCAATACGGCGTTGGACAAGCCGACATATCCAAGCCCGGCAACAGCAATATGCATCAATAGCTCCTTGCGGGCCGTGTTTCAGGGGCAGAGTGTAGAGGTCTCATGGGCCACGCAATAAAAGGTGGATATGTATGAATGGCAAGCCGTGCATGCCCAGAAACCTTTGCTGGTGCCATCTTTTATTCTGCTTGCTTTCGAGCAAGAGAGGGGATCTGGCGCAAGCCAGTTTAGAATGCGCCCAGCCACAAAGTTTTCAGAGATAATATATATTATGTAAAATCAATATGTCACAAAGGGGCGGTTGCCGTGCTCGCGCAAGTCCCGCCGCCATAAGGCCGTTAAGCCTTCGCGCCGCAAAGCAGGCCATCAGTGCGCTCTGAGCGTCTTTCTGGTTCATCTGATAGAGCTTGTCATCCTGGCGAGCCCGCTCAATATGCTCTTCAAACCAACTGCTGAATTCTGCCAATCTGCACAGTCCGCGCGGCCTAGGGCGCCGGGTGTGCTTTGAAGCGGAGGTTCTGCTAGGTGGTTGGCGGCTTTTTGGAGTTTCACCAACTCCGAAAATACTCGTCCTGATGGACCCGAGGCCGGTCATGCACTGATACTCAAACCGGACTATTCAGGCGGGCTGAGTAGTTGTTTGAGCTCAAGGTTAGACGCCAGATCCATAGTGTGCGCAGTCGGAGCTATGTGCGCTAAAGCACATCATAATCATATTCTTCGACGACCACCTGTGGCCTTGACTGTGACTATTGTCCCGCCACACATCCCCATCCTGGCCATCGCTATAACGAAGATATGCAGCACGCGCTGCGTCACATTTGAGAGGAAAACGATGTCCAAAAAACCACACGAAGATACACAGTTGGCGAAATACGTGGAACGCCGGGTGCTCGAACTGAAAGGACGGAAGAGCCAGGCAGAAATCGCCACCGAAGTCGGATATGTGAACCAGAACATGATCACGATGATCAAGCAGGGGAGCTCCAAGGTGGCTCTGGATCGTGTCCCGGCCCTGGCGCGCGCACTAGAGGCAGATCCGGCCTTCGTGATGCGGCTCGCCTTGGAGCAGGCGATTGGCCAGACGGCAGCTGAGGCAGTCTTGGAGGTGTTCGGTGAGCCGGTCACCGCGAACGAGGTTGGCTGGCTGCAGGCGATCCGCGAGGCTTCGAACAATACCGATCCCCGGCTGACCAGCAGATCGCAGGCGGCGATCAAGACGATCTTCGGGAGATAGGCACCATGTGCGGCCAGGAAGACGATCTGATGCCCAACGAACGCGTCTGACTGCGCTTCCTGCGCGACGTGAGCAATGACAGCGACCCCAAGCCGACCTTGCGCCGAGTGCAGCTCCTGCGGCGTCTCTGCGCGCCACGATATGGATGAGGTGGACTTATAGCTGGGACCACGGCGAGGAATGGCGCGATCGTTGCGCTTCGCCGGGTCCCGAAAACGTCCGCAACGACACGCGATAGGGTTGTCATGGGGTTTACATGGGTTGACATCCGACAACCTCAGCGCCGGTTCATGTAAACCCCAAACCCTCGAAAACACCCCAAAATCAGCCTTCAGGGTTTACCCAAAGTTTACATAAAGTTGACGGATTGAAGCCGAAAACGGCGTTTTTCGCGAGAAATGTAAACCTCTCTTGCTGACAAAGCCAAGGAAACAAGGGGCTTCGGTGTCAGTCCAGCACTGCAAAAGAGCGCGTAGAACGTCGGTAGCGTGCGTGCAGCATACGAAACGCATCAGAACATGGGTCGTGCTCAGCGACGCGCAGAGCACGCCTGAGAACACACTATGTCAGTGTCGCAGTTACCGCCGGGATCGAGCAGAGAGTGTCTAGTGTGATGGTGCCGCGTCAAAGACCGTCCGGCACGTCAAACATGGATTGGGAGCAACAAGGTGCGCCAGATCGTCCAGAGGAGCCTAAGGGCGCGCCAGCACAACCACATCCTGTCCGTTAGCCGTGAATAGAAAGCTCCCATGCCTGACAAGCCTACCTCGACTGCCTCAACACTCCGAGCGAATGGACCCGTGCCATGAAGCCACGGTTTCGCGGCATGATCCGCGGCTTTGGCACTGTATTGGCCAGCACGGGTTTCGGCTCTGGCGCCGCCGAAGACCTTCAACCCGATGCTCCTATGGCTTTGGGCGTGAGACAGTACCGTCATTGGGGAACAGCACCTCCCCAATGACTGAGCCAACAACAACTTGTGCCTAGAGGCGTGTTACCAGGGTCACGCGATCAGCAGCCCTTGTGACCGCCGTGTAGAGCCAATTCCTCGCATGCCTGTTAAAGATGTGGCTTTCGTCTTCAATGATCACATGGTCCCACCTTGAATGTCTCAAGTGCCGTGTCCCATTTTACCACATCATCGACGATCTTCGTCATTTCGGCGCGGTATGATTTGACCTCGGAGGCGAAATCGCCGCGGGCTTTTCCGGTAATCGTTTCAAATGGGATATTTCGTGCCGAGATGCGCGAGGACGCGGTTCATGGGTTTCCTCCCCTGTTCCAAGAATTTCGATGGCAGGAGTTAAGCCGCCCCGGCCCGCTGCCGCAAGACCCCGCGCTTCACAGCCGCGTGTTCATTTATGCAGGCGCGCTGAGGGACGTCAGAAGCCCGGCTTTTTCAAGGGCCGGTTCGAGGCGAGCCTTTGCCTCTCCGCTCAGGCTCTGGAACCGGTGGCGCAATTCGCTCAGACATTTCACCTGATAACGGAAGGTGCCCTGCTCATAAGGAAGGCCCAGCGCCTCGAAACGGAAGGTTTCCTCGCCTGCTTCATAGGCCTTCTTGTTGGCCTCGAGGAAAGGCAGATAGACCTCGCCTGCCATTTGAAGGAACCCTTCAAGCGCCGGAGACAGAGGCGCCGCCGGATCACGCCAGGCGCCTTCTTCAAGACCGCTTAGATCGTCCAGCTCCATCAGCCAGCGGAAGAGGAAAGGCGCTTCGGCCCGCATCTTGTCGCAGGGCGTCGGGTCGACGGCGAGCTGCGAAAACTGGCCCATGATGGAGAAATCAGCGAGTGAGGGGCGCGCGCCGAAAAGATAGCGCTCCTTGCCGGTGACATGCGCTTCCAGCAATTCGAAAAGCCGGGTGCAGGTTTGCTCAATCAGTTGCTGGTTATGCGCCGTGCAGCCGACCAGCGCCATGCGGCCCACCTGCCGGTCGCGGAAGGTTTTGGCGAAGCCTTCGATGGTCTCCAGCCCTTCGCCCGGCAGCGTGTCGAAGGCGAGCCAGAGGCTCATCTGCTTCTGGTCGCGCTCCAGGAACCAGCGGTAATGGAACATCATCTTGGTGAGCCACTCATCGGCCATGTCTTCGATGAGATAGGCGAGAAAAGCCTGGCCTTCTTCCTCAGGCACGATGGAGCGGCCAGTATGGCGCGCTTCCAGATCATAGATCATGGGCGTAGAGTCGTTGTGATAGGTGCCGTCCGGATATTGGATGATGGGAATGACGGGCGGGCGCACATGAGCGACCTCTTTGCGCGTTTCCATGTTCTGCTGCACCCAGAGATGGGGAATGCGCCGGTAACGGAAAATGGCGCGCATCTTCATGGAATAAGGCGAGCCGAGGCCGCCGATGATACGGTAATGCTCTTGTGTCATGTCCGCTCTCCCTCCCGTTTCTTTACGCCTATGGATCATGATCCTGGAGACCGGTTCAAGATGCAATATTATTGACATATATTCCGACATTCCCCAAGTGGCGTGCCAGGTGATGTCAAGATCGCCTGATTTTGCCAATTGAACAAGCTTTTTTCGCCCT
>NZ_JARCJL010000015.1:0-105092 GCF_028890025.1 Phaeobacter sp. PT47_59
AAGTGGACGACTTTTACGCCGCCCGCGACAACACTATGCCGTCGCTACCGTGGCCGAGTATTGCTCCGCCGTTCACAGATCGTCGACACCATGCCAGAAGAGGCTCTGACGGGACATCTTGAACACAATTACTTCAAGGATCTGCAACAGGTATGGCTTGATGATGGGCGTTTCGCTGTGATCTGGAATGAAGCGGAAAAGGTGCCGGGAACCTACGAGTACATCAGCTTTCCCTATGTGATCATCTTTGATGCCGAGGGGCAGCCGCTGACGGACAAGATCGCAATCGACCCGGACGGTGAGCGCGGGCACCATAGAGAGATTGAAATCGTTGCGTTGCCGGAGGGTGGTTTCGCCATCATCTCACAAGACCTCAATCCAGAGACCGGTGACCATGACACAACCATTCGCATCTTCGACGGGAATGGCGAATTGGCCGAAAGAGCCTTTACGGATCAAAACACCGCTTCGCTGATTTCGATTGACCAGCTGCTTGCCAATGACACCGGTGCCGAGCTGACCGTGACGGATGTGTCCGCCACCAGCGCCTTTGGCGCCGAAATCACCTTCAACGCGGAAACCGGCGAGGTTCTCTATGACCCGACCGCCTCCGCCGAGGTGCAGGCCCTTGGGACGGGCGAGACCCTGGAGGACAGTTTCACCTACACGGTGACCGACGCCAACGGAAACACGGATACCGCATCGGTGACGTTGACGGTCGGTGGAACAGATGGAGTTCCTATCACCGTCCCCAATGCAATCGATGATCGCCTGACCGGGGCTCCCTCAAATTTACAAGCTATTGAGGGAGAAGGTGAGTTCACGCTGTCTGGGATCGGGGTTGCCACCTCGCCTCACCCACAGGTTGTCGCGCGTAAAGACGGCGGCTTTGTTTCCGCCTGGAAAGCCAATAGTGGCGGCCAAACTGGCGTCGCTGTCCGTGTCGTGGATGCAAAAGGGAACGATGTCAGATCGCTGTTCCTCGCCAATGAGGACGCAGGTGGGAGACTGGATGAATTCGAGTTGACCGAACTTGAAGATGGCGGCTTTGCGTTGGCCTGGCGAACGAACGGCTCCAATAACCCCGATGTGGATACCCGTTCAACAATGCGGATCTTCAACGCAGACGGATCTCCCCGAACCGGTGAAATCTCCTTGGTCAACTCTGAGGGGGATGATTTTGCCAGCTTCAGGGTCACCGGATTGAGCAACGGCAATATCTTGGTCACCTCTATTGGCACTACTTACCCATCAGGTGCCCACGAGACGCGTTCTGGATTTGACGGCAGGATCTACAGCCCAAATGGCGATATGTTGGGACAGTCATTCGCAATGGATCTTGATGACTTTCCTGGCCAAGGAGCTCTGCAGGGCGTCTCTGTTGAAGCGCTTGAGACCGGTGGATTCATAACACTACGGGCTACGGGTACTATCGGAGCAGGACGATCAACAACCGTTGTTCAGGCCGAAATCTTCGACAATAGCGGTCAGGAAGTCGTAACCAATCTCGAACTTACCACTCGAACAATAGATGCGAATCTGGGAGCCCTGTCCAATGTCCAGGTTTCCGCCAATGAAAACGGATCTTTTGTTGTCACTTGGCGAGAAATCTCCACCGATGCAGGCATTGAAGCACGGATGGTTGGAAGGGTTTTCAACCCCGATGGCTCCGCAGCTTCAGAAGAATTTACGTTCTATAGACCTGTTGTTGCAGGCACAACAGACTACGCCGACAATGGCGATGTAACCTGGGTATCTGCGGAACAGTTTGTGGTGACTTGGTCGGCGCCAGACTCATCAAGAGGGGGTACCTACGCCCAAGTCTACAATGCAGACGGAACCCCCGCGACAGAAAGCGTTCTCGTTAACGAAAGCGAACACTACCATCAAATCTATAGTTCTATTGCTCCTCTCAATGATGGACGCTTCATCATTAGCTGGTACAGCAATGAAGACAGCACTATTGGCATCAAAGCTCAGATCTTTGGGGGCAATCACCCCTATGCGACAGAGGACAGCATAGCCACGATCAAGATATCGGACCTTCTGTCGAATGACACGGGTTTTGATGGCGATAGCTTTGTCTTCTCACTCGACGGAGCCGTCAGCGCCAATGGCGCCAGCCTGTCCTATGACGCCGACACCGGGCTGATCACCTATGATCCCACCGCAGCGGCGGACATCCAGGCGCTGAACGATGGGGATGTGCTGGAGGATAGTTTCGTCTACAGCATCACCGACGCCGAAGGCGCCACATCAGAGGCGACAGTCACGCTGGTCGTCGGCGGCTTGGACGAGTTCCTGAGCTGAGACACGTAGTCATGGGCGGAGCGTGCCGATCGGGCACCCTCCGTTCCCCTGTTCTGACATATATCGCGCCCCGGACGTCGTCCCGATCTCCCCGGGTGGAGGGCGCAGAGATCACGCGGAAGCGCATGTCCTCGGTGGCGCCCGCAGAGATTCACTTGCCATCCCGCCCGGGCTCAGCCGGGTTGCTGGAAAACAACGCGATCTTGTTGCCCTGCGGATCGCGCAGGTAGCCGACATAGAACCGAGGGCCATAGGATGCGCGAAAACCTGGCTGCCCCTCGTCAGAGCCACCTGCAGCTAGGGCCGCGGCGTGGAGGGCGCGCACCTGTTGCTGGCTCTCTGCCTCAAAGGCAACCATAGAGCCGTTGCCAGCCGAGGCCGGTCTGCCGTCGAAGGGCGGTTTGACATAGAAATCAGGCAAGGTCGGCGATTGGCCCGGCGCGACGGGCAGCGCATAGCTCAATCCCTCCGGCCCCTCCTTCAAGATATAGCCAAGGGCTGGCAGGACAGCAGAGTAGAACCGTTTGGCGCGCGCAATGTCATCGGCACCGACGGTCACATAGGCAATCATGGCAAGCGCTCCTTTTTGGGACTGCCATCAGCCTGTAGCACGGACACTGACTGGGATCTGCATATGAAAAGGCGGCCCATTTGGGCCGCCTTGTTCCAGCCTCATAACCCGGGATCAATCACCGCTCAGGCTGCTGGGGGCAAAGACATTGCCAAAGCCGGAGTTGCTCTTGTCCTCCGCCTCGGGCGCCTTGCTGTCCTCTTCTGCCTCGCTGCCACCGGTCAGGGCGTTGGGGCTGAAGACCCCGCCAAAGCCGGAGTTGTTGCCCGAAGGTGCTGCCTGCGGTTTCGGCGCGGTTTCGGCCTCTTCCGCAGCCTTGCGGGCGGCTTCCTCGGCGCGGCGCTGGCGCAGCTCCTGGATGCGCAACTCGGTCTCGATGCGCTTTTGCTCCTGCACGTTGGCGATGCACTGCGCGGGGCTGTAGACCGTGGCGGTGCCCACAACCACAACCGTGGCGCACCCCATCACCACCAGCGCGACCGCCGCCCAGTTGGAGCTGAGGAAGCCCGGAACGCGGAACTTGCCGCTTTCGAGTTCCTCGACCGTGGCGTCCTTGCGGGCCGCCGCGACCAGATCCTTGCGGCGCAGGTTCGCCTCGTTGAACAGCGCGGCAAAGACGGTCAGCACCACGATGATGAAGGCCAGAGCCGAGATCGCGGGCGTGATGCCATAGCGGACCTTCTGCGCCAGCTCGATGGTCAGGGTCGGGTATTCGCCAAAGGTAAAGGTGGTGGTGTTGTAGTTCTCGAAACTGGCGAGGAAGGCCAGAACTGCGGCCGAGGCAATCGCCGGTTTCATGAACGGCAAGAGCACCTTGCGGAAGGCCTGCGCATGGGTGGCACCCAGGTCCAGCGCCGCCTCGGTCAGCGCCGTGTCATAGCGCTGCAGACGTGCCACCAGCACCAGCATGCAATAGCTGGCGATGAAGGTGGACTGGCCGATCACCGTCAGGAACAGCCCGTTCGACAGGAAGCTGTCAGCCCCCAGGCCCACCATCCGGTTGATGCGGTCCCAGAACACCAGCGTCGAAATACCGATGACCACGCCGGGGATCAGGATCGGCGCGATGATGATGGTGTAATAGGTCGCGCGCAGTTTCGGCCAGATCTGGGTGAGCATCAGCGCCCCCGCCAGACCCATTGCCACCGACAGCACCACCGTGCCCGCCCCGACCAGGATCGAGTTCTTGATCCCGTTCAGGATCCGCTCGTCCTGAAACAGCGCCGAGAACCACTCGAAGGTCAGGCACTCCCACGGGGTGGCGCGGGGGAACTCGGGGCTGTTGAAGGCGGTGATCGACATGATCACCAGGGGACCCAGGAGATAGGCAAAGAAGATCGCCAGATAGACCCAGATGCTGACGCGCATGAAGGAGAAGGAGGTCATTTGCCGATATCCCCCATGTTCACCTTGAAGAGGCGCATCACCGCCAGAACCAAGAGGATACAGGTCACCAAGAGCACCACCGCATAGGCCGCGCCCTGTGGCCAGTCGCTGTTGTCATTGAACTGCTGATAGATCAGCTGCGTGAACCACAAGGAGGACGGACCACCCAGGATCTGCGGCGGCGCCAGGGCCCCCGCCGACAGCATGAAGACCATGGTACAGCCCGAGCTGATACCGGGTTTGGCATAGGGGATCACCACGCGGCGGTGGATCATCGGCCAACTGGCGCCCATGTCGCGGGCCGCCTCGATCTGGTTGCGATCCAGGCTTTCGATCACGTTGTAGATCGGGAAGATCATCAACAGGATATAGGCATAGCCAAGCCCCGCATAGAGCGCGATGTCGTTGCGGATGAAGTCAAAGGGCGTGTCGAAGATCCCGAGGCCCACCAGCGCGTTGTTCAGAACCCCGGTTTCGCCAAAGATGATCCGCAGGGCAAAGGCGCGCAGGATCTCGTTGATCCAGTAGGGGATGATCAGCATCAGCGCAAAGATGCGGATGTGATTGCCCTTGGTCTGCGCCAGGTAATAGGCGATCGGGTAGCACAGGATCAGGTTGAACAGCGTGACGAAGACGGCTGCGATCAGGGTCCGGTAGAACACCCGCAGATCGACCGCGTTATAGTCCTGGCTGCCGCCCTCGGGCCCGAAGATCAGGTATTTGTAGTTCTCGACCGTATAGACATCCTTTGGCCCGCCAATCTCTGGCGGCGGCAGGTTGGGCCTAAACGAGAAGTCGAGCATCGACAGTTGCGGCAGGATGATCAGGCCAATGGTCCAGAACAGGACCAGCCCCAGCATAAAAGACCCCATGCCGACGCCGTTGCGATTGAAGAATTCCCTCAGGAAACGAGGCATGACATCCGCCCCCTATTCCGTCGCCAGTTCGCCTGCGGGCAGGGCCACGGCGTTCTGGACATCGTATTGCAGGGTCATCGGCTGGCCCTTGTGGCTGTCGAAAGACTGGCCAAGATTAGGCAGGGACACCTTCAGCTCTTTGCCGCCTTCGCCCTCCATGAAGATGTTGAAGACATTGCCTTCGAATTCCTCGTTGGTGACGGTGGCGGTGACAAAATGATCGCCGGTGGTGCCCGCAGGCGCCAGGGCAAAGGCCTCGGGGCGGATGAACAGCATGGCATCGTCACCGGGCTGCATCTTGCCCTGATTGGCGGTGGAAATCCGCGCCAACAGCTCGCCCGAACGGTTGGTGGCGATCAGGGCGGTGTCACCCGAGACCTGCTTGACCTTGCCGCGAAAGACGTTGTTTTCCCCGACAAAGGACGCCGCAAAGGCGGTGGAGGGATCGTTGTAGACGGTCTTGCCATCGCCGATCTGGTCAATGACGCCCGCACGCATTACCGCAATATTGTCGGACATGGTCAGCGCCTCGCCCTGATCGTGGGTGATGTAGATGAAGGTAATGCCGACCCGTTGCTGGATCTCGCGCAGCTCGGTGCGCATGTGTTGGCGCAGCTTCAGATCCAGCGCCGACAGGGGTTCGTCCAGCAGCAGCACGTCCGGCTCGGCGCATAGGGCACGGGCAATCGCGACCCGCTGGCGTTGACCGCCCGAGAGTTCCGACGGCAGCTTGTCCCCCTGCCCCGGCAGCGCGATCATGTCCAGGAGCTCATCGGCGCGCTTGCGGCGTTCACGGGCAGAGGCGCCCTTGATCTCCATCGAGAAGGTGATGTTCTCCCAGACCTTCATCAGCGGGAACAGCGCAAGGTTCTGAAAGATCAGCGCCGTGGGGCGCTTGTTGGGGCCGATGCCCTTCATGTCGTTGCCGCCGATCAGCACACGGCCCTCGCTGGGGTCAAGAAACCCCGAGACCGCCCGCAGGATCGTGGTCTTGCCGCAGCCCGAGGGGCCGAGAAAGGAAAAGAAATCGCCCCCGTTGATCTTTACGTTCGCGTCGCGCACCGCGACGAAATCCCCAAATCGGATCCAGAGGTTTTCCAGATCTACGCCGACCCCAGCAGTCATGTGGTCACTCCCCGGGGCGCAATCTCCCAGCCCGGTGGCACGCCACTGGCCGGTGCCCGCTGCACCCGTTCAATTGATGTTTGCATCCTGCGCCGCTTGAGGCGCGTGGCTGGCTCCCCGGTGTCACCGGGAAGCCAGTTCGGTGTCAGGCGCGCGGATCAGGCGCTCTTGAACTTGTTGACGAACTCGGTGCGCACGTCTGCGTACCAGGGCGCCTCGGCCGGCCAGGGGTTCAGATTGGCCAGGCTGTCGCCGGGATAGGCTTCGGCGAAGTTCTTCTTGTAGGTATCGCCCGAATAGGCATCGGCGCCCAGAACCGGCGAGTTGTAGCCGTGGCTGTCGATGGCAACGCCCGCGGGCTCCTTGCGGTAGGCGAATTCGATGAAGGCATAGACCTGCTCGACGTTCTGCGCACCAACCGGCATCGACATGCCGTCGACCCAGGCCATGGCACCTTCGACGGGGGCCTGATAGTGCACCGGCTCGCCTGCGGATTTCAGCGCCAGCGGCGGGCCGTCCCAGGTCTGACCAACCACGACGCCTTCGTTCAGCAGACCGTTCTTCTGGGTGTCTGCATCATTCCAGATCAGCTTGATCCGGTCCTTGCGCGCCACGCACCAGTCGGTGATCTGGCCCCAGACCTTGCGCATGGTCTCTTCGTTCTCATAGGCGGCCCAGACCGAGCCCGGCTCCATCTCGCCCGAGGCTTCCATGTAAAGACCGGCGCCCAGCATCATCGAATGGGCACGGCCCATGGTCTTGCCGGCGTTCTCTTCGCTCCAGACATCGCCATAAGAGGGCGCATCGCCCGCGGGCAGCCATTTGTCGGTGCGGTAAGCGATACCTTCGGTGCCCCAGATATGCGGCAGCCAGTGCGACCCCTTGCCAGCAAAGTTCCAGGCGTCGGTGCCGATCTTGGCCATTGCCGGGTTCACGGCGTCGATGTTGACCTTGCTCATGTCGAAGGGCTGCAACAGCTCCAGCGGACCCCACTGCAGCGAGCGGTTGTTGGTGGGAGACACGATGTCGAACCCCTGCCCCTTGGTCGCTTTCATCTTGTTGATGATTTCCTCGTTCGAGCCGATACCGGTGTAATTCACCTTGATGCCGGTCTCGGCCTCAAAGGCCTCAAGGAAAGAGGGCGGCAGGTAGTCCGACCACATCAGGATGTTGACTTCACCCGACGAGGCCAGCGCGCTTTTGGAATAGAGCGGCGCGGCCAGCGCGGCGGCGCCCGCCGTCTTCAGCACGGAACGCCGGGTAACGTTTTGTTTTGCAGTCATGGTATGGTTCTCCCTATGGGGTTATTGATCGTGTTTTTATTTTCGTTGTCTTACGTAACAAAAGCTTGCGGTCGGTCTATCTTGGCCGACAGTGACAGTTTCAAATTTTGATAAGGCCAGAATGCCGCACCACGGCGGCCGGATCGGTCCAAAATCTCCCGAAAGCCCAAGTTTACCTTGATTTGAATTCGCCACGGCAGACCCGTGACAGCCAGCAGTTTGCGCGCCGCTCTGGCCTGCGTCAACGCCCCTGCCCACAGATTAGGCATTGATGGTGCCGTGATGCCCATCACAAAGACGTTCCGATCAGAGCCACCCCACCTGCCATCAGCACAGCAGCCCCCAATCGGCGCATCCAGTTGCCTTCATGCAGGAAAACGAATCCAATCAGCGCCGCAAAGATGACCGAGGTTTCGCGCAAGGCCGACACCGCCCCCAGGGGAGCAAAGGTCTTGGCGTATAGAACCAGCCCATAGGCCGTCATCGACACGAACCCGCCGCCGATACCAATAATCCAGCTGCGCGGGCGCACTGCACCCAGACTGGCCTTTTTGCGCAGCCCGATGAACGAAGCCACAAACAAGTGAAGAAACGCGCCCCAGGCCCAATAGCTGAGGGTATTCCCGGACAGGCGCACGCCAAGCCCATCGATCAGCGAATAGGCCGAGATGCAGATCCCGGTCCCCACAGCATAGCCCAGCGCTGCGCGCCCCACACCGGATCTCAGCGCCTGCCAGCTGCTGAGCTGGATACCGCAGGCAATGAGCGCAATCCCGCCCCAGGCCTGGGGCGGCAGAACCTCCCCTGCAAATAGCATCGCCCATAGCGCCACCAATGCCGGCACGATGCCCCGGGCTATGGGGTAGACCACGCTGAGGTCGCCATGGGCATAGGCGCGCCCCAGCATGTAGAAATAGCCGAAATGCACCAAGGTGGAGGCCGCCACATAGGGCAGGCTTTCCACTGCGGGCAGTGGCAGCAGGGCCACCATGACCGCGCCCGGGATCACATGGCCCAGCGCCACCAGCCCCAGCATGGTGGTGCGGTCCTCGGCCGTTTTAACGATGGCGTTCCACACCGCGTGCAGCATCGCCGCCATGAGAACGATAACAATGACAAAGGGGCTCACTGCGGTTCAATGCCTTTCAGGACGATGGGGTAGAACGGGGATCCAAAAGCGGGCGTTGCGGCCATTCGGGTCAGCTCACCGGCTCCGGCTTCATCTTTTCGATCAGCCGTGTCTCCAACAGCTGGCCGTTTTGATAGAGTACCGGATAGGAGACCGCCGCAATATGGCTGTTGAACTCTCTGAGCGCCCGCAGGGTTTCGAGATGGATATCGGAGGACTCGAAACTCTCGCTCACCCCCCGTTGCAGGCGCTTGAGATGGCGTTTGCGGCTGTCGCGCTCCATGCGTTTCACCTCGGTTTTTTCCAGGTTCAACAGGCGCGCGCTTTCCAGATCGTCCGAGATCAGCACGTTGGAGGCCAGCCGCAGGTTGTCTGCGATCGCCTCATGCAGGCAGACGATCTCTGACCAGCCATCCTTCGAGAACCTGAGCCCCTTCTTATTCAGCTCCCCGGCGAGCGCCGACAGCCGCGCGGCGGCCACATCACCGGCGGTCTCCAGGCGGATCGCATATTCCACCAGGTCCCGCGCCGTTTTCAGCTGGGCGCGCGAAAACGCCTCTTCCGGGATGCCCGCCACATAGGCACGGATGCCGGAGAGGCAGGCGTTCACCTCCTGATCCAGCGCCTGAACCGCCTTGATCTGCGCCGCATCACCGCTGCGGTAAAGATCCGGCAGGGGGCGGAACATAGTGTCGATCAGATCGATCATGCGCAGCAGCTCTCGTTTGAGATTGGTCAGCGCCAGGGTGGGAGAGGCATAATCGCCCGGCACCAGCGCAGAGGCCGGACGCCCAGGACCCTCCGTCTCCGGAGCTGCGGGTTCCGGCAACAGGCGCGCCATCATGGCCTGCACCGGCCGGTAGACAGGCAGTGCCGCGATCAGAAGCGATGCATTGAAGGCCAGGTGGGCATAAACCAGCATCTGCCCGCCTTGCGGATCGCCCAGCAGACCAGCCCCCATGACGGCATGGGAGGCAAAGAGGCAGACCACCGCCCAGCTGCCACGCAGGAACAGGTTGGCAAAGGGAATGCGGCGGGCGCCGATTGCCATGCCCCGGCTGAGCCAGACGGGAATGAAGGCAGATCCGAAATTGGCGCCCAGCACCAGCGACAGGCCGGCGGCAAAGGGCAGCGCTCCGATCTGCACCAATGTGACGCACATCAGGATCGCCGCCACCGAGGAATGCATCACAAAGGCCAGCGCGCCCCCCACCAGGAAGGCGGTGATGTAATCGCGCGCCAGATACCCGGCGATCGCGGGCAGGAAGGCGCTGTCGCGGATCGGGTCCATCGCCTCGCGCAGGAACCGCAATGAAATCAGGATGAAGGCAACGCCCAGCAGGATGCGCCCCAACTGGCGCGGCTTCTTCGCCTCCGTCTTGACGAAAAGGTAGCCGCCCACCGCCAAAAGCACCGGCACCAGCCAATCCAGCCGGAAGGACAAGAGCTGCACGATCAGCGCCGACCCAAGATCACCGCCCAGCACGATGGCCAGACCGGTCGGAAAGGTCAGATAGCCGCTGGCGGCAAACCCGGTCACCAAAAGCGCCACCGCAGTCGAACTTTGCAGCACCAGCGCCAGGCCAACGCCCGCCGCGCCCGCCTGAACAGGGCTGCGCGCCCCGGTCAGGAGCCGCTGGAAGGAGGCACCGTAACTGCGCTCGATCCCGGTGCGCACCATACGCACCGCAAAAAGCAGCAGCATGGTCGCCCCCGCCAGGCTGATCAGAAAGGTCAATATCGCCATCTCTGCCTTCCTTTATGGGGTCTGTTGATCTGCCTCAGGGGCGATCTCTGTCGCGACCCCCCAATCGGCCAGGGATTTTGCCAGCTTCTTGCCCGGGGGCTGATCGATCAGCAGAAGATCCAGCATCTGCGGCACAGGTCCGCGATGCGGGGCGGTCCTGCCGACCTTGCCATGGGTCGACACCAGCAGCACCTCCTCGGCCCCCTCGGCGATCACCCGAGCCAGATGTGCCTCGGGCGCGCTGTGGTAGAGAACCCCGTGTTTGGCCGACAGCGCATCGGCAGAAAGCACCGCCACATCAAAGGCAAACCGCCCCGCCTGCTGTTCGGCCACGGGGCCGAAGGTTCCGCGCTCGTCGCTCTGCATTTCCCCGCCCAGGAGATGCACCCGGTTGCCATTGTGGCTTGCCAGTGTCTGCGCCACGCCGATGGAATTGGTCACCACCGTCAGGTCCCGCCTTTGCCTCAGCGCCTCTGCCACAAAGGCAGTGGTGGAGCCGACGTCCAGAAAGACCGTCATGCCATCCCTGATCCGACCGATCGCCGCCTGCGCGATGCGCTGCTTTTCTGCCCGGTTTTCCCCAATGCGGCGAAAGAAGCTCTGCCCCGCCTGGCCGCCGGTCAGATGAGCACCGCCATGCACGCGCTCGACCAGCCCCGCCTTGGCCAGGGATTTGACCGTGCGGCGCACCGTCTCCTCGGAGACATCCAGCACCCGCGCCAATTCGGCACTGCGTCCCGATCCGCCAAGGCGTTGCAGGGCTTCGACAAGCTCACCTTCACGGCGGGACAATCGGGGAGTGGACGACACGGAATTCGACCTCGACAGGGCAAGAAGACGGGTTTGATGCTTCAATATGGGGGAAGATTCCACACCTTTCCACAAAAACCCACAGATAACCGGTCATATCTCACAGGATTGTGTGGTCGAGAAAAGCCTTCCCAAAGCCGACGCGGCAAGATTATCTGGCGACAGACAGTCAAAACGAGATGCGCCATGGCCTCATCCCCCCGCCCCCGCAAGAACGTTCTGTTCATCCTCATCGATCAGTTGAGAGCCGATTGCCTGAGCGGCGCGCTGGCGGCGCATGTGGAGCTGCCCAACCTGCGCCGCTTCATGGAAACCGCCGTGACGTTTGACCGTAATTACACGGTGGTGAACCCCTGCGGACCCTCGCGCGCCTCGATCCTGACCGGGCAATATGCGATGAACCACCGATCGGTGCGCAATGGCACGCCCCTGCGCCATGATGCCCCGACCCTGGCGGGCGAGATGCGCAAATGCGGCTACCTGCCGATGCTGTTCGGCTATACCGACACCTCCCGAGATCCGCGCGTGCACCACCCCAATGATCCGGCGGTGCAGACCTATGAATACCACATGGCCGATTTCCACGAGATGCTGGAGATGCGGCTGGAGATGTCCTACCCGTGGCGCTCGTACCTGATGAGCAAGGGCTATGCCTTCGAGGACTACTGGGATCTCTACAGGCCGGTCTCTCCCACCGGCGGTCCCGCCCGCCTCAACGATCCCGCCCCCTACCGGGCCGAGGACAGCGACACCGCCTTCCTGACCGATCGTTTCCTGGCCACCATGCCCGCCTACGCCGATCAAAGCTGGTTTGCCCATCTCACCTATATTCGCCCGCATCCGCCGCTGGTGGCGCCCGCGCCCTACAACGATATGTATGATCCGGCCGCCCTGCCCTTGCCCAGCCGCCTGGAGCAGCCGCAGGCCGAGCGCGCAATGCACCCGTTCTTTGGCCCGATGATGGATGCGGTCACGCCCGCCTCAACCGTGATGGGCTTCCCGGATCTGGAGGCCAGCGACGACGTGGTACAGAGCCTGCGCGCGATCTATCTGGGCCTTGCATCTGAGGTCGATACCCATATCGGACGTGTTCTTCAGTTCCTGAAGGACAGCGGCCAGGAGAACGACACGCTCGTCATCATCAGCGCCGACCACGGCGAGATGCTGGGCGACCGGCACAGTTGGGGCAAGTTCTCGGTCTATGATGCGGCCTATCGCACGCCGCTGATGATCCGCCTGCCTGGCAACGCCGCACGCGCCGGATCCCAGGTCGATGCCTTCACCGAATCCATTGATCTTACCCCCACCATTCTGGACTGGGTCGGGCAGGAGATCCCCAATGCGATGGACGGCGCCTCGCTGCTGCCGCTGTTGCGCGGCGAAACACCTGATGGCTGGCGCAGCCATGCCTATTCCGAACTCGATTTCGCCCAGCCCGATGCGCCGGGCGATATGCCTGGCCTTGATCTGTCGAATTCCGCGCTCGCGATCCTGCGCGATGATCGCTTCACCCTGGTGGAATTCGCCGCCAACCTGCCGCCCCTGCTGTTCGATCATCACGGTGCCGGGGAGATGGCGAATGTGGCCGGTGATCCCGCCCTGCAGGCAGATCTTGCCCGCCTCACACGCACCATGCTGCGCCACCGGATGAAGAACGCCGATCACACCCTGTCGCTGGATCAGATCACCACCGGAGGACCGCAAAGGTATCTCCGCCCCCGCCCCGGCGGTTGACCTTGCCCGCGTCTTTCAGGCAGAAGACCCACCAAGTTTAGCGATAACATCCCGGCATTGATCGGGTCACGCTGCCAGCCGGGGGAAAGAGACATGAGTGACCTTCGCAAAACCGCGCTTGCGCTGTTTGCCGCCGCCGTGGAGCGCGCAGATCCGGCCCTTGCGCTGCGCCGTCAGCTTGCCGAGGCGCCCCTTGCGCCCCTGCCCGAAGGCGGCCGCAGCCTGATCCTTGCGGTGGGCAAGGCCGCCATCCCGATGATGCGCGAAGCCTTGGCTCAGATCCCCGAGCCGCGCGCGGCCCTTGTGGTGACCAACCCGGAAAACCTCTGCACCCTTCCCGGAGCGCAGGTGATCGCAGGCAGTCATCCCGTCCCGGACGAGGCCAGCGCCGCCGCCGGGCGGGCCGTGGTCGACTTCCTGGCAGGTGCCACAGCGCAGGACCGGGTGATCGCGCTGATCTCGGGTGGGGGATCGGCGCTGATGGTCGCGCCTGCATCGGGGCTGACACTAGAGGACAAGGCCGAGGTGGGGCGGCTACTGCTGGCCTCGGGGCTTGAAATCAACGAGATGAACCTGATCCGCCAGCAGCTGTCGGATCTGAAGGGTGGCGGGCTGTTGCGCCATGCAGCACCGGCACCGGTCACCGCCTATCTGTTGTCTGATGTGATCGGCGATGACCTGCGCGCCATCGCCTCGGGGCCCACGGTGTCGCCCATCGGCACAAGGTCAGAGGCCCGCGCCGTGATGGAGCGCGTCGGCATCTGGGAAGCCGCTCCAGAAGCGGTAAAGGCTCACCTGTCTGCCCGCGAAGAACCCGTCGATTTGCCGAGTGCAGAAAACATCCTGATCGGGTCGAACCGCCACAGCCTTGCCGCCATGGAAGACGCAGCCAGCGGGTGGGACGCGCAGATTGTCAGCGACCACCTGACCGGCGATGTGGCAGAGGCCGCCCAAGCGGTGATCGAGGCCGCACACAAAGCCCCGTCGGATCGACCCGTGGCGCTGATCTTTGGCGGCGAAACCACCGTGCGGCTGACCGGCACTGGCCTTGGCGGGCGCAATCAGGAATTGGCTTTGCGGGTGGCACAGCTTGGCACTGAACGCCTGACCGGGGATTGGGTCTTCCTGTCGGGTGGCACCGACGGGCGCGATGGCCCGACCGATGCGGCAGGAGGGATCGTCACCCCTGAAACCTGGGCCGCAGTCAGCGACGCCGGGCAGGATCCCGAGGCGCTACTGGCCAATAACGACAGCTACGCCGCCCTGAAGGCTGCGGATGCCCTGGTGATGACCGGGGGCACCGGCACCAATGTGGCCGATGTGCAGGTCTTCCTGCGCAAACCGGATTAAAGTTCGATCTTGTCCAGATCGTTCAGCAGGTCCAGCAGCGCCTCGTAGCGTTCTTCGCCCATCTTCTGGCGGGTCCGCTCGACCAACGCCATGCTGGCATCGATATTGTCATCGATGATCTGCTCGCCCGCCGGGGTGATCGTCACCACCTGACGGCGCCGGTCGACCTGATCCCGGCTGCGACTGATCAGCTCTTTCTCTTCCAGCTTTTGCAGGATGCGGGTCAGGCTGGGCAACAGAAGGCAGGCCTCTTCCGAGATCTGGGTCGGATCCGTCGGCCCGCTTTCCTGCACAACGCGCAACACACGCCATTGCTGTTCGGTCAGGTTGGCATCGGTCAAGAGCGCTCGAATCGGACCCATGACACGTTCACGCGCCCGCAACAGGGCAATCGGCAGTGAACGGTCGGTGGATGGCAGTGATTTTGTCATGCGCGTTTATCACCTTAAACACGCATAAAACGCAATTGGAATGCACAAGCCCCGCGTATTGACGCCTGCCGCCCCATTTGATAAACATGTTAACGAAATGAGGAGGAGCACATCCGATGCCCCATATCACGGTGGACTACTCACCGAATGTCGAAGGCTATGCCGATATCGCGGGCCTGTGCAACGTCTTGCGCGTGGCGGCAGCCAAAACCGGCGTGCTGCCGCTGGCAGGCATCCGCGTGCGCGCCTTTGCGGCCACCCATGTCTCGATTGCCGATGGAGATCCTCAGCACGGATACGTGGATATCGCCGTGCGGCTGCGCGGTGGCCGGGATCTGGAGACCCGCAAACGCGCCACAGCTGAAATCTTCGAGGCCGCGCGGCTCTACCTGGAACCCGCGATGCAGACACACTCCCTCGCGCTGTCGTTTGAGATGCGCGACATCGACCCCGACCTTTCCCCCAAATGCGGCACCATCCGCGACCACATGAAGAAGGCAGAGCAGTGATGAGCGATCTGGCCAGCAATATCGAGAAACTCAGCGGCTTTCTGGCGCGGTTCAAGGACACCGGTATCCAAAACCGCATCGCAGGGCAGGACGTGGCCGGATCCGGCGGTGTGTTCCAATCGACCTCTCCGGTGGACAAGAGCGTGATCTGCGATGTGGCGCGCGGCACCGAGGCCGACGTGGATAGCGCAGCCGCCGCAGCCGAGGCCGCCTTCCCGGCCTGGCGCGACATGCCCGCCACCGAGCGGCGCAAGATCCTGATCCGCATTGCCGATGCCATCGAAGCCCGGGCCGAGGAAATCGCCCTGTGTGAATGCTGGGACACCGGCCAGACCCTGCGCTTCATGTCCAAGGCAGCCCTGCGCGGCGCCGAGAATTTCCGCTATTTCGCAGACCAGGTGGTACAGGCGCGCGATGGCCAGCACCTGAAATCGCCCACCCTGATGAACATCACCACCCGCGTGCCGATCGGCCCGGTGGGGGTGATCACGCCCTGGAACACGCCCTTCATGCTATCCACCTGGAAGATCGCTCCGGCGCTGGCGGCGGGCTGCACCGTGGTGCACAAACCGGCCGAAGATTCGCCGCTGACCGCGCGCCTCTTGGTGGAGATCGCCGAAGAGGCGGGCCTGCCGCCGGGTGTTCTCAATACCGTCAACGGCTATGGCGAGGACGCGGGCAAGCGCCTGACAGAACATCCCGACATCAAGGCCATCGCCTTTGTCGGCGAAAGCCGCACCGGGTCTCTCATCACCAAACAGGGCGCCGATACGCTGAAGCGAGTGCATCTGGAGCTGGGCGGCAAGAACCCGGTGATCGTCTTTGATGATGCCGACCTGGACCGGGCGCTGGATGCGGTGATCTTCATGATCTACTCGATCAACGGCGAGCGCTGCACCTCCTCCTCGCGCCTGCTGGTGCAGGACAGCATACGCGCCGAATTCGAGGCCAAGCTGGTCGAGCGCGTCAATCGCATCAAGGTCGGCCACCCGCTGGATCCCACCAGCGAGATCGGCCCGCTGATCAGCAAGGACCATTTTGACAAGGTGACCTCCTATTTCGACATCGCCCGGGAAGATGGCGCCACCGTGGCTGCGGGGGGTGAGACTGTCGGGGATGAGGGCTATTTCGTGCGCCCCACCCTGTTCACCGGCGCCAGCAACCAGATGCGCATCGCACGGGAGGAAATCTTTGGCCCGGTGCTGACCTCGATCCCCTTTGCGACCGAGGAAGAGGCGCTGGAGATCGCCAATGACACGCCCTACGGTCTGACCGGCTATGTCTGGACCAATGATCTGACCCGCGCGCTGCGCTTTACCGACCGCTTGGAGGCGGGGATGATCTGGGTGAACAGCGAAAACGTGCGCCACCTGCCCACACCCTTTGGCGGGGTCAAGGCCTCCGGCATCGGCCGCGACGGCGGCGATTGGAGTTTCGAGTTCTACATGGAGCAGAAACACGTCGGCTTTGCCACCGGCCAGCACAAGATCACGCGCCTGGGCGCCTGATCCCCTTTCGGAAACGCGCAATAGACCCTTTCGGGAGGAAAGAGACATGGGAGAGATCGTTCTCGCCGCCAAGATGACCCACGTGCCCACCATGCTGATGTCCGAGCAGGAGGGGCCCATCAAGGGCACCCGCCAGCCCGCCATCGACGGGCACCGTGAAATCGCCCGCCGGGCCAAGGCGCTGGGTGCCGATACCGTGGTGATCTGCGACACCCATTGGGTGATCAACGCGGGCTTTCACATCAACGCCAATAAACGTTTCGAGGGGCTGTTCACCTCGAACGAGTTCCCGCAGTTCATCCAGGATCTGCCCTATGGCTATGACGGCAACCCGGAACTGGGTGACGCCATTGCCAAGGAGGCTTCGGACCGGGGCGCCTATACGCTGGCGCATCATCTGGACAGTCTGGAACTGGAATATGGAACCCTGGTGCCGATGCGCTTCATGAGCCGCGAGCACGACATGAAAGTCGTTTCCGTCGCGGCCTGGGCCACGGTGCATGGCCATGACGAAAGCCGTATCGTGGGCGAGGCGATCCGCGCCGCGGTGGAGGCTTCGGACAGCAAGGTGCTTCTGGTCGCATCCGGCTCGCTCTCACACAAGATCTGGGCCAACAAGGATTACGCCGCCAACAACGGCACCTTCACCATCAGTTCCGAATTCAACCGCCAAATGGACCTGCATGTGCTGGAAATGTGGAAGAACGGCGATCACGCCACCTTTCTCAAGATGCTCAGCGAATATGCGCAGTTCTGCTGCGGCGAAGGGTCGATGCATGACACGGCGATGCTTTATGGCGCGCTGGGATGGGATGCCTATGATGGCAAATGCGAGGTGGTGACACCCTATTTCCCCAGCTCCGGCACCGGCCAGACAAACGTGATTTTCCCGGTCTAGGCACCGGTTCAAACAAGGAGGCACCAATGCCCGTTCCCGCCCCCGTACTCTATCCGCCCTTCAACATCCTCCGCCTCAGTCATGTGGAATATGCGGTGACGGACCTTGCCGCCAGCCGCGCCTTTTACGTGGACACGCTCGGCCTGCAGGCCACCCATGAGGACGAGACCCGCATCTATCTGCGCGCGATGGAGGAACGCGGCCATCATTGCATCGTGCTGGTGCAGGCAGACGCGCCGTCGGTGGCGGTCCTTGGCTTCAAGCTGTTCGACGAACCCGACCTCGACAAGGCCGCCGACTTCTTTGCCGCCAAGGGGCTGCCGGTAGAATGGGTCGAGCGCCCGCATATGGGGCGCACCCTGCGCACCCGTGATCCCTGGGGCATCCCGCTGGAGTTCTACGTCAAGATGGAGCGGCTGGAGCCGATCCACCAGAAATACAGGCTCTATAACGGGGTGAAACCGCTCCGCATCGACCATTTCAACATGTTCTCGGCCGATGTGGACGCCAGCGTCGCCTTCTATAACGAGATCGGGTTCCGCGTCACCGAATACACCGAAGATGACGACAGCGGCAAAGTCTGGGCCGCCTGGATGCACCGCAAGGGCGGCGTGCATGATGTGGCCTTTACCAATGGTCTGGGTCCGCGTCTGCACCACACCGCCTTCTGGGTGCCGACCCCGCTCAACATCATCGATCTCTTGGATCTGATGTCCACCACCGGCTACGTGGACAATATCGAGCGCGGCCCCGGACGGCACGGGATTTCCAATGCGTTTTTCCTTTATGTGCGCGACCCGGATGGGCACCGGATCGAGATCTACTGCTCGGATTACCAGACCTGCGATCCGGATCTGGAGCCGATCAAATGGTCGCTCACCGATCCGCAACGCCAGACCCTTTGGGGCGCCGCAGCCCCGCGCAGCTGGTTCGAGGAAGGCTCAACCTTCGAAGGGGTAGAGCCGCAGCCCAGCGCCCTGACCGCGCAGCCGATCATTGCACCGTGACACAACATGAGGACGGCGCCTGACCTTGGGGAGGCGAGAAGCGCCTTCCCGGGGGGAAGGTCAGGCGCTGTCCGGGCACAAGCCCGAACGAAGGATATTGAAACATGAAATGGGATGAATTCTCAGACTGGGGCCGCAAGGTCGCCGACTGGGCGCAGGACTATCACCTGACCGTGGGCGAACGCCCCGTGCGCGCCCGCACCGAACCGGGCGAGGTGTTGAACGCCCTGCCCAGCGCTCCACCCGAGACCGGGACCGGCATGGAGGCGATCTTTGCCGATTTCGAAGAGATCGTGATGCCCGGCATCACCCATTGGCAGCACCCGCGTTTCTTTGCCTATTTCACCTCGAATGCCGCAGCACCTTCCGTACTGGCGGAGTTCCTGACCTCGGCCATCGCGCCGCAATGCATGCTCTGGCAGACCTCTCCGGCGGCGACCGAAATGGAAACCCGGATGATGGACTGGCTGCGCCAGGCGCTGGACCTGCCGGAACCGTTTCAGGGCGTCATTCAGGACAGCGCCTCTTCAGCCACCCTTGCCGCGGTGCTGACCATGCGGGAAAAGGCGCTGAACTGGAAAGGCAATCAGGACGGTCTGTTCAGCCAGAAGCCCCTGCGGGTCTATTGCTCTTCCGAGGTGCATACCTCCATCGACCGCGCCATCTGGGTTGCCGGTATCGGCCAGCAGAACCTGGTGCGGGTGCCGATCAAGGGCGATTGGCGCGGCATGGACCCCGAGGCGCTAGAGACCGCGATCAAGGCCGATATCGAGGCGGGCCTCCAGCCTGCGGGCGTGATCCTCTGCGTCGGCGGCACCGGCACCGGCGCCACCGATCCCGTGGACCGGGTGATGGATGTGGCCGTGAAATACGGGCTTTATACCCATGTGGATGCGGCCTGGGCGGGATCGGCGATGATATGCCCCGAGTATCGCCACTACTGGCCCGGCATCGAGCGCGCCGACAGCATCGTCTTCAATCCGCACAAATGGCTGGGTGCGCAGTTCGACTGCTCGGCCCACTTCCTGAAGAACCCCGACGATCTGGTGCAGACGCTGGCGATCAGCCCCGAGTATCTGAAGACCCACGGCAAGGACGGGATCATCAACTATTCCGAATGGTCGGTTCCCTTGGGCCGCCGCTTCCGCGCGCTGAAGATCTGGTTCCTGATCCGCACCTACGGCCTTGAAGGGCTGCGCACCCGCCTGCGCAACCATGTCAACTGGTCAAACCAGCTGCATGACAAGCTCGCCGCGACCCCGAATTTCGAAATCGTCACCCCGCCGATGTGGTCGCTCTGGACCTTCCGCTATGCGCCCCAAGGCGCAGAGGATCTGGACGCGCTGAACCTCGCGCTGGTGAATGCAATCAACGACGATGGACGGATTTACCTCACGCAGACCCGCGTCGATGGCGATCTGGTGATCCGCTTCCAGGCAGGGCAGTTCGAAACCACCGAGGGGGACGTGATGATGGCCCATGATGTCATCACCGAAATCGCCGCCGGCCTGAAAACCAGCCTGATAGAAGGAGCCAACTGATGCGCTTTGCCACCTATTCCGCAAATGGTGAAACCTATTATGGCGCCGTCACCGAGGAAGGCATGGCGGCCCTGTCGCCCGGTTTTCCCCATTGGCCCACGTTGCGCGATGTGATTGCCGCGGATGGCCTGCACGATCTGGCGGTGGCGGCCAGAAACCATCCGGTGACGCATCCAACCGGCACATTCACCTACCAGATCCCGGTGCCAAACCCGGAAAAGATCATCTGCGTCGGCGTCAACTTTCCCGACCGTAATGCCGAATACAAGGACGGGCAGGACGCGCCGCCGAACATGTCACTGTTCATCCGCTTTCCGCGTTCTTTTACCGGGCAGGGGCAGCCGCTGATCCGCCCGCCGGAAACGCCGCAGCTGGATTACGAGGGAGAGATCGCCATCGTCATCGGCAAGGGTGGCCGCCGCATCAAGGCCGAGGACGCCTATGACCACATCGCCGCCGTCACCCTGTGTAACGAGGGCACCCTGCGCGACTGGGTGCGCCATGCGAAATTCAACGTGACGCAAGGCAAGAACTGGGACAATTCCGGCGCCATGGGGCCTTGGCTGGTGCCCTTTACCGCAGCGGCGCAGCTGGATGATGTGCGCCTGACCACCCATGTGAATGGAGAGCTGCGCCAGGACGACCGCACCAGCCGCATGCTCTTCCCGATCCGCCGCCAGATCGAATATATCTCCACCTTCACCACGCTGGTGCCCGGCGATGTGATCGTCACCGGCACCCCCACCGGCGCCGGCGCGCGCTTTGATCCGCCCCGCTTCCTGAAACCCGGCGACGTGATCGAGGTCGAGGCCGAAGGTATCGGCAAGTTGACCAACAGCGTAGAGGACGAGGCATGACCCCGGATCAGCACGCAGAGGCCGCAGCAACCCTGCTGAAGGCCGAAGAAACCGGCCAGCAATGCGGGCTCTTGTCCCTCGCCTATCCGGGCATGACGCTGGAGGATGCCTACGCGGTGCAAAAGGCGCTGGTCGCGCAAAAGCTGGCGCAGGGGCGCCGCAAGATCGGCTGGAAGATCGGCCTGACCAGCCGCGCCATGCAGCAGGCGCTGAACATCACCACCCCCGACAGCGGCGTGCTGCTCGATGATATGGCCTTTGAGACGGGCAGCACCGTGCCCGCCGGGCGCTTCATCCAGCCCCGCGTCGAGGCGGAGATCGCATTTGTGATGAAAGCGCCGCTCGCAGGTGCCGACTGCACGCGCGAAGACGTGATCGCCGCCACCGACTATGTGGCGCCCTCGCTTGAGATCCTCGACACCCGCATCCTGCGCGCAGATCCCGCCACCGGGCAGGCCCGCATCATCACCGACACCATCAGCGACAATGCCGCCAATGCGGGCGTCGTATTGGGGACCGAGCGCCATGCCATCGAAGCGCAGGATCTGCGCTGGGTTGGTGCCATCGTCGCCCGCGACGGCACGGTCGAGGAAACAGGTCTGGGTGCCGGGGTGCTGAACGATCCCGTCACATCCGTGCTGTGGCTGGCGCGGCGCATGGCGGAATATGGACAACAGATCGAAGCCGGGGATATCGTCCTGTCGGGCTCGTTCATCCGGCCCATCGAATGCCCATCCGGCAGCGAGATCACCGCCGATTTCGGCCCCTTCGGCCAGGTCGCCATCGCCTTTGCCTGACCACCCTACCTGACAAACGAGGTTTCCCATGCCCGCACCCAAGAACAGCTTCAAACAGGCCCTCGCTGACGGCAAACGCCAGATCGGCTGCTGGATGAGCTTTGCCGAACCCGCCGTGGCCGAGATCATGGGCAGCTGCGGCTTTGACTGGCTGGTGGTCGACGGCGAACATGCCCCCAACGACATCCGCTCGATCCGGGACCAACTGATCGCGCTCGAAGCCTCGGACAGCCACCCGGTCGTGCGCGTGCCGATTGGCGAGACCTGGATCATCAAGCAGGTGCTGGATGCGGGCGCGCAGACCGTGCTGGTGCCCATCGTCGAAAGCGCCGAACAGGCCGAGGAGCTGGTGCGCGCCTGCAAATACCCGCCGCATGGCACCCGCGGTGTGGGGGCTGCGGGCGCGCGGGCCAGCCGGTTCGGCTCGGTCAGCGACTACATCCAGACCGCGGATCAGGAGATCTGCCTGCTGGTGCAGGTGGAAAACCGCGCCGGTATCGCGGCGCTGGATGACATCCTCAAGGTCGAGGGCATCGACGGCGTCTTCATCGGCCCGGCGGACCTTTCGACCGACATGGGCCATCAGGGCAATGCCGCCCACCCCGAGGTGCGCGCGGTGATCAAGGGCGCGCTGGAACACATCCGCGCCGCAGGCAAGGCACCGGGCATCCTGGGCGTCACCGAAGAGGCTACACAGGCCTATTTCGACATGGGGGCACAGTTCCTCGCCGTGGGTCTGGACGTGCTGATCCTGGCCCAGAACGCCCGCAAGCTGGCCGCCGACTGGAAGGCGCGCTGACGCACCGGAAACCGCCCTGCGCCGCTGCCATATGGGCGGCGCGGGGCGATACGTATTTCCCTGCAATTGACCGAATTCACCCCTCCCCGATAGCTTGAGCGCACAGGAGTGACCCCGCGCAAACGGTCCTTAGGGAGACCCCGGAACAGACCGGCGCGGCATCAGGGAGGACAGCGATGAAACGCGCAATTCTTGCGGGTATGGTGTCAGCGCTTGCCTTGGCTTCGGCCGCGGCGGCAGACATCAAGATTGCCCATATCTACGGCAAAACCGGCCCCTTCGAGGCCTATGCAAAACAATCCCATGACGGGCTGATGCTGGGGCTGGAATATGCCACCGGCGGCACCATGGAGATCAACGGCGAAAAGATCGTCGTGATCGAAAAGGACACCCAGCTGAAGCCGGAAAACGGCAAGGCCCTCTTGGAAGAGGCCTATGGCGACGACGAGGTGGACCTGGCGATCGGCCCGGTCAGTTCGGGCGTGGCGCTGGCGATGCTGCCGGTGGCCGAGGAATACGAAAAGCTGCTGATCGTCGAGCCCGCCGTGGCCGACAGCATCACCGGCTCCAACTGGAACCGCTACATCTTCCGCACCTCGCGCAACTCGTCCCAGGACGCGGTGTCGAACGCCATCGCCCTGGCCGGTGAGAACGTGCATATCGCCACATTGGCGCAGGATTACGCCTTTGGCCGCGACGGTATCGCCGCCTTCAAGGAAGCGCTGGAAAGCGTCGGCAGCGGTGTCACCCACGAGGAATACGTGCCCACCGACACCACCGACTTCACCGCGGCGGCCGAGCGGATCTTCAACGCGATGAAGGATCTGGACGGCGAGAAAAAGCTCTTTGTGATCTGGGCCGGCGGCGGCAACCCGATGAGCAAGATCAACGCCATGGACCCCAGCCGGTTCGGCATCGAACTGGCAACCGGCGGCAACATCCTGGCAGCCATGAAGGGCTACAAGGAATTCCCCGGCATGGAAGGCGCCACCTATTACTACTACGAGATCCCGCAGAACCCAGTGAACGACTGGCTGGTGAAGGAACACCAGGCCCGCTTTGGCACTCCGCCCGATTTCTTCACCGCAGGCGGCATGACAGCCGGTATCGCAGCGGTCGAGGCGATCAAGAAAGCAGGATCGACAGACACCGAAGAGCTGATCAGCGCCATGGAAGGCATGTCCTGGGAAAGCCCCAAGGGCACCATGACGTTCCGCGCCGAAGACCACCAGGCGCTGCAGCCCATGTACCACTTCAAGATCAAGGTCGAAGACGGTGTCGACTGGGCGATCCCGGAACTGGTGCGTGAGTTGAAGATCGAAGATCTGCCGATCCCGGTCCGCAACTAAGCTCCTGAGATTACGGGCGGTCCGGGGCATTCCCTCGGGCCGTTCCTGTTCGGCCTGGCCATCCCGAGATGGCCCATTTCCGCGATACAGGGATTATCCTGCACGCGGACAGACCAGAGACTGACATGACCACCTCTCCCATCCTCAGCACCGAGAACCTGACGGTTCGGTTCGGCGGCCATGTAGCCGTCGATGCGGTGACCTGCGATTTCAGCGCAGGGGAACTCACTGCCATCGTCGGCCCCAATGGCGCGGGCAAGACGACCTATTTCAACCTGATCTCAGGCCAGATCCCCGCCAGCGCCGGGCGCGTCTTTCTCAAAGGGCGCGATATCGGCGGTATGTCGGTTTCCGCCCGCACCCGCGCCGGGATCGGCCGCGCCTTCCAGCTCACCAATCTTTTCCCCAACCTTTCGGTACTGGAGAACGTGCGCCTTGTGGTGCAGGCCAAATCCGGGCGCAGCTTCAACCTCTGGTCCATGGTTTCGCGCCATCAGGACCTGACCGATCAGGCCGAGGCGATCCTGCGCCGGGTGCGCCTGTTGGAGCAGCGCCACCAAGTGGTGTCGGAACTCTCCCACGGCAACCAGCGCAAGCTGGAGGTGGCCCTGCTGATCGCGCTGGATCCTGCCGTCTACATGTTCGATGAACCCACCGCCGGCATGAGCGTCGATGAGGCGCCCGTGGTGCTGGATCTGATCGAGGAACTGAAGGACCAACGCGACCGCACGATCCTTCTGGTGGAACACAAGATGGACGTGATCCGCACCCTCGCCGACCGCATCATCGTGCTGCACAACGGCGCGCTGGCCGCCGATGGTCCGCCTGCCGAAGTGATGGCCTCGGACGTTGTGCAAGAGGCCTATATGGGCCGCGGCCTGGAAGGAGTGCTGGCAGATGTCTGATGCGATCCTGAAACTCGAAGGTGTCTACACCAACATCGCCCAGTACCACATCCTGCAAGGGGTCGACCTTGAGGTGCCCCGCGGTGCCGTGACCATGCTTCTGGGGCGCAATGGCGTGGGCAAGACCACGACCCTGCGCACGGTGATCGGCCACTGGCGCGCCCATCAGGGCAAAATCCTGTTTGATGGCGAGGACATCACGAAGATGCCCACCCCGGCGATTGCACGCATGGGGCTGGGATTTGTGCCCGAGGATATGGGCATCTTTGCCGATCTCACGGTCGAGGAAAACATGGTCCTGGCCGCCGCGTCGGGCCCCATCAACTCGGCCCGGCTCGACTGGATCTTCGCCGCCTTCCCGCCCTTGAAGACCTTCTGGAAATCGGATGCAGGCACCCTGTCGGGCGGACAGAAACAGATGCTGTCGATTGCCCGCGCCATGGTCGAGGAACGCAAGCTCTACCTCATCGACGAACCGACCAAGGGGCTGGCGCCCGCGATCATCTCCACCATGGCCCGCGCGCTGAAGGACCTGAAGGATCAGGGCGCCTCGGTGCTGCTGGTGGAACAGAACTTTGCCGTCGCCAAGGCGCTGGGAGACAGCGCCAATGTGATGGACGACGGACGGATGATCTGGTCCGGCCAGATGCAGGAGCTGGCGACCGATGCCGCCCTGCAGGAACGCCTGATGGGCCTCAGTCTGGAGGCGCATTGATGACGACATTCCCAATTGCTGAGGGCATTCCTTCTGCCCTGCCCGCAACCGCACTTCGTGAGGCCCAAGATGACTGCCGCACCTGAACACGCCCCCAAGATGGCAGAGGTCACCTTTCGCGACCGTATCGCGCCGCATATGCCGATCCTGCTGGTCCCGCTCATCGCCATTGCCGGGTTCATCGCCATCCAGAACCCCTCCAGCTGGCTGACGCTGACGGTATCCGGCCTTGCCATGGGGATGATGATCTTCATCATGGCCTCGGGCCTGACGCTGGTCTTTGGCCTGATGGATGTGATCAATTTCGGCCATGGTGCCTTTGTCTCGGTCGGGGCCTTTATCGGCATCTCGGTGCTGATGCTGCTGGGCCATATGACCGAAGCGCCCTCCTTGATGCTGAACCTCGGCGCCATCTTGCTCGCCGTGATCGGCGCCATGCTGGCCACCGGTCTGATGGGCTGGGCCTTTGAAAAGGTGATCGTTGAACCTGTCTATGGCCATCACCTGAAACAGATCCTTGTCACCATGGGCGGGCTGATCGTCGTGGAACAGCTGATCATCGTCCTGTGGGGGCCAGAGGAGATCTACATCCTGCGCCCCGAGGCCCTGAAGGGCGCGATCACCTTTGCCGGTGCCGCCATCGAGAAGTACCGCCTAGTGGCGGTGGGCGTCGGCCTTGTGGTCTTCCTGGCGATGCGCTGGGTGCTGCGGCGCACCAAGATCGGCCTGATCGTGCGGGCCGGGGTCGAGAACGGCGAGATGGTGCAGGCGCTTGGCTATCGGCTGCGGCTGGTCTTCGTCGGCGTCTTCATCGCAGGCTCCGCCCTTGCGGGCCTCGGCGGGGTGATGTGGGGTCTCTACCAGGAGGTAATCACCGCCCATATGGGCAATCACGCGATGATCCTGATCTTCATCGTGGTGATCATCGGCGGGCTCGGCTCGGTCGAAGGCTGCTTCATCGGCGCGCTTCTGGTGGGGCTCTTGCAGAATTACATCGCCTTCATCGAGCCCAAGGCCGCGCTGATTTCCAACATCGCCCTGATGGTCACGATCCTGATGTGGCGCCCCATGGGCATGATTCCGGTGGTAAAAGCAAAATGATACGCTCCCTTCTTTCGGGCGATACGCCCCGTTCCCTTCCACTGGCGCTGATCCTTGGCGGGATCCTGATCTGCCTTGCGCTCGCCCCCTTCCTGTTTCCCGGCGTACGCACGGTGGATACGGCGGCGCGGATCTGCGTCTTCATCGTGCTGGTGGCGAGCTATGACCTGCTCTTGGGCTATGGCGGCATCGTCAGCTTTGCCCATACGATGTTCTTCGGCATCGGCGCCTATGGTGTGGCGCTGGCCTCGACCCACATGGGGCGCGGGTTCGATGCCATCGCGTTTGGCGCCGTGGCGGGCGCCCTGCTGGCTGCTGCCCTGGCGCTGGTGATCGGTCTCTTCTCTCTCAGGGTGCGGGCAATCTTCTTTGCCATGATCACGCTTGCCGTCGCCTCTGCCGTGGCGGTCCTGGTCAGCCAGCTGTCGGGCCTGACCGGCGGCGAGGACGGTCTGACGTTCAAGACCCCGCGCGAGTTGGGTCCGGCCTTCAAGTTCGGCAAGGAGGCCTTTGACGGCACGCTTTTCGGCGTGAAGCTGAACGGCAAACTCCTGGCCTATTACTTTGTCTTCCTCGGGGCGCTGGTGCTGTTCCTTGGCCTGCTGCGGGTGGTGAACTCTCCCTTTGGCCGGGTTTTGCAAGCGATCCGCGAAAACGATTTCCGGGCCGAGGCGATCGGCTACCGGGTGGTCTACTACCGCGTTGCCGCCACCTGCCTGTCGGCGGCTATCGCCGCCCTGGCCGGGTCGCTTTATGCGGTCTGGCTGCGCTATGTCGGCCCCGATACATCGCTGTCGATGGAGATCATGATCGACATCCTCTTGATGGTGGTGATCGGCGGCATGGGGACCATGTATGGCGCGGTGATCGGCGCGACGCTGTTCGTGCTGGCGCAGAACTACCTGCAGAACCTGATGGGCGCCGCAGCCGAGCTGACCAGCGCCCTGCCGTTGCTGCCAGAGCTGCTCAATGCGGATCGCTGGCTGCTGTGGCTTGGCGTCCTGTTCATCCTCAGCGTCTATTTCTTCCCGACCGGCATCGTGGGTCGCCTGCGCAACAGCGGATAGGAGCGCCTGCAAGGGAGGGGAGACCCTCCCGCGCCCGCCTAATGCGGTGGCTGCGCCACCACACCCGCAACGGCCTTGGGCCCGGCGCCGCTGACGCGGCGCTGCCTCTTCAATAGCAACCTCGTGTCAAGGGCGGCGCAGCCGCCGCACCTTTGGTGCGGCTTGCCCTTTACACGAAAGAAGACTCACAATTGATCTGGCGTCTTGAGGAGGCAGACATGCCCCTCAAGGCGCCTCTCAGCGTCCCCTGCGCCGCGTCAGCGGCGCCACGCCCAACCGAAGGGGATGGATCTTTGATCCGGCACCTTCGGGCGGGAGCACCTTCCCCAGCGGCATGGATCCCGCGCCCGGCAAAACACCCGGCACGGATCAATCATGCGCCCACCGCCATCCTGAAACGACAACAGGGTGCCGAGAGAGAGCGGCACCCTGTTTCAAACTTGCAAATTCCAAGTCCGTCTGCCTGCGAAGCCGCTGCCGCCCGATCCAGAGTAGGGATGGGCGATCCGCGATTGCCAGGGGGGGGGACAGCAACATACGGATCTTGCGGAAGCTGACCCGGAGGGCAGCGGCTTCTTGGACAGGTGGGGATCACACGATCCCTCTGGAGTAGGACTAAGTTACCGTTCCAAATCGTTGCTGCCTATCTGCCCGAAGGGACTGAACAGCAGATCTTTTCCGCTTTGATCTGACCAAAAGGATACTTGCCCCCCTCGGTTGCCGCCGGTCTGCAAAAAGCAAACCGGGCACCCCGTCGTGCGAGGTGCCCGGCATCGATCCGTGCTAGATCCGGGTGAAATCAGTTGCGTACCGGCAGCTTGCGCACCTTGCGGGTGGGCGCCGACTTCTTGAATCGTTGTTCCAGCTCTTCCGAGGGGTAACCCAGGGAACTGCAGGTGCAGATCTTCACATGGCTGTGGCCGTCGTAAAGATGCATATGGCCCTTGGCGCGTTTCATGTAGAATCCCTTGGCCTGCAAGGCGCTGCGCAGATCGGACCAGCAGGTGGCCGTTTCAAAGATCGGGGTCAGGGAGATGCGCAGCTGGATCACCATTTCCGTGTCCAGCCTGCTTTGGTCGCAGGCGCTGGACCAGGCGGTCTGGGCCATGGCCGCATCGCCGGTTGTCATTGTTTCGCGTTCAAAATCCTGAGAGTACATGGCAGCGTTCCTCGATATCTCTGACCCGTCTCAGCATGAGCTTGTTTGTGACCAGAATGGGGCCTCAGGAGACGCAAATGGGGCCACTTCTTGCGAAATGGCCCCAGTTTTATTGGCATTTGGTGCAAGTTGCGCGGCAACTTACCCTTTCTTCAAGACCTCACGGCCCAGGAGTTCGGCGATCTGAACGGCGTTCAGCGCGGCGCCCTTGCGCAGGTTGTCGCTGACGCACCACAGGTTCAGACCGTTGTCGATGGTGCTGTCCTGACGGATCCGGCTGATGAAGGTGGCATAATCGCCGACGCATTCCACAGGCGTCACGTAGCCACCGTCTTCGCGCTTGTCGATCACCATGATGCCCGGCGCCTCGCGCAGGATGTCGCGGGCCTCGTCTTCGTCCAGGTGGTCTTCGAACTCGATGTTGAGCGATTCCGAGTGGCCGACGAAGACCGGCACCCGCACGCAGGTCGCGGTGACCTTGATGGCGGGATCGACGATCTTCTTGGTCTCGGCGACCATCTTCCACTCTTCCTTGGTCGAACCGTCTTCCATGAAGACGTCGATATGGGGAATGACGTTGAAGGCGATCTGCTTGGTGTAGACCTTCGGCGGCACATCCTGGGTGGGGTTGTAGACTGCCTTGGTCTGATCCCACAGCTCGTCGATGGCCTCCTTACCGGAGCCCGACACCGACTGATAGGTCGAGACCACGACGCGCTTGATCTTGGCGCGATCATGCAGCGGCTTCAGCGCGACGACCATCTGCGCGGTCGAACAGTTCGGGTTGGCGATGATGTTCTTCTTGGCATAGCCATGCACCGCCTCGGGGTTCACCTCCGGCACGATCAGCGGGATCTCCGGATCGTAGCGATAAAGCGAGGAGTTATCGATCACCACGCAACCCGCTGCGGCCGCCTTGGGCGCATATTTCTTGGTCGCGTCCGAGCCGATGGCGAACAACGCCATGTCCCAGCCGGTGAAATCGAAGGTGTCCAGGTCCTGGGTGGTGAGGGTCTTGTCGCCGAATGTGACCTCGGTGCCCAGGGATTTACGGCTGGCCAGAACGGCAACCTCATCCGCAGGGAACTGGCGTTCAGCCAGGATGTTCAGCATTTCGCGGCCCACATTGCCCGTGGCGCCTGCGACGACGACGCGATAACCCATAATCGTTTCTCCAGTTGGCCCGGCCTCGTGGCCGGCTGCGGTGTCTTATAGGCAATAGCGCAGGATTTAAAGGGTTCCTGTCGTCAAAGGGCGCCGATGCGCCCCGCGCCACTCAATCCATGCTGTCGCGGCTGAACAGATAGATCACGCAGCCCAGAAGCAGCGCGGCAGCGAAGAAGCCGAACAGGGCCAGATAGGGGGCCGTGGGATCCGGCGCCGCCGTGCCTTGGGTCAGTGCCGCGTGGATGCGGCCGCTGGCAAACTGCATCAGGCCAACGCCGCCAATACCGAAGAAATTCAACAGCGTTACCCCGCGCCCCACCAGATGCGGCGGCACAAAGGCGCGCCCATGTGCAATCAGCACCGGGAAAGAGGCTCCGAAGAAGCCGATCACCGCCATCAGGGTGATTGGCACCCAAACCGGCGCGCCCGGAAGCAGGATCAGAGCGATCAGCGCCACAACCACTGCCATGCTGCCGCCCCAGATCAGCCATTTGCGGGTGCCAAGGATCCGGTCCAGCGGCCCGTAGGCAAAGGTGCCGAGAATCATCGCCGCCCCCATGGCCAGGGTCACAAGGCCAATCTGGCCCGTGTCCAAACCATGCACATCGCTGAAATAGGGTCCGATCCACAGGCCGCGGATGGCCGCAACCGGCGCATAGCTCACCAGCATGATCGGAAAGATCGCCCACAGCAGCGGCATCCTCAGAAGGTCGAGTACCGATCCCTTCTGCTCGCCGACAACCGGCGCCGGATCCCTGACCGTCAGCCAGATCCCAACCGCCACCGCTGCCGATATCGCGGCAAGCCCCACCAGGGTCATCCGCCAGCCGACCAGTTCCACCGCTAGCGCCGTGGGATAGGAGGCAACCAGGTTGCCCAGCGATCCCACCCCAAGCATCAGCGCCGCTAGGGTAGCAAAACGTGTCGGCGGGTATTGCCGCGCGAAGATATAGTAAGAGGCCATCAGAACAGGCGAACAGCCCACCCCGATCAGAAGCATCGCAATCGTAATGTGAACAGGGCTGCTTGCCAGGGCAAAGACCAGCGCACCGCCGCCACCGCCCGCCAGCAGCAACAGCGCAGCACTGCGCCGAGGCCCGATGTGATCCAGCGCCCAGCCCACCGGCAATTGCATGGCGGCAAAGGCCAGGAACCACATCCCCGACGCCAGCGCGAGATCGTCCGGCCCGGCCCCGACATCCGTCGCCAGAACGCCGGAAAGAACCGCCAGAAACGCGCGAAAAAACTGGCTGAGCACATAGGCCAAGCACAGCAGGATCAATCCCAACTGCATGATCGTCCCCCAGATATCGCGCCACCCTCGGCGGGTGGCACGCCCCTCCACTCATGCATATGCATATTTGATAGACCGGCACAACAGCTTCTATTACCGCGAGCGATTCGCGTTGATAGAAGCTGTAGTCTAGCGCTCCAGGCTCAGACCTGCTGGAACGCCCCGGTCTTGGCGTCGAAACATTCCAATCCGCCTTCGCCGATATCCGTCCACAACCCATGCAGGCTGAGCGCGCCTTCCTTCACGGCGCTCTCGATGAAGGGGAAGGTCATCAGGTTTTCGAGCGAAGCCACCACCGCATGGCGTTCGAACTGGCGCGCCTGGGCGTCCGGATCCTCGATATCCGCCACCGATGTGAACTTGGGCTTCAGAATATCCATCCACCGCCCGACAAAGCTGCTTTTTTCCTCCAATGCGGGGGCCTCGCCCTTGCACATGTCGATGCAGCCCTGCACTCCGCCGCATTGCGAATGGCCCAGAACGATCAGATGCGACACCTTCAGGACAGTCACCGCATATTCAATGGTGGCACTGGTGCCGTGGTGATCGCCATCCGGCGCATAGGGCGGCACCAGATTGGCGATATTGCGGTGAATGAAGAATTCGCCCTGGTCCGCACCGAAGATCGAGGTGACATGCACGCGGCTGTCACAGCAGGAAATCACCATGGCGCGCGGGCGCTGCCCTTCACTGGCCAGACGTCGGTACCAGCCCTGGTTTTCCTGATAAGACGTTGCTTTCCATCCGTGGTAACGTTTCACCAGATACCCTGGCAGCGGCTTGGCGTATTCCATTCATGCGATCCCTGATTTGTTCTTGGCAAAGCTGATACCCTGCATTGTCAGTAAATTCGAGTGATTTGACCACAGGCGTGGAAACCTTTTGACAACCAGTGCGGTGCAAATTGGGCAGCGTGCCGTGGGGGCATGAAGAATTTTGGGGTGAATGTGGTGACGAATATAATCACTGTCATGCATAAGGAAAACGTGCATCTCGACCCGGGGAAATTGTCCGAGCTGTATTCGCAGCTGGGCGAGACCGGAGCCGAAGATGTCGTCTGCCGTGCAATTGAGGAACTGGCGGTCCGCCTGTCGCATTGTGAGCGATTGTGGCGCCAGAACGATATGGAAAACCTGCGCAAGAACGCGCGCTCACTGATCGCGATCTCCGATCAGATCGGCATGACCGCGATGGCCTCCATCGCACAGGATGTGACCGGCGCGGTGGACAGCGAGGACGCTCCCGCCGTGGCAGCGACCGTGTTCCGCCTGTTGCGGGTTGGCGAACGTTCTCTGACTGCCGTCTGGGAGCAGCAGGATCTGTCCATCTGATCCGGGCCTGGACCACACGCAGGATCCTGCTGAGGATCCCGCATCCGCGATCTGACTTTTTTCTGCTTCACACAGGGCTTGCAGGCAACGTGGGGGTGGATACTCTGGTGGCTGAAGACGCCCCATTTGCCGGAGTATCCCGATGCCCCCCGTTTTTGCTGCGCCCTGTGATCTTGCGCTTTCCCTTCACATTGTCGATCAGGACAGCTGCGCCGACTGGCTGCAAAGCCAGCCTGCCAGGGTGGCGCAATGGGCGCAGGCAAATGGGTTCAGGGGCGCCATCGGTCAGGTCTTGATCGTGCCCGGCGAAGACACGGCGGCACCGGCCATGGCGCTGGCAGGATACGGCACGGCTCTGCAACGCGCGCGTCGGCGCTTTGTGCTGGCTGCCGCCGCCGAGAAACTGCCCGAAGGCACCTACCGGCTGGCAGGGCAGACCGGCGAAAACACCATTCCCCAAGATCAGCTGGCACAGGAGTGTTTCGGCTGGCTGATGAGCGACTATCGCTTTGACCGCTACAAGGAGGTCAAAGGCTCCGGCGCGGCCTTGATCGCCCCCGAAGGCATTGATGCGACGGCCATCGAATCGCTGGTCGCGGCCGAATGCCTGACCCGCGATCTGATCAACACGCCCGCCGCCGACATGGGCCCGGATCAGCTGCAGGCTGCCGCCGAGGGGCTGGCGCAAGACTTCGGCGCTCGCACCGAGGTGACGCTGGACGAGGCGCTTCTGTCCGGGAACTTTCCGATGATCCACGCGGTGGGACGCGCCGCCGCGGCACGCCCGCGGCTGATCGACATGCGCTGGGGCGACACCGGGCCGAAGCTGACCCTGGTGGGCAAGGGTGTCTGCTTTGATACCGGCGGGCTGAACCTCAAACCCGGCGCCAGCATGGGGCTGATGAAAAAGGACATGGGCGGCTCGGCCACGGTGCTGGGTCTGGCGCGGATGATCATGGCCGCAGGTCTGCCGGTGCAGCTGCGCGTGTTGATCCCGGCGGTGGAAAATGCGGTCTCCGGCAATGCCTTCCGTCCCGGCGATATCCTGACCTCGCGCAAGGGGCTGACGGTGGAGATCAACAATACTGATGCCGAGGGACGCCTGGTGCTGGCCGATGCGCTGACGTTGGCGAGCGAGGACGACCCGGACCTCCTGATCTCCATGGCGACCCTCACCGGGGCGGCGCGGGTGGCGGTGGGGCCGGATCTGGCGCCCTTCTATGCTGGCTCCGATGCGGATGCCGCCGCAATCGCGGGCGGCGCGGCCCGGATGGCGGATCCAGTCTGGCGCATGCCCTTCCACGCCCCCTACGAGGAGATGATCGAACCCGGTATCGCTGATCTCGACAATGCGCCCTCGGGCGGCTTTGCGGGCTCGATCACCGCCGCGCTGTTCCTGCGCCGGTTCGCGGGCGAGACCCGCTACATGCATTTCGACATCTACGGCTGGACGCCCAATGCCGCCCCTGCCCGGCCCAAGGGCGGCGTCGGCCAGGGCGCGCGTGCGATCTTTGCCGCCCTGCCAGGGCTGCTGGACCTATGAGCGGGGCCGCACGGATCGCTCATCCCGTCGTGGACTTGCTGCGCGCGCCGGGCGGCACGCGGGAGCGACAGCTTCTTTACGGAGAGAGCGTCGCGGTTCTGAGCCGCGATTCGGACTGGGCAGAGATCCGCGCCAGCAAGGACGGCTACACCGGCCATGTTGCGACGCAAGCGCTGGCCGCACCGCTGGAGGCCACCCATTGGGTCAGCGCGCCTGCCACCCACGCCTATGAGGCCGCCGATTTCAAATCGCGCGACCTTTGCGCGCTCAGCTTTGGCAGTCGGCTGCAGGTCAGCGCGCAAACGGGTCGCTTTGCCGAAACCGAGTTGGGCCATATCCCGAAGGTGCATCTCTCCCCCATCGGCACAGGCTTGAACGATCCGGTGACCGTTGCCGAGAAATTCCTGGGCACGCCCTACCTGTGGGGGGGCAACAGCCGCTTTGGCATCGATTGTTCGGGACTGGTACAGGCCGCACTTCTGGCCTGCGGCATTCCCTGCCCCGGCGACAGCGGCCCGCAGGAACGGGAGCTCGGCACCGCCCTGCCCGCAGCCAGCGGCTATGAGCGCGGCGATCTTCTGTTCTGGAAGGGCCATGTGGCGCTGGTCCGTGATCCAGACCACATCATCCATGCCAATGCCCATGACATGGCCGTGGCAATCGAGCCGTTGGAAGCCGCCATTCTCCGTATTCTCGAACAAGGCGATGGCCCGGTCACCGCACACAAAAGGCTGGGCTAGGCGCGGGCGCTCACTCCACCGCGCGGATCAGCTTGCGCTCCAGCACCCGCAGCACGGTCTTCAGATCGTGCCCGCGCTTGAGGATCTGCCCGTCCATGCCGACAACCGAATACTGCCCCTGCCGGTTGCGCAGCTTGGGGTGTTTTTCGATCCGGTAGAGCGGATGTTCGGCGGTGCGGCGAAAGACCGAGAAAACCGCCATATCCCGCAGCGAGGAGATCCCGTAGTCCCGCCATTCCCCCGCCGCCACCATGCGACCGTATAGGGACAGGATCACCGACAGCTCCGTGCGATGGAAGGAGACCTGTTCGGGAATGCCGGAGCCGGGGAAAGACGCGGAGTTCTGGAATGTCATGGATCAAGGTTCGCGCCAAACCGCGCGCGAATCAAGCGGTTTCGCTTCCCGCGCCCGCAGTGTCCCGATGGATGGCGGGCACCCAATCTGCGGCGGGCCTGTTCCAGAAGCGGTTTGGATTGCCCTCATCCAGCCCCCGGATATGCAGGCTGCGAACTGCCGGGATCATCTGAATCACCGGTTCCTCATAGGGGTGGCTGTCGTAGATCGCGCGCAAAACGGGATCAAGGTCCTCGGCGCTGGCACCGATAAAGACCTGCAATTCGACACAAGGAACCTCCACCGCCCTCTCGCTGGCCCGATTGACCCCGCCGGGGCAGGAGCGAAACTGCTGCACACCGGGGGCTGTCCAAAAGGCCACCTGGTCGTAATCGCCCCAGGGCAGAGACGTGACGGACAGGATCGCCGCCAGCACCCTGTCGGCCTCGGTCTGGGGCACCTGGATCAGCAGCCGGGTACCGGCTTGGGTGGTATATCGAGGGGAAGCTGTTTCAGGCATGATCTGTCTCCTGTGTGATGCGCGAGATCTCCAGCCCCAGGATCTGCTCCAGTGCCCTGCGCCCCGGTGCAGTCAGGGTCAGGCCGCGTTTGTGCTGGCGGCGCTGCATCCAGCCGCGCTCCAACGCGTGGGTCAGCAGCTGCCGCCCCATCGGGCCCGCCACATGCAGGCGCCGTTCGGTCCAATCCAGGCAGGGGCGCGCAAAGGGCTGTCGGCTCGGTGTGCCGAGGTCGGGCAGGCGAACGCCCAACTTTTGCCACTGATCGGACGGGGTCGCGTGAAAGCCGCCGTCACGCTCGACCAGCATGCCCTTTTGCACAAAGGCATCCGTCATCGCCACAGCCAGGGGGCCCGCCAGGTGATCATAGCAGCTGCGCACCTCGGCCAGCCCGCCCGCCTTGCGACGCTGCGCCAGGTAGAGGCTGTCCATGGGCGCAATCGCCGCCAGTTGTTCCAGCGCCTGCGCCACCTCCGAGCCCGCCAATCGGTGATAGACGCAGCGCCCGCGCTTTTCGGGCACAACCATCCCGGCATCGCACAACAGGCGCAGATGCGCGGTGGCGGTCTGCGGTGTGATCCCGGCAGCCGAGGCAAGTTCCTTGTTGGTATAGGCACGCCCCTCCATCAATTCGCACAGCATGCGGGTGCGGCTGGCATCGCCGATAGCCTGGCCCAGAATGTCAAAGCGCGGGGTGCAGGGCGGTCCGTGGGGATGAGATATAGTCATATGCCGATCCTAGGCCCTGTCAGCGGCGCGCCATAGGGGAAAGACTTCGCCACGGAGCGAAGGGTTGCGTCTACCTCCGGCATGGGCGTCACGCAAAGCTGCCATGGCAGAACCAGCCCCGCGACAGCGCCGCGCCATGGGCAAAGAACAGCCACAGCCGCGCACCGCAGTCGGTGACCACCACCCAGTAATCGCGCACCCCGCTGCGCCAATTGGGATCCTCCAGCCACCATTCCGGGGCAATGCGTTCGGGGCCTTCGGCCTCGGCCAGCTGCCAGTCGCGGCCCCGCCAGCGGAACCGTTCCGGCACGCTGGGGACATCCGGCGCCGTCACCAGTTCGGGCCGCCACATCAGCAAGGGGCGCGGATGCGGCGCGGGCGGCCAATCCCGCGCCGCATCCGACCAGGCCGCCGCCAGCACCTTGGCCGTCTTTTCCGGGATATGGGTGTCGACCGGGTGGCGCCGGGTGATCGCCTCAAGGCCGATGCGGGCACCGATCCGCCCGATCAGATCCTCCAGGACCACATTCTGCCCCCCCGCCTGCCGGGCGCGGGCCGCAGTGCTGGCCTCCAGATGCCCGGCCTGGGTGCGGGCATGGATCGGTTCCGCCCGAAGCACCTCAAGGCGCAGCATCTCGATCCCGAAACCGGCATCGATCCCTTCCAGCTTCATTTCCAGTAGCGGGCGCATGCGGTCCGGGTCGCGACTGGCCCGGGCCAGACCCACACTGACGCTCTGCGCCGCCTGATCCACCCGGTGCGTCTCCAGCCGCAAAAGCCGCGCGCCCTTGCCGCGCTCTTCCAGCCGGGCGCAAAGCCGGGGCAGCATCCGGTCGATCCCAGCCATGAGATCCTCCAGCAATCCGATCGGCTCCGGCAGGGTCAGGCGCACTGCGAAACGGTCGTCCTCCCCGGCGGGAGAGACCGGCTCGGGCGTGCTGCCCATGGCCTGATCCAGACGCAGTATCAGCCCGCGCCCGAAGCGTCGCGCCAGGCTGGCGCGGGGCTGCTCCAGGAGATCGCCGATCTGCCGCAGGCCAAGACGGCCCAGTTGCGCCACGGTTCCCGGCTCCAGCCGCAGCGCGGCCACCGGCAGAGGCGCCAGGAGCGCACGGGTCTGCCCCACAGCTGCGATCCGCGCCGCAACCCGCTCTGCGCCCATGGGCTGCGGCGCCGCCCCGCCCCGCGTCCAGTGCCTGCGCCCCGCGCGGCCCTTCTGCTGAACTCGGGCCGCGCGGGCGCGGGTGGCGCGGGCCTCCTGATCGATGGCGTCGCCAGAGCGCGCGGGCGGTAGCTGCGCCTGCTCCCCCGCGTAACGCGCCAGCGCCCAGGCCGCGCCCAATGTATCGGCCAGCCCCATCCGCACGGTGAGCCCCATCCGCGCGCACTCCTCCTCGATCCGCTGCAAAAGCATCTCTTCTCCGCCAAACAGATGCGCCGAACCGGTCATGTCCAGGGTGACGCTGTCCGGCGGCTCGGGCGCGACCCAGGGGCTGAACTGCCCGGCCCAGCGCCCAAGCGCGGCCAGAAAGGCGGTCTCGGCCGGGGGGCTACGACCACGGGTCACCAGATTGGCACAAAGGACATGCGCATCGCGCAGCGGCTGGCCGACAAAAAGTCCCGCATCCTCGGCCGCCGTATTTAACGCAGAAATAACCTGCGTGTTGGAAACTTCCTCCACAATGGCCAGAGGTTCGGACAGGCTGCCCTGCCCCGCGCGTATCACCCGCTCCGCGCCCAGACGTGGAAACCATAGCGACAATATGCGGCGATGGGACATGGCGCGATCCGATTCGAAGGCCTGAAAATTTTTGGAAACCAGCAGCCAGCACTACCGATGTTCTATATTTGTTCCAACTCTTCGATTCGGTCAATCCTATTGCCCGCACAGACCCTGCCACTGGCTCGGTCCATATCTCTGGCCATACCTCTGTCCATGACGGGAGCACACGCATGACATCCCTGATCTCCTTGCGCCATCTGCGCCTTCTGCCCGCGCTTCTGGTGCTGATCCTGGCCCTTGTGGGCGCACAGCTGGATGCCGCCGCTCCGATCGCAGACAAGCATGTCAAACGGCGGGTGGAACTGATGGCGACCCAAAAGGCGGCCCTCACAACCCTGGCCGACATGATGGCCGGGCGCATCGTGTTTGACGCGTCCAAGGCCAAGGCGGCCCGGCGCACCCTGATCAAAAGCACCGGAGACATCCGCAAGCGGTTCAAGAAACCGCGCATGGACCCCAATTCACACGCGCGGCCACTGATCTGGCAACAGTGGCGGGATTTCGAAACCCGCGCCGCCCGGGCCAAAGATGCCGCCAAGGGGCTGAGCGCTCATACGATGAACGGCCTGTTGCGCACGGTGCCCAACATGATGCAGGCCTGTCTCAGCTGTCACGAGACCTATCGCGACACGCCCAACGACTTCATCACCCATTGAGCGCAGGCTGGGGCACCCCGTCTTCGCGCCCCGCGTTGCCGCCGCGCCGGATCAGACACCGTAGCGGGCCAGGAACATCTCCACGGCCCCCGCGATCACCCGCGCGCGCTCTTCTTGGGAAAAATCAGTGTCGATATTGAACACCAGGCGCGGCACCAGATCCGCTCGGCAGAGTTCAGCAAACTGGTCCGCCGCGAGATCGAAATCCTCGATTTGCAGCTCTCCCCGCCCGACCGCGTCCCGCAGATACTCACGCAGCCGAGCGCGCACCACCATGGGCCCACTTTCATAGAACTGGCGGCCGAGATCCGGGAAACGGTCCGCCTCTGCCACGCAGATGCGGAACATGCGGCGGCCAAATTCCGACAGGCTGACCGACAGGATATGACCACCGGCTGCCGTCAACACATCACGCGGCGTGCAGCAGGCCCCGGACAGATCCATCGGCGCATCCGCTTGTCGCGCGCATTCGTTCCGGATCACCTCCAGGAACAACAGCCGCTTGTCCGGAAAATAGCTGTAAAGCGTCGCCTTGGAGACCTCGGCCGCACGGGCGATATCATCGACGCTCGCGCCTTCGAAGCCATCCGCCATGAACACCTCGCGTGCGCCCGTCAGAACCTGATCGAACTTCCGTCCGGTCCTGAGGATAGTGGCTTGCTGGTTCATGATCCGTCCTCATGGCGCTGGCTATCTGGATGACCGTGCCACCCTAGCCTACCGCCGCTGCATTCAACAACTGCTATGGCCCTTGCCGTCGCTGCCATGGACAATGGCCTTGCACTTTTGCCCGAAGAGTATAGTTTAGAACTATTCTAAATATGTAGGAATCCACATGCGCTTTCTCACTCAGCGGAAACGGTTTTCCGATCTCACAGGCCAGGAAATCCTGGCCCTGGCGATTTCCTCGGAAGAGGACGATGCGCGCATCTATCGCGGCTATGCGGCTCGGCTGCAGGATGATTTCCCGGCGACAGCCGCGATGTTCGACGGTATGGCCGCCGAGGAAGACACCCATCGCGCCCGGCTGATCGCTCTGCATGAGAAACGCTTTGGCCCCGCCATTCCACTGATCCGGCGCGAACATGTGGCGGGCTATTATGCGCGCCGCCCGATCTGGCTGATGGAAAACCTGAGCCTGGAGCGTATCCGCGAAGAGGCCAAGGCGATGGAGGCGGATGCCGAACGGTTCTACCTGGCTGCCGCCGCCCGCACCAAGGACGCCGAGACCCGCAAGCTGCTGGGCGATCTCGCCGCCGCAGAGGCCGGCCACCGCGACACCGCCGCCGAGTTGGAAGAGGCGCATCTCACCGGCGATGCCCGATCCGAGGAAGACCGCACCGCCCATCGCCAGTTCGTGCTGACCTGGGTGCAGCCGGGGCTGGCAGGGCTGATGGACGGGTCCGTGTCAACCCTGGCGCCGATCTTTGCCACCGCTTTTGCCACCCAGGACACCTGGACCACCTTCCTGGTGGGCGTCGCCGCCTCTGTCGGCGCCGGGATCTCGATGGGCTTCACCGAGGCCGCCTCGGACGACGGGGAACTGTCCGGGCGCGGCTCGCCGATGAAACGGGGCGTGGCCTCGGGGGTGATGACCACCCTTGGCGGGCTGGGCCATGCGCTGCCCTATCTGATCCCTGAGTTCTGGACGGCGACGACGCTGGCCTTCCTCATCGTCTTTGTGGAGCTCTGGGCGATTGCCTGGATCCAGAACAAATACATGGAGACGCCGTTCTGGCGCGCCACGCTGCAGGTGGTCCTAGGCGGCGCGCTGGTGCTGGGGGCCGGCGCCCTGATCGGCAGCGGTTGATCTCTGCGTCTTTGACGGGGTTCCGTGACTAGGAGCGCTCCCGCCCGTCGGCGGCGGTTCAAGGAACCACCCCCTCCCGTTGGGCCTGGCGCCGCGCTGACGCGCGGCGGGGACAAAGCGTTAGCGCGCGATAGGACAGCCGAGGCGAGGGTATTTACGCAATACACACCTCTCAGTGCGACACTGCGCCTGTAACCAGAAAGGACCAGGCCAAGATGATTTCCCCCCAACAGAATGTCGGGCAATCCGCCGCTGCGGCCCGAAACCTCGCGGCACCAGAGATCCCGCAAACAAGCAGGCTCCCCTCGGATCGGGATGTGGCGACAGCCCCTTCCTCCAAGGCACGGGCGCTTTATGACAGCGTGCAGCATCTCAGCCGCAAAGACGCGCTGCATTCCCTGTTCGCAATGTCGGACGCCGAGCAAATCCCTCTGGAGGGCAGCGACTACGAAGCCTTCCGAGCCGTCATTCAGCTGGTCGGCACCGAAAGCGAAATGGAAAACCGCAGGAAGGAAGCGCGGCTCGCCAGCAACCTGCTTTTCGACCTTCTAGAAGAACTCCCCACCGCAAGTGGTGAGCGTTTGACCGTTCTTCGGGAAGAGATCCTGAAACTGGGCGGCTATGCGGATCAGGCACAGAAACGGGTTGAGCATCTTAAAACTCAGGCGTCTCAGATGCTGGGCGATCTTTAGCGGCATAGCGCTTGGCGTTGGGCCTCTCTGCTGAGGCCCCTCCAAGAACCAGAACCTGTATTCTGCTGGAAACCACTCGGCACAGCCTGCAGGGAAAGCTGAAAGGCTGCGCCATGCGCCCGCCGCGCGCCAGCGCGGCCCGGCCCAACGGGAGCCCTGCATGTATCATGCAGCGGCGACGGGCGGGAGGACATCGCTTTCTAGAACCCCGCGCAATCAGGCTTTTCGTTTTGGTCAAATCAGGTTACCAATCCTGCGATGGCTGACATTTTCTTCAGAACCCTGCCCTTCTTTGCAATCATCGGCCTAGGATACTGGGCCGGTCGCACGCGGTTCTTTACTGATGAGGCAACCGCCTATCTCACGAAATTCGTGTTCTTCTTCCCGCTTTCGGCGATGATCTTCCGCTTTGCGGCCAATCTCTCCTTCGCGGAGGTCTTTGATCCGAACCTGATCCTCGGCTACCTGGCCGGAACCGTGGCGGTTTACCTTGTCGCCACGGCGGTCGCGGCGCTGAGGGGGCTGGATGTGCCCACAGCTGCGGTCGAGGCGCAATGCGCGGCCATCGGCAACGTGGGTTTCCTGGGCCTGCCGATGATGGCGATCCTGTTCGGTGAAGCCTCGATCGGGCCGATGATGGTGGTGCTGAGCGTGGACCTCGTGGTCTTTTCCTCGCTCATCGTCATCCTGATCAACGCCGGGCGTGGTTCGGGATTGGGGCTGCAGACCCTGAAAATGGTTACGCTCGGCCTGCTGCGTAACCCGATGATCGTGGCCATCGTGGCGGGGCTTGCCTGGTCGGCCTCGACGCAGCCGATCCCGGCGCCGGTCAATGACTTCCTGTCGATCCTGGGCGGGGCGGCCACGCCCGGCGCGCTGTTCGCCATCGGCGCCTCGCTCGCCTCCAAATCCGCCGAGCGCATCGAAGTGGCCGCCTGGCTCAGCTTTGCCAAGCTGGTGCTGCACCCGCTGTTTGTCGCCATCGGGGTCCTGTGGCTGGTGCCGGTTGCCAGTTTCCCGGCCTCGGTCGCGATTGCGGCGGCTTCGCTGCCGGTGGCAGGCAACGTCTATATGCTGGCGCAGCATTACGGCATCGCCCCGCAGCGCGTCTCGGCCGCGATCCTGATCTCGACCGCGGTGTCGATCCTGACGGTGCCGCTGGCGATCGCCTGGGTTTCCTAGGCACAGGATGAATGAGGCCTGAACCTAGAGCCGGATCACGTAATCCTTGCGGGTGGTCTCGATCACCTCCCAGGTGCCGGAAAAGCCCGGGCGCAGGATGAAGCTGTCCCCTGCCGCCAGCGGATATTCGGTGCCATCCTCCGCAGTGATCACCGAACGCCCTTCAAGGATCCGGCAGTATTCCCATTCATCGTAGGAAATCCGCCACTTGCCGGGCGTCGACTGCCAGATCCCGCAGTAGAGCCCGTCCACCTCTTCCGCATTCCAGGTGGTGAAGACGGGGTCACCGGAAATGACCTTTGCCGGATCGGGGCGCTCGATCTCTGGTTCGGCGGCTTCGGGTGTCAGTCTTTGGAACGTGGTCATCGGCTGTCCTTCGCTGCATGTCGTGGCGCAATCTGTCCCCCGTTTCGCAGGCCAAGTCTACCCCCGACACGCCACAACGCGGCGCCGGGGACCAGCCCGATCCCGCCCCTATTTGCCATTTCTCAAGCCTTCTGGCGCAAAAAGGCTGCGACAGGGCGCCGCAACACTGGACCCGCCTTGCGCCGACGGGTAGCTGATAGGCCAACCACAAAAAAGGGAGCCTCACCATGGAAACCGTTTCCGAGAACACATGCTTTGGCGGCGTACAGGGCGTCTACCGGCATAAGAGCAGCGCAACAAATTGCGAGATGACCTTTGGCCTGTTCCTGCCGGAAGAGGCCAAGGACGGCCCGGTGCCGCTCTTGTGGTTCCTGTCGGGCCTCACCTGCACCCATGAAAACGCCATGACCAAGGCGGGTGCGCAGGCCTGGTGCGCCGAACAGGGTATCGCGATCGTCTTTCCCGACACCTCGCCGCGCGGCGATGATGTGGCCGACGACGACAACTACGACCTTGGCAAGGGTGCCGGGTTTTACGTGAATGCCACCGAAGCGCCTTGGGCGCCGCACTACCAGATGTGGGGCTATATCGCCGAGGAACTCCCCGCCTTTCTGGGCGAAAACTTTGCCGTGGACCTGGAGCGGCAGGCGATCTGCGGTCACTCCATGGGCGGACATGGCGCGCTGACGCTGGCGATGAACCTGCCGGGGCGCTTCCGTTCGGTCTCTGCCTTCGCGCCGATCTGCAACCCGACCGCCAGCGACTGGGGCCGCAAGCAGCTGACCGCCTATCTGGGCAGCGATGAAACGACCTGGGCCAAGCATGACGCCACGCTGATGATGCGCGAAAAAGGCTTTGACGGCCCCGTTCTGGTGGACACCGGCACTGCGGACCAGTTCATCGACCTTCTGCGCCCCGAAGCGCTGGCACAGGCCGTGAACGAGCGCCGCCAGCAGGCCACCCTGCGCCTGCAGCCGGGCTATGATCACAGCTATTTCTTCATCTCCACCTTCATGGAAGATCACGTCTCCTTCCACGCCGAGGCGCTCTACCGCGACTGATCCCGAAAGGACCAAACCACCATGAGCCAGTACGATTACGACCTCGTTATCATCGGATCCGGCCCCTCGGGGCGCACCGCCGCCATCCAGGCCGGAAAGCTCAAGCGCCGCGTGCTGGTGATCGACCGCAAGGACCGGCTGGGCGGCGTTTCGGTGCATACCGGCACGGTGCCCTCGAAAACCCTGCGGGAAACCGTGCTGAACCTCACCGGCTGGCGCGAGCGCAGTTTCTATGGCCGCGCCTACCGGGTGAAGGACCAGATCGATGCCGAGGATCTGAAGGCGCGCCTGCATATGACGCTGGATCACGAGGTCGACGTGCTGGAGCATCAGTTCAACCGCAACCACGTGGAGTGGCTGGCGGGGCTGGCGCGCTTCACCGGCCCGAACGAGGTCGAGGTCGCAACCGAGGCGGGCGATACCACCCGCGTGACGGCCGAGAAATTCCTGATCGCCACCGGCACCCGCACCTATCGCCCGGATGACGTGCCCTTCAACGGCAAGACCGTGGTGGATGGCGATGAATTCCTGGAAATGGAAGAGATCCCGCGCTCGCTGATCGTGGTGGGCGCCGGCGTCATCGGCGTGGAATATGCCACCATGTTCTCGGCGCTGGATGTGCGCGTCACCCTGATCGAGCCGCGCGAAACCTTCCTCGATTTCATCGACAGGACCATCATCCAGGATTTCACCCACCAGATCCGCGAGAACGGCGTCGATCTGCGGCTGGGTTCGGCCATCGAGAAGATCGAAGACGAAGGCAGCCATATCGAGGTCAGCATGGCCAATGGCCGCCACGTGCGCGGGGAAATGCTGCTGTTCGCCGCCGGGCGCATGGGCAATACCGACAGCCTGAACCTCAAGGCGGTCGGGCTGGAGACCGATCACCGCGGCCGCATCAGCGTCGAGCGCAAGACCTATCAAACCGCCGTGCCGCACGTCTATGCCACCGGCGATGTGATCGGGCACCCTTCGCTCGCCTCGACATCGCTGCAGCAGGGCCGCGTCGCCGCCTGTCACGCGCTGGAAACCCCAACCGTGCCCGAAAGCCCCTGGTTCCCCTATGGCATCTATTCGGTTCCGGAAATCTCCACCTGTGGCATGTCCGAAGAGGAGCTGCAGGAGCGCGGCGTACCTTACGAGGTGGGCATCGCCCGCTTCCGCGAAACCTCGCGCGGGCATATCATGGGGCTGGAACATGGCATGCTGAAGATGCTGTTCTCCCTCAAGACCCGCCGGGTGCTGGGCGTGCAGATCGTCGGCGAAGGCGCCACCGAGCTCATTCACATTGCACAGGCGGTGCTGAACCTCAAAGGCACGGTGGAATACTTCGTGCAAAACACCTTCAACTACCCGACCCTGGCCGAAGCCTATAAGATCGCAGGTCTCGATGCCTTCAACCGGATGCCGATTCCGGAAGAGTTCAAGGTGAAACACCCGGCAAAGAAGGTGCGAAAACCTGACACGAAAAAGGCGGCGAAGTGAGCGCGCTCTACATCGATGCCGATGCCTGCCCGGTAAAGGCCGAGGCCGAGCGGGTCGCCACCCGGCATGGGATCAAGATGTTCGTGGTCTCCAACGGCGGCCTGCGCCCCTCCCAGAACCCGCTGGTGGAAACGGTGATCGTCTCCGAAGGGGCCGATGTGGCGGATATGTGGATCGCCGAGCGCTGCGGCGTCGGCGATGTGGTGGTGACGGGCGATATCCCGCTGGCCGCGAAATGCATCGAAGCGGGCGCCCGCGTGCTGCGCCACAACGGCGAGCGCTTCACCGAAGCCAATATCGGCCAGCAACTGGCCATGCGCGACCTGATGGCGGACCTGCGCGCCGCCAACCCGCTTGGCGCAGGTGGCAGCGGCAAGGGCTTCACCAAGGCGGACCGCTCGCGGTTTCTGGATGCGCTGGAACGGGAAATCAGGGCGGCAAAGCAGGCCTGAGCGCAATCCGCTTCGGGCAGTTCTGTCTCACTCCGAGCCTTGCGAAAGCGGAGCAACTGCGTCACTGATCGGTCAAGCGTGAAGAGGTGCCCATGAGCCAGGAAATCAAAGTCAGTGTTCTGGGGCTGATGGCCGCTGCGGGGTCTGCCGTCTGTTTCTCCGTCATCGACGTGATCTTCAAGTTCCTGTCCGGCGACTACCCGCTGTATCAGGTGGTCATGGTGCGCTCGATCGTTGCCCTCGTGGTGCTGGGCGCTGTGATCATCCCCTTGGAGGGCGGCTTTCACATCCTGCGCACCCGGCAGCCGAAACTGCATCTGATGCGCTGCTGCGCGGTGCTCTTTGCCAATATCTGCTTTTTCACCGGCCTTGCCATCATGCCGATTGCCGAGGCGGTCGCCATCGCCTTTGCCACGCCGCTGATCGTCACCGCCCTGTCGGTGGTGGTGCTGAAGGAACGCGTCGGCCCCTGGCGCTGGGGCGCGGTGGCGGCGGGGTTCCTGGGTGTTCTGATCATCATGCGCCCTGGCCCCGGCAGTTTTCAGGCCGCCGCGATCCTGCCCTTTCTGGGCGCCTGCGGCTATGCCACGCTGCATGTGCTGACCCGGCGGGCAGGCGGCGCCGAGAAAGCTTCCACCCTGTCCTTCTATCCCACGCTTGGCTTTCTGGTGGTCAGCGCGCTGGTCGGCCTCACCACCGGCGACGGGCGCTTTGCCAGTGGTGACAGCGCAGCCGTTGACTACATCCTGCGCGCCTGGGTCTGGCCCGCGCCGCAGGATTGGGGACTGTTCGTCGGCGTCGGCCTTGCCGGATCCATCGGCGGCTACCTGGTCAGCCAGGCCTATCGGCTGAACGAGGCGGGTCTGGCCGCGCCCTTTGAATATGTCGCCATGCCCATGGCGGTGCTTTGGGGCGTTCTTGTCTTCGATGAATGGCCTGATGTGCCGGTCTGGGCCGGTTCGGCCTTGATCATTGGCGCGGGCCTTGTTTCAGTCTGGCGGGAAACCCGGCGCAGCCGCCCGGTGCCCCGCCCGCGCCCCCGCTCGGCCGGGTGAACGAAGACAGGACAGGGACCGACAAGATGCCCATCGACGCCGTCGTATTCGACATTGGCCGCGTGCTGATCGAATGGAACCCAGAAGGGTTCTTCGACGCCCGCCTTGGCCCGGAACGGCGCAAGCAGCTGTTCGCTGAGGTGGATCTTCACGAGATGAACCTGGGCGTGGATCGCGGCGATGATTTCCGCGCCTCGGTCTATGCCCTGGCCGAGCGCCACCCGGACTGGGCCGAGGAGATCCGCCACTGGCACGACAGCTGGATCAAGATGGCCTCTCCGGAGATCCCCCATTCGGTGCGCCTGATGCGCGCCCTGCAGGCCCGGGGCACGCCGGTCTTCGCGCTCACGAATTTCGGCATCGGCACCTTCGAGGTTGCTCGCAAGACCTATCCCTTCTTCGATGAATTCGACCGTGCCTTCGTGTCGGGACATTTGCGCACCATCAAGCCCGAGCCTGCGATCTACGATCATCTGGAGCGCGACACCGGCGTGGCGCCGGATCGGCTGCTGTTCACCGACGATCGCCCGGAAAACATCGAGGCCGCCGCCCAGCGCGGCTGGAACACCCATCTTTTCACCACACCCGAAACCTGGGCCAAGCGCCTGGTGGCAGAGGGGCTGTTGACCCCCAAGGAGGCCGCATGACCATTCCATCCATCGGATTTGCCGAAGGCGAGGCCCTGCTAAACTGGATCGACTTCACCGAAGCGCTGGCCAAGGGGCATGACCTGCCCAAGGCCGAGATCGGCGATACCTTCCTCTACCGCGATCCCGACACGCTGCTCAGCCGTTCGGCCTGGATTGATGGCTTGGGGCTGGCCGTGAAAACCGCAACGATCTTTCCCGACAACCCAGAGGCAGGCAAGCCGATGGTCAACGGCGGGGTCTGTCTGTACTCCGACCAGGACGGCACCCTGGATGCGCTGGTGGATTTCCATCTGGTGACCAAGTGGAAGACGGCGGGCGACAGCCTGCTTGGTGCCATGCGGCTCGCGAACCCGGACAGTCGCGACATCCTGATCGTAGGCGCCGGGACGGTTGCCGGATCCCTGGTCGAGGCCTTTGGCGCCGCCTACCCCAGCGCCCAGATCCGGGTCTGGAACCGCACCCAGTCCAAGGCAGAGGACATGAAGGTCCCCTACCCGCAGATCGAAGTCGCCCACGATCTGGAGCGCGCGGTCCGGTCGGCCGATATCATCGTGACCTCCACCATGTCCTCGACCCCGGTGGTCAAGGGCGCCTGGCTCAAGCCCGGCCAGCACCTGAACCTCATTGGCGCCTACCGCCCCGACATGCGCGAAACCGATGACGAGGCGCTGTGCCGTGCCCGCCTTTACTGCGACAGTTTCGACACCACGCTGGATCACATCGGCGAATTCAAGATCCCGCTGGCCGAGGGCATCATCCAGCGCGGCGATGTGCTGGCGGATTTCTACAAGCTGGACGCCTTCCCCGCCTATGATCCAGCCGCCATCACCCTGTTCAAGAACGGCGGCGGCGCCCATCTCGACCTGATGACCAGCCGCCACATCCTTGAAAAATGGCGCGCCGGGAGCTGACCCAGGCCTGAGCCAAGGGGATCACGCCCTGCCCAGCAGCCTGTGCTGGTTTTCGCGGATCCAGACCTGGGCACCGGCAAGAACCGCATCATAGACGGCACCTCCGATAGCCTCGCCCAGCTCAGTATGAAGACCGGAATACATGGCGCTGCCCTCGGGCGCGGCGATCGCCACGCAATCGGTTCCGGTGCCGGTCGCTATCCCCGTGGGCAATTGCACCCGCGCGTCCATGACTGCGGCGGTGCGCGCCTGCACGGCAATGCTCATGGCTTCCAAGAGGCCCGCCTGGGTCAGCCCTTGATCAATGCGAACGCCGATATTGATGGTGCCCCAGTCCCGTCCCGCGTAATCCACCCGGCTGCCGACCCGTTCGGCATTGGCCAGGCCCACCGTGGCCAGGGCCTCTACCGTCACCGCGCCCACTTGCCTGCGCCGATGTTCGAAACGGCGCACATCCCGCGAGGTCAGCATGAGCACGGTCTGCGCCGCCCCTTTTGCGGCCAGCTCCCGGTCGACCCATTCCCCCACATCCAGGTCAGGCGGCAGGTCGCTGTTGTGAACCTCCCGCCAAAGGATCCGCGATGCGCGGGTCAATCCCGGTGCATTGATCGACCAGCTCAGCACCTGCATCTCGGCGCCAAGATCGAAACTCAGCCAGGGCGCATCCAGCTGGACCGCGCTCAAGACACCACCTCCATGGCCTGAAACACCGGTCCCTGATCGGTATCCTGGTGCCAGACAGAGATCCCGAAGGCCTCTGCCATCAGCGGCGGGGTCAGCACATCCCGCGGCGCCCCGTCCGCCAGAAGCCTGCCTTTTGCCAAGAGCATCACCCGCGAACAGTGACGCGCCGCAAGGCCCAGATCGTGGAGCGAGACCATCACCGACCGCCCCTCTGCCGCCAGGTCGCCAAAGACCTTCATGGTCGCGATCTGATGCGCGGGATCGAGGCCCGCAATCGGCTCGTCCGCCATCAGGAGCGGCGTGTCCTGCGCCAGGGCCCGGGCAATCAGGGCGCGGGCCTGCTCGCCACCGGACAGGCGCGAGGCGGCGCGCTCGCGAAAGGCGTCGAGATCCAGCCGAGCGATGGCTGCATCCACATGGGCCTGATCCTGCGGCGGCATCTTCTGCCCCATCGCCAGATGCGGCAAACGGCCCAGCGCCACCAGGCGTTCGACAGAGATCGGCCAGGCGATTTCCCGCGCCTGAGGCATCCAGGCCACCGCGCGGGCCCGCGCGCCTGCGCCAAGTTCGGCCAGCGTACTGCGGCCCGTGTGGGGCAACAGCCCGAGGCAGGCCCGCATCAGGGTGGTTTTGCCTGCCCCATTCGCACCGATCAGGCCAATCACCTCACCCGGCTCCACGTCAAAGGAGAGGCCCTTAAACACCTCGCGCTGGCGCAGGGTCACGCTCATGTCTGTTACGGAAAGAAGGCTCATGGCAGTTCCTTCCGGGTCTTGTAGATCAGGTGCAGGAACAAGGGCGCGCCGACGATGGCGGTGACCACCCCCAGCTTCAGATCGCGTTCGGGCAGGATCAGGCGCACGGCGATATCCGCCAGCTGCACCATGATCGCCCCGCCAATGGCCGAGCTCCACAACAGCCGCGACGGGCGCGCGCCCACCAGCGGGCGCAGGATATGCGGCACCACCAGCCCGACAAAGCCGATGGCCCCGGCCACGGCCGTTGATCCGCCGACAATCGCCGCGGTGCCAAACACCACCAGCAGCCGCAGGCGGCCAAGGTCGACCCCCATGGTCTGAGCGGCATCCTCCCCCAGGGTCAGCGCATCCAGCCCCCGCGCGGTGACCGCAAGGGCCGCAGCCCCGATCAGGACAAAGGGCAGGCACAGCCAGACATGCACCATCGAGCGATCCGACAGGGATCCCATCATCCAGAACACGATCTCATTGGCGGCAAAGGGATTGGAAGAGAGGTTGAGCACCAGGGACGTCAAGGCTGCCGCCAGCGCCGAAATCGCAATGCCCGCGAGGATCAGGGTCAGAGATCCGCCACGCGGCCCGGCCAATGTCATCACCAGGAACACGCCAACCAAGGCGCCTGCCAGGGCCGCAATCGGCAGGCCCAGCGACAGGCTGGCGGCAAACCCGGTTGCCAGCGCCAGCACCGCCCCCAGCGCCGCCGAGCCGGAGACCCCGATCAGCCCCGGTTCCGCCAAGGGGTTGCGCAGATAGCCCTGCATAGCCGCCCCGGCCATCCCCAGCCCCGCCCCTATGATGATCGCCAGAAGGGCGCGCGGCAGGCGGATCTCCTGCATCACCAGCGTCAGCGGGCCATAGCTGTCATCAAACAGTGCCCGCAGGCTGTCGATGGCGGTCACATCGGCGGGCCCCACCGTGAGCGAAAGCGCAAAAAGCCCAAGCATCACGCCCAGCAGGCCCAGTTCCAGGCGCATCACTTGTCTCCCGTTTCGAACCGTTTGCGATCGTCGCTCAGACGCGCCACCGCGCGCAGCACATGCGGCGTTCCGCAAACCCAGTCGGCGTCGCGCATGGCGGCACTTGCGCCGCCGTGACGATAGGCGTCGATCACGGGGTGTAGCAGGATTTCCTCAGCGCGGGAATGTCCGGCATAGGGGGTGGAGGGCACGATCATATCGGGGGCCACCATGACCAGCTGCTCCAACGGCAGGGCGCCGCCATAGTCATAGCCCAACTCATCCGCCACGTTCTGCAGACCGGCCGCCCGAAGGATCTGGCCTGCAAGCGTTGCATCACCAGCGGTCCATCCCTGCGCTGCATAAAGAACGCCTCGAACGCTGCGAGTGCCGGTTGCGCGCAAGAGGGTCAGGTCGCGCTCGTACTGGGTGATCATCGCCTGCGCCGCCCTCTCGCGGCCCAGCAGGGCGCCGACCTCGGCAATCCGCTCGCTGACCTCTTCGAGGGAGCGCGCCGGTTCCACCACAGCCACCGGAATATCCAACCGGCGCAGCATAGAGACCGTGGCTTGCCGACTATGGGCGCTGGCAATCACCAGGTCGGGCTGAAGCAGGTAGATCTCTTCCGCGCGCCCATGGTTGATGATGTAGCTCTCGGCCTCCTCGCTCATCGCCGAACTGCGTGGATCCCGCGCCAGGAAGGAGACCGACACCAATTGATCCGCGCCCGCAAGCAACATCGACAGCTGATCGGTGCAGAGGTTCATCGACACCACACGGGCGGGCGGCGCAGGTGGCACCGGCCTCTCCTTCCCGACAGCGGCCCCGCACAAAGACAGGGCCGCTGCAAAAGCTATCCAGAAAGCGCGACGCACCTCAGAAGGTCGATTCCAGGCCGACGTAGAAGGCGCGTCCGCGCTTGGCGAAGCCCCAGACATCGGAATAGTCCTTGTCGAACAGGTTGGTGACGCGCCCGGTCAGAGTCACGCGATCCGACAGCGCATAGCGTGCGGCGACATCGACGGTCGTGTAATCGGGCAGTTGCACCACCGGGAAGGTGCCGAAGGACTGGGTGTCATAGTTGCCCGCCACATAGCGCAGATCCGCATTCACGCTGCCGCGCCCGTTCAGGAATGCCTGGCGTGCGCTCAGCAGCAGCTCGTGTTCCGGGCGGCGCACCTCAACCGATCCATTGGCGTTTGAGGCGTTCAGATAGGTATAGGCAAGGCGCAGATCCAGGCTGTCAGTGGCCTCCAGGGTTGCCGAGATCTCCACCCCTTCGCGTTTCGATTTCTCCGCCCGGTTGCGATAGGTGCTATAGCCAAGCGCCCCATCGAAATACCATTCGATCTCGTCGGTCAGCTCTTCGGAAAAGAGCGTGACATCCACAATACCGCGTCCCTGCAGGAAGGGGACTTCGACCCCGAAATCGATGCTCCTGTTCTTTTCAGGCGTCAGGTTGGGGTTGCCAAAAGTGCCAAAGGAACTTCCGAACAGTTCAAAGAACGAGGGATCGACGCTGCCTTCCCCGGCAGAGCCATGCAGCCGCACACCGTTGGCCAGGGTATAGGCGCCGCTGATGTTCCAGGTGGTGTCATCCTCGAATGTGCTGTTGTTGTCCCGGCGCAGGCCCGCTTGCAGGTTCAGACCGTTTGCAAGGGATCCGCGATACTCCACGGCGTAGGAGTCGCGATCCGGCCGATAGCCTGCATTTGTGTTCGAGCGTTTGCGCGTATGTTCCGCAATCACGTTCACGATGTGATCGGCATCCTCCAGCATGGCACCGTCCAGCGCATAGCTGAGCAGGTAGCGCCCGGTCTTGCGGTCCGCCTGCGAGGTGGCTCCGCCGCCGGGGGTGCTTTCGAAATCGCTGTTTTCAAAGGTCAGCCGGTGCTTCATGCGGCCCCCCATCATCAGGTATTCCGCATAGAGACTGCCCAAACGTTCGGACCGGTCGACGGTGCCGGTGGGATCATCAGTCACCGATTGCTGCACCGTGGTTGCAGCGTAGTTCTGCGTATCCGTGTCGTAATCCTCATCGGAGTGGCGGAAGGTGAAACCCAACTTCAGATCATCCGTCAGCAGGTAGTCACCGGTCAGGTTGATGGTCTTGCGCCGGATACCATCCTTTTCGCCGCCACTGCCGGAGAAGTCATAGCCTTCGTCATCAAGATAGGAGAGACCAAGCGCCAGCCCGCCGCGTTGCGTCCGGGTGGAGTAGCGCGCCGACACGGAATTGGCATCTCCACCCTCGATCTTGCCAAAGACCTCCTGGCCAATGTCGCCCTTCTTGGTGATGATACTGACAACCCCGGACGAGGCGCTGGAGCCGTAAAAGGCCGATTGCGGACCACGCAAAACCTCGATCCGTTCGATATTGGCAGTCTCCAGGCCCGAGAAAAAATACTCGTCGTTGCCCGCAGCCGCCGGAACACCGTCGATCAGAATCAAAGTGTTGTTGCCCTCGCCGCCGCGAATGCGCACCTGGGTAAAGCTGTCGCCCGCGCCACTCACCGAAACGCCGGGGACCGCACGCAGGGCGTCCTGCACGGTGAGAATGCCACGCTCCTCGATCTCTGCTGCGGTAATTACACTGGCCGAGCGCCCGTATTCCGATTCCGCAATCGGGGTCAGACCGCCGCTGACGATGATGTCGTCCAGATATACGATGTCCTCCGCCAGGGCGGGGTGTGCAACCAGGAGCGCGAACGCACTGGTGGCGCGCAGTAGAGTGGTTTTCATTTTCGATCCTTCGCGGAAGCCGGTCTTGCGACTCCCCAAAACAGGCCCCTGTCAGGCCGTCCATTCTAGATTGTCCTTGGAGAGGCTGTCTCCGCAGACGGTGAAGCATATGCCACCACTCCGGAAGGTCCGTTGTCCGTGACGCGCCCCGCGTCCGGACAGGGTGAACAACCTGGCAGGTCTCCTGACTTGCGGGTCATAGCTCATGCGGGCCTTCCCATCCCTTTTGCCGGGACAGTGGCATCTTCCGAATTCGCTCGCCGCCTACAGTTGCGGGGGCAGTCGGGGATTTGACAGCCGGTGCCGTACCCCGTTCCCTTTTTGCTGGATGGAATCCCATCCAAACCAGGTCGCACCGAAAAAGACTGAGCCGCCCGTAGAAGTCAATCTTGAATATTCAAGGGAGCCGCCGGGAAAACATGCCGTCCCTGGTGGCCGAGGGTCTGCAGGTCGATGTCCTGCGTATAGCCGAGGTTGCCCAGCTGGCCTCCAAGGTGGCGGTGATCGGTGAGGTTCGGAAGGCTCTGGTCGATTTCCAGCGCAGCTTATTGCCCGCCGGTCATGAAGCGCCATTGAAACCAGCCTAAGATGCGGTTGGCATCGACACCAGCGATCTGAGCATCAAGGCCGCCGCTGCAGCAGCCATCGGCGCAATCAAGGAAAATCAAGACTGAGTCTGCTGCCCTGTGTGGGCGGCAAAAGCTTGCATGTCTGCACGGTGGCTGTGTGCGGTTTGGCTATGTCTTGGGCTTGGACTTGCTTTTGCGCTGTGCGAAACCGTTTGAACGCCGCGTAACTCTTGGCTTCATCGACTTTCCGCACTTGAACTGAACCGTTTAGTTTGCTTTCTGTGCTGGCAATGGACTCTCCCATCACTGGAAGGATGGCTGAAATGCTGGATAAGCTGAATTGGCGATATGCCACCAAGAAAATGGACCCCGCAAAATCGGTCCCCGAAGACAAGGTCGCAAAGATTGTGGAGGCGGTGCGCCTTGCGCCGACCTCAAGCGGGACGCAGCCTTTCGAACTGTTTGTCATCCGCAACAAGGAACTGCGCGCCAAACTGCAGCCCCATGCGTGGAATCAGGCGCAGCTCACCGATGGCTCGCATCTGTTGGTTTTTGCGGCCTGGGACAACTATACGGCCGAACGCATCGACGCCGTGGTCACCCAGATGGCCGAGGAGCGGGGCGGCACCAATGAGCTGCTGACCACCTATTATGAGAATCTGAAGGCGGCCTATCTGCCGCGTGATCCTCAGGTGAACTTTGAGCACGCCGCGCGCCAGGCCTATATCGCGCTGGGCTTTGCTATGATCGCCGCTGCGGAGCTTGAGGTGGACTGCACCCCGATGGAAGGGTTCGATCCAGCCAAATTCGACGAGATCCTGGGCCTGAGTGAAAAGGGCCTCAAATCCGTCGTGATTCTGCCGCTAGGCTACCGCGCTGAGGAAGGCGACTGGCTTCTGCCGCTAAAGAAAGTGCGCAAGGCCAAAGAGACACTGGTCACTGAAATCAACTGATCGCCGCAGATTTGGTCAAACGACGCGTGCAGCAGGGGAACCTGCTGCCCGTTCTTGCAGGTGTGATAGGGTGCGGCGCTACAGGAGGCGCTACAGGAGATGGGCGAGTCCCTACCTTCCGGTGCAAAGAGTCCCTTTTCCCTTGCCACAAAGGCCCAAACCCCCTATACGGCGCCTGTCGACAGAGATGCGAAAACGCACGAAAGACACTCTGAGCAGGGTCGGGGCAACCTCCGGCCCTTTGTGTTTGTTTGCTCCAGGGCGTCCAACTGCGTGATCTCGGACCGACCAACCCATTCAGACCGGCGGAGACAACCGCATGGCCAGCAAAGACGTATGAAAAGGAAATCCGAGACCACATGGCTCAGAACACATCGATGGAGGAATTCGAAGCCCTCCTGAACGAAAGCTTCGAAATGGACACCCCGGACGAGGGTTCCGTTGTCAAAGGCAAGGTCATCGCAATTGAAGCAGGCCAGGCCATCATCGACGTCGGCTACAAAATGGAAGGCCGCGTTGATCTGAAAGAATTCGCAAATCCCGGCGAAGCTCCTGAAATCGCTGTTGGCGATGAAGTGGAAGTCTTCCTGCGCTCGGCTGAAAACGCCCGTGGCGAAGCCGTCATCTCCCGCGAGATGGCCCGCCGCGAAGAAGCCTGGGACCGCCTGGAAAAAGCATACGCAGACGATGCCCGCGTCGAAGGCGCGATCTTCGGCCGCGTCAAAGGTGGCTTCACCGTCGATCTCGGCGGCGCAGTGGCCTTCCTGCCCGGCTCGCAAGTTGACGTGCGCCCCGTGCGCGATGCAGGCCCGCTGATGGGTCTGAAGCAGCCGTTCCAGATCCTTAAAATGGACCGTCGCCGTGGCAACATCGTTGTGTCGCGTCGCGCCATCCTGGAAGAATCGCGTGCCGAACAGCGTGCAGAAGTCATCGGCAAACTGTCCGAAGGCGATGCGGTTGACGGCGTGGTCAAGAACATCACCGAATACGGTGCATTTGTTGACCTCGGCGGCGTTGACGGCCTGCTGCACGTCACCGACATGGCATGGCGCCGTGTGAACCACCCCTCCGAGATCCTGTCGATCGGCGAAACCGTCAAGGTTCAGGTCATCAAGATCAACAAGGACACCCACCGTATCTCCCTCGGCATGAAGCAGCTGCAGGAAGATCCGTGGGATCTGGTTGGCGCCAAGTTCCCGCTGGGTTCGGTGCACAAGGGTCGCGTCACCAACATCACCGATTACGGTGCATTTGTTGAGCTGGAGCCCGGTGTCGAAGGTCTGGTCCACGTCTCCGAGATGTCCTGGACCAAGAAGAACGTGCACCCCGGCAAGATCGTGTCGACCTCGCAGGAAGTCGACGTCATGGTTCTGGAAATCGACGGCGCCAAGCGTCGCGTGTCCCTGGGCCTCAAGCAGACCATGCGCAACCCCTGGGAGCTCTTTGCCGAGACTCACCCCGAGGGCACCGAGGTCGAAGGCGAAGTCAAGAACATCACCGAATTCGGCCTGTTCATCGGCCTCGACGGCGACATCGACGGCATGGTTCACCTCTCCGACCTGTCCTGGGACGAGCGTGGCGAGGATGCGATCCAGAACTACCGCAAAGGCGACATGGTTTCGGCCGTTGTCTCCGAAGTGGACGTCGAGAAAGAGCGTATCTCGCTGTCGATCAAAGCCCTGGGCGGTGACAAGTTCGCCGAAGCCGTGGGCGGCGTGAAGCGTGGCTCCGTGATCACCGTCGAAGTGACCGCCATCGAAGACGGCGGCATCGAAGTGGAATACGAAGGCATGAAGTCCTTCATCCGCCGCTCCGACCTGTCGCGTGACCGTGCCGATCAGCGCCCCGAGCGTTTCTCGGTCGGTGACAAGATCGACGTGCGCGTCACCAACGTCGACAGCAAGACCCGCCGTCTGGGCCTGTCGATCAAGGCACGCGAGATCGCGGAAGAGAAAGAAGCCGTGGAACAGTATGGCTCCTCGGACTCCGGTGCATCGCTGGGCGATATCCTTGGCGCCGCACTGAAGACCGGCGACTGATCGCCCGCTTCTTTTCGCTGAAAATCTTGGGAACGGCCCTGCCTCTGGCGGGGCCGTTTTCTATTGGCAGGGGCGGCCATGGACAGGGTGCCGCCACGGCAGGCAGGACGCGAATCAAACCCGCATGCAGGCCGCGTGATCGGCAAAATCCCACCCACAGTGCGACGCGAAGCCACCCTGCGCAGCAAATCTCTGGTTTTACATGGCAATTTCAGGCAATCTTCCGGAATATGGAGATCGGCATCGGCGGTTCTTGTTCCCGGCGCGTCGTTTTCCTTGTTATAGTCATGAGTACTTTGGCGAAGGATTGCGTTGGCTTGGGAGGGCAGGAAGGATGATCCGCTCTGAACTGATTCAGAAGATTGCAGACGAAAACCCGCACCTGTATCAGCGGGACGTCGAGAGGATCGTGAACACGGTATTCGAGGAAGTGACCAACGCGATGGCCCGGGGTGACCGGGTCGAATTGCGTGGCTTTGGCGCTTTTTCGGTGAAAAAGCGGGATGCGCGGGTTGGTCGCAATCCCCGCACCGGCGAAACGGTCCATGTAGAGGAAAAACATGTGCCGTTCTTCAAGACCGGAAAGCTCTTGAGGGACCGTCTGAACGGAAAGGCCTAAATGCGCTATCTTCGTTATGCCATCCTGGGCGCCTTGGGGATTGTCCTGATCTCCGTGTGCCTGGCGAATCGCTCTGTCGTAGAGCTGAAGCTGATGCCCACCGCCCTTGCGGAACTGGTCGGCTGGAACCCCACCATCGCGCTGCCGCTCTTCGTGGTGGTTCTGGGCGGGGTCGCCGTTGGTGTTGTGGTTGGCTTCATCTGGGAATGGCTGCGTGAACACAAGCATCGCCGAGAGGCCGGTCAGCACAGCCGCGAGGTCAAGAAACTCTCCCGCGAAGTGCAGAAGCTGAAAAAGCAGAAACACGAAGGCAAGGACGAGGTTCTGGCCCTGCTGGATGACGCGGTCTGATCCAATGACAACGGATATTCGGGTCAAGGTCTGCGGCCTCAGCACGCCGCAGGACGTGGATTGCGCCGCGCGTGCAGGGGCAGCCTATGCGGGCTTCGTGTTCTTCCCGAAATCGCCGCGCAATGTCTCCGTTGAAACCGCTGCCAGCCTGGCGGCCCAGGCTCCGGTGGGCCTGTGCAAGGTCGCCCTGACGGTCAATGCCACAGATGCGGAGCTAGACGCGCTGGTGGATGCGGTGCCTTTGGACATGTTGCAGCTGCACGGCAAGGAAACGCCGGAACGCGTGGCGGCAGTGAAATCCCGCTACGGCCTGCCGGTGATGAAGGCGATCGGCGTCGCCGATGCGGCGGACCTGGTGCAGATCGATATCTATTCGGATGTGGCCGACCAGCTTTTGATCGATGCCAAACCGCCCAAAGGCGCCGATCTGCCCGGCGGCAACGGGCTGGCCTTCGACTGGCGCCTGCTGGCCAGGCGCAAATACTGGCGCAAACCCTGGATGCTGGCCGGCGGGCTCACCCCTGAAAACGTGGCCGAGGCGATCCGCATGACCGGTGCGCGGCAGGTGGATGTCTCTTCCGGGGTTGAATCTGCACCGGGCCAGAAGGACGCCGAGAAGATCGCCGCCTTCGTCTCTGCCGCCCACGCCGCACGCGGCTGACACGGTCCTATCGACGCGACCCGCGAGGTTTTGCGCCTTGCTCTCTTTACCCCTCGCCTGACGCGCTATAGTCATTAGCCGTGCCGCGCAGAGAGGAACAATCATGGCCGAAGATCTTTTCAACAGCTTCATGAACGGACCCGACGAAAAGGGCCGCTTTGGCATCTTCGGCGGGCGTTTCGTCAGCGAAACGCTGATGCCGCTGATCCTGAGCCTGGAAGAGGAATACGACCGCGCCAAGGACGATCCCACGTTCTGGGCCGAGATGGACGATCTGTGGAAGCACTATGTGGGCCGTCCCAGCCCGCTCTATTTCGCCAATCGCCTGACCGAGCACCTGGGCGGCGCCAAGATCTACATGAAGCGGGACGAGCTGAACCACACCGGCGCCCACAAGGTGAACAACGTGCTGGGGCAGATCCTGCTGGCGCGCCGCATGGGCAAGACCCGCATCATCGCTGAAACCGGCGCCGGCCAGCATGGGGTGGCCACCGCCACCGTCTGCGCCAAGTTCGGTCTGAAATGCGTGGTCTACATGGGCGCCCATGATGTGAAACGTCAGGCCCCGAATGTCTTCCGCATGCGCCTGCTGGGCGCCGAGGTGATCCCGGTGACCTCGGGTCGTGGCACGCTGAAGGATGCGATGAACGACGCGCTGCGCGACTGGGTGACCAATGTGCGTGACACTTTCTACTGCATCGGCACCGTGGCCGGCCCGCACCCCTATCCGGCGATGGTCCGCGATTTCCAATCGGTGATCGGCAAGGAGGTGCGCTGGCAGCTGGCCGAGCAAGAGGGCGAAGGCCGCCTGCCGGATACGGTGATTGCGGCCATCGGTGGCGGCTCCAACGCCATGGGGCTGTTCTATCCCTTCCTGGACGACAAGAGCGTGAACATCATCGGCGTCGAGGCCGGCGGCAAGGGCGTTGACGAGAAGATGCAGCATTGCGCCTCGCTCACCGGCGGGCGGCCCGGCGTGCTGCACGGCAACCGCACCTACCTGCTGCAGGATGACGACGGTCAGATTCTCGAAGGCTTCTCGATCTCCGCCGGTCTGGATTACCCGGGCATCGGCCCCGAACACGCCTGGCTGCATGATACGGGTCGCGCCGAATATGTCTCGATCACCGACAAGGAAGCGCTGGAGGCCTTCCAGCTGTCCTGCGCGATGGAGGGGATCATCCCCGCACTGGAGCCAAGCCATGCGCTGGCCCATGTGATGAAGATCGCGCCGACCCTGCCGAAAGAGCATATCATCGTCATGAACATGTGTGGCCGCGGCGACAAGGATATCTTCACCGTGGCACGGCACCTGGGCTTTGACATGTCCGACACCGAAGAGGGGCGCGACCTGGACGACTGAGCCCTGCCCCGGTCAAAAAATGCAAAAAAGGCGCCTTGGGGCGCCTTTTTCATTGTCCAGCTAGCGCTTACACAGCGCAACGGGAGGCTCAGCCTTCCTCCAGAACGGTTTCAAAACCTTCGAACTGCGGATGGCCGATAAAGGGGCTTTCGCCTTCGTTCTGCCGCGCGTTGCGATGCGAATTGCGGAATTGCTCGGACTTGGTCCAGGCCTCGAAATCATCCTGGCTGTCCCAGATCACATGGCTGGAATAGAGGCTGTATTCCTCGGTTTTCGGTCCCTTCAGCAGCCGGAACTCCTGAAACCCCTTCATCTCGTTCAGGCGGCTTTCCCGGTTTTTCCAGATGGTTTCAAAATCCCCTTCCCGTCCGGGACGAATCTTGAAGCGGTTCATGGCAATAAAGGTCATGGTGCCCTTGGCCCTCTCTTCTGCGGTTGCATAAGGCTGGCGAAGGCGGGCAAGAGCACGCACCCGGGCTGGCGATAGGTCTCAGTATCTGAGAAATCCCGGTCCGGTCAATGCAGAGCGGGTGAGACCTGAACGCGCAGGGGCTGCTATTGGGCACTATGGGCGCGCAAGATCTCCAGCGGCACCAGATCCAGCGCACGCCTGTGGGTGCTGGCCAGCTTCACCCGTGGCGCACAGCCTTCATCCGCGGCCTGCAGGAAGCGCGCGGCACACAGGCACCAGCTGTCGCCGGGTTTCAGGCCGGGAAACTGAAACTCGGGCCTGGGAGTGCTGAGGTCATTGCCCACATATTTCGAATAGGCGAGGAATTCCCCCGTCATCACCGCGCAGACCGTATGGCTGCCCTGATCGGCCGCGCAGGTGTTGCAGGCACCATCGCGGAAAAAGCCGGTCAAAGGATCATTGGAACAGGGCTGAAGGGCGCTGCCCAGAACATTGATACTGTCGTCTTTTTCCATGGGTGCTTGGCCTATAATGCGCGGGCGATCTTTCGGAACATCTCGATATTAGCGCGGTTTACGCCCTTGTCGCGGAATTTCCGGTCGGCAGCGGTGCTGACAATGACAACATCGCGGGCCTGATCGATATAGATGTATTGGCCATAGACCCCGCGTGCCATGAATTCACCCGCATGGGCGCCGATGGGGATCCACCACTGGTATCCATAACCGATCTTGCCCGCCTCAGTCGGCGCCGAGGCACGGGTCGAGTCTTGGATCCACGCGGCGGGAACGATCTGCTGGCCGCCATAGTGCCCGTCCTGCTCGATCATCCGGCCAAAGCGGGCATAGTCCCGCGTGGTGATGTTGAGCCCGCCCAGGACGAAGGCGACGCTTTCACCGTCGGTCACGTAGTATGGCTCCTGCTCCAACCCCAGGGGCGCGATGATCTTCTCCGACAGAAGGTCGGGAATGCTGCGCCCGGTGGCACCGCGGATCACCATGCCGATCACATGGGTGTCGATCGAGACATACTGCCAGGTGGCACCAGGCGTGGCGAAGGTTTCCTTCAGATCGGCCGCGAATTGATCCAGCGTGCCGCCCAATGCAACCTCGCGACCCATGCGGTTGATATCCGAATCATAGTCCAGGTAATCCTCGTCAAAGGTGACACCGCTGGCCATGTTCAACACGTTGCGGATGCTGGCGCCATCATAGGCGCTGCCTTTCAAGAGCGGCGCATATTTGGTGACGGGATCGTCGATGGAGGCAATCGCGCCTTCTTCCAGCAGCACCCCGAACAAAGCCGACAGGTAACTCTTGGCCACCGACCAGGAGATGCGGCGGTCATCCTCACCGGTGCCAAGGTGATAGCTTTCGTGACGGATCTGCCCGTCCTTCAGCACCAAAAGAGAGGTCACCGCACGATCTTCGATCCAGCTGCCCGTACCATCCGGCAGGGTCATCTCGGCCCCCTGAGGCAGCGCAGAGACCGCCCCTGCCCCGCGCGGCACGGGCCGGGTCAGGAAGGCAGCATTCATGTTGGAGAAGTTTCCGACGATCTTTTCCTCTGAAAACAGAGAGTTCACCGCCCAGAGGCGCATGATCTCTTCCCGTTTCCACAGGCCACCTGCAACGGCGACAACAACTGCAACAGCCAGGATCCGCCCGGCGATCCGCATGAACTTGCGCATATCTTTCCTCCCTTTGGCCATCAGCCTAGCCGCGGGGAGGACCCCGCGCAAAGCGGACCCGACGGAAGGCAGCCTAGCGGAACTTGTCGACCAGCCGTTCCAGCGGGGAGCGGGCATCCTCGGGTTTGGCGGGTTCCGCCTCCGGCTTTGCCTCTTTTGCGAGCTTGTCCTTGCCCCCGGCAGAGGTGGAACTGCGCGGCGGTGCGGTGCGCAGGGCAACCGCATTCATGAACTTGCCGCCATCGCCCTTGGCCAATTGGGCAGCCCCATCGGAAATCCCGCGCATCAGGTCATCCAGCCAGGCTTCATCGGCCTTGGGAAAGTCGCGCAGCACATATCCCGCGACCGCATCCTTGTGGCCGGGATGGCCAATGCCAAGGCGCACGCGGGCATAGTCGGCACCGATATGGGCATGGATCGAACGCAACCCGTTGTGCCCCGCATGCCCCCCGCCCTGTTTCACCCGCGCCTTGCCGGGCGCCAGATCGAGCTCGTCATGCAGCACGGTCACATCGGCAGGCGTCAGCTTGTAGAACCGCATCGCCTCGCCCACGGATTGGCCGGAGTTGTTCATGAAGGTCTGAGGTTTCAGCAGCAGCACCTTGGTCCCGTCCAGGGTGCCTTCGCTGATCTCGCCCTGGAATTTCGATTTCCAAGGTGAAAAGCCGTGATCCTCGGCGATCCGGTCCAGCGCCATGAAGCCGATGTTATGCCGGTTATGCGCATATTTTGCGCCGGGGTTACCAAGGCCGACAAAGAGTTTCATGGGGTCTCTCGCTGTTTGCAGACGTCTTGCGGGGATACATGCCCGCTCAGCCCGTGAAAATCCAGGGGTGCGTTATCTGCGACCTCCAAAAGAAAACGGAGCCCGCAAGGGCTCCGCTCAATGATCCAGCCTGCGGCGTGGATCTTATTCTTCTGCGGCTTCCGCTTCGCCTTCTTCCTCGTTGTCAGAGGAAGCCAGACCGGCAGGTGCTGCAATGTTTGCAATCACGAAGTCGCGGTCGATGGTCGGCTTGGCGCCGCCGGGCAGTTCAACCGCAGAGATGGTGACGGTGTCACCGATCTGCAGCTCGGAGATGTCCACGGTCAGCTTTTCCGGGATATCGCCAGCGGTCACGACCAGTTCCACCTCGGGGCGTACGACGGACAGCATGCCGCCTTTTTTGATGCCGGGGGCCACATCTTCACCAGTGAATTCAACCGGGATGAACAGGTTGATCTTGGTGGTGCGGCGCAGGCGCATCAGGTCGAAGTGGGTCGGCAGGTCCTTGACCACGTCACGCTGAACGTCGCGGCAGATGACGCGGACGTCTTCCTGGCCTTCGACCTTCAGGTTCCACAGGGTCGACTTGAAGCGACCGGCCTTCAGCTTTTTGAACAGCTCGTTAAAGGGGATCTGAATCGCCACCGGCTCAGCATCGCCACCAAAAACAACACCAGGAACCATGCCAGCGCGACGCGCTGCGCGAGCGGCGCCCTTGCCCGTCCCCGCACGTTCCTGGCAAACGAGATCAGGAATCTCTCCAGCCATTTGAATTCTCCAATATGTTAGGGCGGGATGCCTCCAAGGCTGTCACCCCGCGTGAAGCCGCGCGTATAGCCGAGAATCCCCCGGATGCAAAGCGCAAAAAAGCCAAAGGCGGATCAGCCCTGCCAGACGCCCTCGAATCCTTCGGGGACCAGCAGGTTGTGACGTCCCAGATCCTTCACGTTGCGCTCGCCGCACAGGGCCATGGTGGTGTCGAGTTCCTTCTGGATCACCTCCAGCGCGGTGGTGACACCCTTCTGCCCCATGGCACCCAACCCATAGACAAAGGCGCGGCCGATCATGGTGCCCTTGGCCCCCAGCGCCAGCGCCTTCAAGACGTCCTGGCCCGAGCGGATACCGCTGTCGAGATGGACCTCGACCTGATCGCCGACGGCATCCATGATCTGCGGCAGCATGCGGATCGAGCTGAGCGCACCATCCAGCTGGCGCCCGCCGTGGTTGGAGACCGTGATGGCATCGGCGCCGACCTTGGCGGCCATCTTGGCGTCCTCGGCGTCCAGGATCCCCTTCAGGATCACCTTGCCGCCCCACATCTCTTTCAGCTTTTCGATCTTGCCCCAGTCGAGCGAGGGATCGAACTGTTCCGCCGTCCAGGCGCCGAGCGACGAGGCATCCGAGATGCCTTCCACATGGCCGACGATATTGCCGAACTCGCGGCGCTTGGCGCCCAGCATTTCAATGCCCCAGGCCCATTTCGTCATCAGGTTGGCGATGGTCTTGGGGGTGAGTTTCGGCGGAGCGGACAGGCCGTTCTTCAGGTCCTTGTGGCGCTGACCCAGGATCTGCAGGTCCAGCGTGATCACCAGGGCCGAACATTTGGCCGCCTTGGCGCGCTCGATCAGGCGGCGCACGTAGTCCTCGTCCTTCATGGTGTATAGCTGGAACCAGAAGGGTTTGTTGGTTGCCTCAGCGACATCCTCGATCGAGTTGATCGACATGGTCGACAGGGTGAAGGGGACGCCGAATGCCTCGGCGGCGCGGGCCGCTTTGATCTCGCCATCGGCATGCTGCATGCCGGTCAGCCCGACAGGAGCCAGCGCGACAGGCATGGCGACATCCTGGCCAATCATCTGGCTGGCAGTAGAGCGGCCCGACATGTCCACGGCCACACGCTGACGCAGGCGGATCTGTTCGAAATCCGAGGTGTTCTCGCGGAAGGTCTGCTCGGTCCAGCTGCCGCTTTCGGCATAATCATAAAACATCCGGGGAACACGGCGTTCGTAGATGCGCTTCAAGTCATTGATATTGGTAATTACAGGCACTGGTTCAGTCCTCGCCTAATGTTGGTCAACATTCTTTACCAATTGTGTGGCGCCAGCGCAATGATTGCCTTTGCGCTTGGACAAAATGTCCCCCTTCGGCATTTTACGTTAGATTTATCACTTGCCATTGCTAGGATTCTCCTGACAGCCGGTCGGGGTGGCGCCGTTTGCGCCGGGGACGATTGCCTGGCTGTCGTGGGAGCGGACAGAATTTCAGGGGGAAACCGGGTCAAACGTGGAAACAGAATTCGATTCTTCATTTCCCGAGGCGGGCAGCTTGGCTGACATGCGTGCGGCCTTCAAGCGGGAGCAAACCGCCCGCAAGGAAGCCGAGGCTGCAAATCAGGCCAAATCCGCCTTTCTGGCGGTCATGAGCCATGAGATCAGGACGCCGCTGAACGGTGTCCTCGGAATGGCAGAGGCCCTGGCCGACAGCGGGCTGCGGGAAGATCAGCAAGAGATCCTCGACACCATAACCGACAGTGGCAACCTGCTGCTCACCATCGTCGATGACATTCTGGATCTCTCCAAGGTCGAGGCGGGCAAGCTGGAGCTGGAGACCCTGCCGAGCAACGTGAACGAGATTTTCATGTCGCTGTGCCAGCAGTACCGCCCCCGCATCGAGGCCAAGGGGCTGTCCTTTACCACCGTTCTAAGCGGGCTGATGGTCAAGGGCGAAGTCTGGGCCAAACTGGACCCGACCCGATTGCGGCAGGTACTTGGGAACCTGTTGTCGAATGCGCTGAAATTCACCGCAGAGGGCGCCGTGTCCTTCTCGGTATCGGCAGCGCATCTGGGAGAGGAGACGATCCTGCTCGACTTCAACATTCGCGACACCGGCACCGGCATTCATGAAAAGCAGCACGGCAAGCTGTTCAACCCTTTCACCCAGGCTCAGGCCAGCGTGAACCGGCGCCATGGTGGCACCGGGCTGGGCCTCGTGGTGGCACAGCAGATCTGCAAGGAAATGGGCGGTGGCATCGAATTCACCAGCGCCGAGGGAGAGGGCAGCGAATTCCATGTCTCGCTCGTGCTGGAGGCGGCAGAACCACCGAAGCAAACGGCACAGGAAGAAAACGATTGGAGCCGTGCCGTCCTGGCGGATCGGCGCTGGCGGGTGCTGGCGGCGGAAGACAACCTGACCAATCAATTGGTGCTGCGCCACCTGCTGAAAGAGTTCGACCTGGATCTGACCATCGTGTCTGACGGGGCGGAACTCTTCGATCTCTGGCAGGCGGAGGGGGCTGACCTGATCCTGATGGATGTGAACATGCCGGTGATGGACGGGGTGACCGCAACCTGCAAGATCCGCGAGGTCGAGAGCCAAGAGGAACGCCAACCGGTTCCGATCATCGCGATCTCTGCCAATGCGATGTTGCACCAGGTCCAAGGATACATGGCGAACGGCATGTCCGACCACGTGGCAAAGCCGACCCGAAAGGCAGACCTTTTCCCGGCGATTGCGCGCCTCTTGTGCGATACCCATGACCGGCTGCCCTGCAAAGGGGCCACGACCTGAAGACCTTGGCGGTTTCGGCCAAAAGCCTTGGCCAGCGCCACTCAGGATGTCGGCACCGTCAGGCGCAGTGACGTCAGGCTGCGTGGGCGCCGTCCGACAGGGATTTCACGAAGGCCAGCACCTCATCAACCGATTTCCCGGCGCCGATCTGACTGACGATGGCGCTGCCCACCACGGCACCATCGGAGACCGAAGCGATATTCTGCGCCTTTTCCGGGGTGTTGATCCCGAAACCGACGATCACCGGCAGATCGGTGGCGGATTTGATCCGGGCCACTTCCGGTCCCACGTCGCCCGCTTCGGCTTCGGCCGCGCCGGTAATGCCGGTGATGGAGACATAATAGACAAAGCCCGAGGTGTTCTGCAGAACCCGCGGCAGGCGCTTGTCGTCCGTCGTCGGGGTGGCGAGACGGATGAAATTCAGCCCTGCGGCCTGGGCCGGAATGCAGAGCTCCTCGTCCTCCTCCGGGGGCAGGTCCACGACGATCAGCCCGTCGATCCCGGCGGCCTTGGCATCCTGCAGAAAGGTGTCGACACCGCGATTGTAGATCGGGTTGTAATAGCCCATCAGCACGATCGGCGTGGTGTTGTCTTCCTTGCGGAACTCGGTGGCCAGCTGCAGCGTGCGCTCCAGCGTCATGCCCGCATCCAGCGCCCGCTGACCGGCCAGCTGAATGGTCGGCCCGTCCGCCATCGGGTCGGTGAAAGGCAGGCCCAGCTCGATGATGTCGACACCGGCGGCGGGCAGGCCTTTGACCACCTGCAGGGAGGTTTCGTAATCCGGGTCCCCGGCCATGACGTAAGAGACGAAAGCTTTCTTCCCTGCTGCCTTGAGGTCAGCGAATTTTGCATCGATGCGGGTCATGGTCGGGCCTTGTGTTTACTGTTCGCCCCGGTGTGCCGAATGTTGGGGCTAAAATCAATCCCAACCCCGGCGCGCAAAGCCGCCTAAAGCGGAATGTGCCAGCGCAGGTGCACGGAATTCACGCCGGGATTGAGACTGGCGGTGGAGGCATTGGATTTATGCGATACTGCCAGCGATACGGCGGTTCCGTTGGCAAAGCCGCGCCCGACCCCGATCTCGCTTCGTATTTCGAAGGTCGAGCCCAGATCGTTCAACGCCACGCTCTCGAAATAGGCCCCCGGCAGGATGCTAGCATCGATGAACCAGGCCCGGCCCAGATCCCATCTCCCGGCCACACCGGCCCCGATGAAGACATCTCCGGTTTCCTGCACATCCAGCGCGGCACCAAAACGGGCCGCAAAGTTACCCTTTTCCCAGAACGGGCTGTGCCGATAGTCAAGCGACACCAGCGCACCATTCTCTGACCCGGGGCGGGAATAGTCGGAATATCCGATTCCGATGGCAATCTCACGATCTTCGGCATGGGCGGCATGCGCAGTCAGGAGAACGGCTGTCAGGGCGGCAATGTATTTCATGATCAATCTCGGCTTGTTTGCGTCTGGTGACCGCAACATGTGCATTGAAGTCTCGTTCCGACAGAAAAATCAAGCAAATGATAGAAACCGTGAAAACCCGTGAGCAAGATCTCGGCAGCGCCTTTTTTCCATGACCGCTTGCACCATGCTCCATTGCTGCCTAGAAGCGCAGCCAAGTGGCATCAGGAGGCCGGTATGGGCTTTAAAATGGGAATCGTCGGTCTGCCCAATGTTGGCAAATCGACGCTGTTCAACGCGTTGACGAAAACCGCCTCGGCACAGGCGGCGAATTTTCCGTTCTGCACCATCGAGCCCAATGTGGGTGAAGTTGGCGTTCCCGATGCGCGTCTCGACAAACTTGCGGCCATCGCCGGTTCGAAACAGATCATCCCGACCCGGATGACCTTTGTGGATATCGCGGGTCTCGTCAAAGGGGCCTCCAAGGGCGAAGGCCTCGGCAACCAGTTTCTGGCCAATATCCGCGAGGTGGACGCCATTGCCCATGTGCTGCGCTGTTTCGAGGATGGCGATGTCACCCACGTGGAGGGGCGCGTCGATCCGGTGGCCGATGCCGAAACCATCGAGACCGAGCTGATGCTGGCGGATCTGGAAAGCATCGAGAAACGCCGCGCGGGCCTGGTGCGCAAGCTGAAGGGCAACGACAAGGAAGCCCAGCAGCAGGATCGCCTTCTGGCCGAGGCCCAGGCGATGCTGGAGGACGGCAAGCCCGCCCGCCTGGTGGAGGTCGACGCCGAAGACGCCAAGGCCTGGCGCATGCTGCAGCTTCTGACCACCAAACCGGTGCTTTATGTCTGCAACGTCGGCGAATCCGAATCCGTCGAGGGCAATGAACACTCCGCCAAGGTCGCCGAAATGGCGGCGGCCCAGGGCAATGCCCATGTGATCATCTCGGCCCAGATCGAGGAAGAGATCAGCCAGCTGGAGGCGGACGAGGCGCAGATGTTCCTTGAGGAAATGGGCCTGACCGAGGCCGGTCTCGACCGCCTGATCCGCGCCGGTTACGAGCTGTTGCACCTCGAAACCTATTTCACCGTCGGCCCCAAGGAGGCCCGCGCCTGGACCATCCGCAAGGGCACCTCGGCGCCCCAGGCGGCCGGTGTCATCCACGGTGATTTCGAAAAAGGCTTCATCCGCGCCGAAACCATCGCCTATGAGGATTTCATCGCCAACAATGGCGAACAGGGCGCCAAGGAAGCAGGCAAGATGCGCGCCGAGGGCAAATCCTACATCGTGCAGGACGGCGATGTGATGCACTTCCTGTTCAACACCTGATCCCTGCCTTCAGCTGAAACATGGCGCCCGTCAGATCTTTCTGGCGGGCGTTTTTCTGTGCTGTGCAACAGGCATGCCAGAGAGCCCGACGTGAAACGCCCGCCAGTTGCATCCTGGCGGTTTTTCGATGCCGGATTGAAAAATGCCCCGAACCGCGATTTTCGGCCTTGTTTCCCTTGGGCTTGGCCCATATACCGGCCGACGGAGACGTGGCCGAGTGGTCGAAGGCGCTCCCCTGCTAAGGGAGTAGGCGGGAAACCGTCTCGAGGGTTCGAATCCCTTCGTCTCCGCCACCCACCATTGAAATCATTGGAAAAATTGGCGATTTCAGCACCCTACTCGCCAAAATACTCGCCAACTGATTTGCGCTTGGATGCTATCTTGGGCGACAAGCGCCAGATCGTCCTCAGGCGCACTGACTCTGGACATTCTCACACCAAACAGGGGCTCCCCGGACGAGCTTAGTTGATATTGTCTCTCCGATTCGGAGCTTCCGCTGGGCCTGATGTGCTCTCTGCGCTGCTCTGAACTTCATCCAATTCGTCAGGATTGGGCCGCTGTTGCTCGACGGTTTCACGTGAGGCGCCAGCGCTCTTTCTTACGAGGGGCGTGGCACATCGGACGGTGTCTTTTGTGCCGGTGAAAAGCGCAACAATGCGAACCAGGATTTCGGAAAGTGGCATGGCAAGGCCCCTCGAGGAATTGGATACGGGTCAGTTCAGCTGCAATTCTATCCAGAGGGCGCCCACTATCCCATAATCCTGCGGCGTTTTCCCAGGCTGCACCGGATGGCAAAGCGCACTCGGCCGATACCCGAGCTTCGTCCAATTGAACATCGCTGCAACACGGCGTCCTCTTTGCTTCCGCTTGTCGCATTGCACGACAGGGGAGGTCCCAAGGCCATGCAAGGTGCCGCCCATGGGGGCGCACGCAGGGGGGCGAGTCGGCACGTCTGCATCGCCTGGGCCCCGGCTGACCGCGCTGATTTGGCCCGCACAACCATCCGAACTCGGCCTGAATTTTTGCCATCCGAAAGAATTTTCGCTCGCTTTGCGGGCAGATTGCTGCTGCGCAGCGCGTTTTCTGCATGCGCGAAGAGGACAGCTAGAATTTCTTCAGTCTAGCGTGAAGGGACGAGGGAAACGCATACGTCCTGTGTGAGACACGCATAATCACGCGCTCTGCCAGGGGCGGGACATCACCAAAACGGCGCGCCTCCCCGACATCCACAGGTCTGCCCATTCGGGCAGCCACGACGACAAACCGGAGTAGAAGCAGGCAGCGCCCCATGCGCAGGTCATTGCTCCCTTTTTCAACCTCACGCCAGAAGCCGCGTGCGGACAAGGAGGGTATGTAATGGGCACGACGCCTTTGAAAGAGTTGCAAAAAGAGAGCCGCATTGGTGGGCTCGGAACCGTCATCGAGCGGGATATCCCGCAAATCGACATGTCCGATTTCCACGCACGCCGCGACCAGATCACCGCCGAGCTGTGGGATGCGGCCACCGACATCGGCTTCTTCCAACTTACGGGCCACGGCATCCCGCAGTCGCTGATCGATGACGCCTTCGCGCGCTCCGCGGCCTTCTTCGACCTCGACGCCGAGAGCAAATCCGCCTTCCCCCTCAAACCCGGCACCAATGCGGGCTGGGAGTTCAAGGCGCAGGTGCGCCCCTCGACGGGCACCGCCGACCAGAAGGAAAGCTATCAGATCACCCTGCCCCGCATGGCGGGGCTCTGGCCCTCGGGCGCGCAGGTGCCTGATTTCAAACCGACCATGCTCGCCTTCGAGCGGATGAACTGGGCGCTGGCGATGCGGGTTCTGTCATGCTTCGGCGACAAGCTCGGCTTTGCCCCCGACACGTTCACCGACGGCCATGACCCGCTGTCGCCGCAGTATCAATCCACCCTGCGCCTGATCCACTACCTCGGCATGGAGGACGCCAGCCCCGAGGACTTCAAATTCTGGCGGGCGGGCGCCCATACCGATTTTGACTGCCTCACCCTTTTGCACCAGAAACAGGGCCAGGGCGGCCTGCAGGTCTGCCCCGGCAAGGACAGCGAGGGGCGCGCCCTGGGCTGGACCGATGTGCCGCCCGTGGGTGGCGTCATCACCTGCAACATCGGCGACATGCTGATGCGCTGGACCGACGACAAGCTGCTCTCCAACCTGCACCGCGTGCGCATGCCGCAAGAGGGCGAAAGCCTCGGGCCGCGCTACTCCATCGCCTATTTCGCGCAGGCCAATATGGATACGGTCCTGCAAGGCCCCGAAAAGCTCTACGCGCCGATCACCGGCCACGACTACATCCAGATGCGCCTTGGCGCCAACTTCAGCAAGACGTGATGCGGGTGGCTGCGATCTCCTGCCGGGCCCTGGGCCTAGGGCATGCTGGCCGTGACCTCGATCTCGACCACGAATTCGGGGCGGGTAAAGCCGCTCACGATCATCAGCGTCGAGGCGGGCAGATGCGGAATATCCGCGAGCCAGGCATCCCGCGCGACCATGTAGCCCGCCATATGGGCGCGATCGGTGACATAGGCGTGGAGCTTCAGCACATGCGCCTTGTCGGTGCCGCCCTCTGTCAGGATTTTCTCGAGGTTGGCGAAGATCAACGCGGCCTGTGCCTCTGCCCCTTCGGGGATCGTGCCGTCAAGATCAAGCGCCAACTGCCCCGAGGTCATCAGCACCCCCGCACGCACATCGACCACGCCATGGGCATAGCGGGCAAAGGGCGGCGCCATATCGCCCGGGGTCACGCTCTTGATCATCTCATCTTCCCATCTGTGAGGACTGCGGGCGCACCACCGCCCCCGTGTTCCCACCAATAAGACCAAAAAAACCAAAACGTTCAACAAGGAGACGACGCACATGAAACTGACCACTGCACTGACCGCCGCCACGGCGCTTGCCACCGCCGCCACGGGCGCACTTGCCGAGGGCACCCCGGTAACCTTCGGTTCCAACTGGCTGGCCCAGGCCGAACACGGCGGCTTTTATCAGGCTGCCGCCGACGGCACCTACGCGGCCTGCGGCCTGGACGTGTCGATCGTGCAGGGCGGCCCGCAGGTCAACAACCGCGCGCTGCTCCTGGCGGGCAAGCTTGACTATCACATGGGCTCCGACCTCACAGGCGTCTTCAACGCCGCCAAGGAAGGTATCCCGATCGTCGCCGTTGCCGCCTCGTTCCAGAAGATCCCTCAGGTGCTCATCACCCATCCGGGCAAGGCGGAAACCTTCGAGGACCTCAAGGATCTGACCCTGTTGATCGGCGACAACGGCTTCCAGGGCTTCTACCAGTGGATGATGGCCGCCTATGGCTTCACCGCCGAGCAACGCGAACCCTATACCTTCAACCCCGCGCCTTTCCTTGCCGACGAGAACATGGCGATGCAGGGCTATCTCTCCTCCGAACCCTACCTCATCGAGAAAGAAGGCGGCTTCACCCCCGATGTCTTCCTGATCGCGGATGCGGGCTATTCGACCTATTCGACCACCATCGAAACCATGGCCGCCACCGTTGATGAAAAGCCCGAAGAGGTGAAGTGCTTCGTCGAGGGCTCGATCCTGGGCTGGTACAACTACCTCTATGGCGACAACGCGGCGGCCAACGAGATGATCATGGCCGACAACCCCGAGATGACCCAGGACAAGATCGACTACGCGATCGACAAGATGAAGTCCGAAGGCATCCTCATTTCGGGCGACGCGGAGACTATGGGCATCGGCGTGATCACCGACGCGAAGGTCGACGATTTCTACGCCAAGCTCGTGGAGGCAGGCGTCTTCGAGGCGGGCCTGGACTACTCGGCGGGCTACACCACCGCCTTCGTCGGCAAGGGCCTCGGCATGGATCTTGTGAAGTAAGCCGCCCCACCACCAAGGGGGCGCGCGCTGCGCCCCCCGTTTTCGGAGACCACCAATGCCCCTCAAACGTGCCCCTCTGGGCGAGCGCCCCGAGCTACTGAAGATGACGCACATCAACAAGACCTTCCGCGGCAATGTCATCGCGCTCAACGACATGAATCTCACCGTCAATCAGGGCGATTTCATCTCCCTCCTCGGCCCCTCGGGCTGTGGCAAGTCCACAGCGCTGCGCCTGATCGCGGGGCTGATGCACCCGACCTCCGGCTCCATCACCTGGCAGGGCGGACAAGGCGAGGGCGACCTCGGTGTCGTCTTCCAAGAGCCGACCCTGATGCCCTGGGCCCGGATCAAGGACAACGTCTGGCTGCCCTACCGCCTGCGCGGCAAGACCTATGGGCAGGTGAAGGACGAGGTGCTGGCCGCGCTCAAGCTCGTCGGTCTCGAGAAATTCCAAAACGCCTATCCGCGCGAACTGTCGGGCGGCATGAAGATGCGCGTCTCCATCGCCCGCGCAATGGTCACCAAACCGCGCCTGATCCTGATGGACGAGCCTTTCGCGGCGCTTGACGAGATCAGCCGCCACAAGCTCAACAACGACCTCCTGGCGCTCCGCGATGCCGTGGGCTGCACGGTTGTTTTCGTCACCCACTCCGTCTTTGAATCCGTCTTCCTGTCGGACCGCATCGTGGTCATGGCCGCACGCCCGGGCCGTGTCATCCGCGAGCTTGAGGTCGCCGCCCCCTACCCGCGCACCGAGGGCTTCCGCACCTCGCCGGAATACACCGCCTATGCGCGCGAGGCTTCGGATGCGCTGCATTATGCCATGGAGGCCGCCGCATGAGCGCGACAGACACCCTCCCCGATACCACCGCCCCAGACAGCTCTGCCAAACCCGCCATCGATCTTGACGAAGAACGCCGGGCCCGCCGCGCCAAGGTGGCCGCCATTGCCCGCTGGCTGTTGCCCTCGCTCGTCATGGTCGCCTTCATCGGCGGCTGGCAGGCCTATGTGACCCTCGCCGAAATCCCTCATTACATCCTTCCCTCGCCGCTGCTGATCGCCAAGACGCTGGTCGAGGATTGGGCGCTGCTCTGGCCTGCAATGGTCACCACGGGGCGGCTCACGCTGCTTGCGCTCCTGCTCGCCGTGTTCGGCGGGCTTTCCATTGCCGTGGCCTTCACCCAGTCCCGCTGGGTCGAGATGGCGATGTTTCCCTACGCGGTGATCCTGCAGGTCACCCCCGTGGTCGCCATTGCGCCGCTGTTGCAGATCTACGTCGACAGTGCCTTTCTTGCGGCCCTGCTCTGCGCCTGGATCGTCGCCTTCTTCCCGATCCTGTCGAACACGACCATCGGGCTGAAATCGACCGACCATAATCTCGAAGACCTCTTCTCGATCTATGGCGCGACCCGCTGGCAGCGCCTGCGCTTTCTCGCAGCCCCTTCCGCCCTGCCCTACTTCCTCGGCGGGCTGAAGATCGCGGGCGGGCTGGCGCTGATCGGGGCGGTGGTCGCCGAGTTCGTCATCGGCCGTTCTGGCACGGGTCTGGGCCTTGCCTCCACCCTGCTCGAAGCCTCCTACCGCTTCAACTTCGGACGGCTCTATGGGGCGCTGATCCTGATCTCCGTCATGGGGGTCGTGATCTTCGGCCTGATGAGCCTGATCTCCCATCTCCTCCTTTTCCGCTGGCACGAAAGCGCCCTCAAACGAGACTAACCCATGGACTTCAAGACACTTCCCACGGGCGAATTCACGCTCCAAAACGTGACCGTCCCCGCCTGCGCGCTTGGCCAAGAGGGCGATCTGAGCCGCACGTCGATCACCGTGCGGGACGGCAAGATCGCCGCCATCGGCACCGCGCCCGAGGGCAGCGAGGCTATCGACATGAAGGGCGCATTCGTCATGCCCGCCTTCGTCGATGCCCACACCCACCTCGACAAGGGCCACATCCTGCCGCGCGCCTCCAATCCCGACGGCACCTTCTGGGGCGCAAAGGACACGGTCGCCGAGGATCACGCCAACTGGAAGGCCGAGGACGTCTTTACCCGCGCCGATTTCTCCCTGCGCTGCGCCTATGCCCATGGCACCAAGGCGATCCGGACCCATCTCGATTGCATCCCGCCGCAGGACGAAATCTCCTGGCCGGTGCTGTCTGAACTGCGCGAGAAATGGGCGGGGAAAATCACGCTGCAAGGATCGTCGCTCTCGACCTCCATCGTCACCGATATCGACGGCCGTTTCCTGCGCACCGCCGATCTGGTGGCGGAACATGGTGGCGTGCTGGGCATGGTCACGCTGCCCATGGACGGGCTTGATGCCTTCCTGCGCCGCTTCTTCGAAATCGCCGCCGAGCGTGGCCTCGACACCGACTTCCACGTCGACGAGACGATGGACCCCAGTTTCGAGACCCTGCGCGACATCTGTGCGGCAAAGCTGGCGACGGGTTATTCGGGCCGGGTGCAGGTTGGCCACCTCTGCTCGCTCTCGACCCAGGTGGAGGCCCGCGCGCTTGATACGCTCGACAAGGTCGCCGAAGCGGGGCTGGACGTGGTCAGCCTGCCGATGTGCAACATGTATCTGCAGGACCGCAATACGGGCCGCACCCCGCGCGGGCGCGGCGTCACCCTCGTCCACGAGATGAAGGCCCGGGGCATCCCCGTGAGCTTTGCCTCCGACAACACCCGCGACCCCTTCTACGCCTATGGCGATCTCGACATGCTGGAAGTGATGCGCGAGGCGACCCGCATTGCCCATCTCGATCACTCCGATACCGACTGGTTCAATGCCTTCACCGCGACCCCTGCAGCTGCCATGGGCCTCGACGTGGGGCAGATCATCCCGGGCGCCCCTGCTGATCTTGTCATCGCCCGCGCCCGCACCTGGACCGAGCTGATGGCCCGTCCGCAATCCGACCGCATCGTGCTGCGTGACGGGGTCCAGATCGATCGCACCCTGCCCGACTACGCTGAACTCGACCACCTTTTTGAGGCCTGACATGACGACCCTTCCCACCCCCGACATCGCCGCCGCCAAAGCCGCCCTTGCCCACCTCGACATCGAGGAAAACGAGAACGCGATCAAACGTGCCTCGCGCGATTTCTTCTGGTACTCCCCCGTGCTCAAGACCCGCATGGATCACCTCCTGGCCGACTTCGTCGTGCGCCCGAAATCCGAGGCCGAGGTGATCGAGGTGCTCAAGACCTGCTACGCCTACGACGTGCCGGTCACCACCCGCGGTGCAGGCACGGGCAACTACGGCCAGGCCATGCCCATGCGCGGCGGCTGCGTGATGCATCTGGTCCATATGAACAAGGTCATCTCCTGCGCGCCGGGGCGGGTCATTGTCGAACCGGGCTGTGTGCTCAAGGATCTCGATGCCCATTGCATCGGAGCCTGTGGATACGAGTCTCGCATGATGCCCTCGACATGGGCCACGGCCACCGTTGGCGGCTTCGTCGCAGGCGGCTCGGGCGGGGTCGGCTCCGTCACCTGGGGCCAGCTTCGCGACCTCGGCAACATCATCCGTCTGCGCGTTGTGACCATGGAGGAAGAGCCCCGCATCCTCGAGTTTCGCGGCGAGGAACTGGCCCGCGTCTCCCACGGCTACGGCACCAACGGCATCATCACCGAGCTCGAGTTGCCGCTCGCGCCCGCCTACGACTGGGTGCATTGCTTCATCACAACCAAAGACTTCGGCGCGGCCATGGCCTGCGCCGAAGACCTCGCCAATGAGGACGGCATCCTGCTGAAACTCGCCTCCGTCTTCGAGGCGCCAACGGCGAAGGCCTATTTCAAACGCATGGAAGCCTATGTGGAAGAGGACGATCACATGGTCGGCCTGATGGTCGCCCCCCATGCAATGGATGCGCTGATCACCTACCTTGGCCGCCGCGACGACCTCAGCCTGATCTACCGCTCCGACGACAACGACTGGCCCCGCAGCCCTGGCGTTGCGTTTGAGTACGGCTGGAACCACACCACCCTGCGCGCGCTTAAGGTGAACCCCGAGATCACCTATCTGCAAGTGCGCTACGGCTTCCCCGACCACAAGGAACTGATCGAGAAGATCCGCGCCGCGTTCGGCGACGAGCTTATCCAGCACCTCGAGGCCATCCGCATGAACGGCAAGGTCGCCTTCGCGGGCCTGACGATGGTCAAGTTCACCACGGAAGAGCGCCTTGACGAGATCATCCGCATCCATGAGGAGGCGGGCGCGCTGATCTTCAACCCGCACCGCTACACGCTGGAAGAGGGCGGGCGCCAACACTCCGACGAACGCCAACTGTCCTTCAAGAAAGAGGCCGATCCAAAGGGGCTATTGAACCCTGGCAAGATGATCTCGTTTGAGACCCCCGACTTCGATTTCAAGGACATCTACGCCTACCCGGGCATGACCCCCTTGCCCACGGAGGACGCGTGATGCGCGTTCTCGTCCTCTTCGCCCACCCCGTCCCCGACAGCTATAATGCTGCGGTGCATCGGGTGGTGGTCGATACGCTGACGGCCAAGGGCCACGAGGTCGATGATCTCGATCTCAATGCCGAAGGATTCTACCCCGTGCTCTCGGAAATCGAGCGGCGCGAATATCACGACGAGCCAAGCAACATCGAGCCTGTGCGCCCCTATGTCGAAAGGCTTCAGGCCGCGGAAGCGATGGTCATGGTCTTCCCGGTCTGGAACTTCGGCTACCCCGCCATTCTCAAGGGCTTTCTCGACAGGGTCTTCCTGCCCGGGGTCAGCTTCAAACTGGCCCATGGAGGTGTCCGCCCCGGCCTTACCAACATCAAGAAACTCGCCGCATGCACCACCTACGGCGGCACGCGGTTTCGCGCGTTTCTCAATGGCGATCCGCCGCGAAAATGCGTCACCCGCCACGTCTGGTATGCCTGCGGGATGCCCAGGAAACGCTACATCGCGCTTTACGACATGAACAACAACACAGAGCCGCAACTGACCGCGCACCTTGAGCGCGTGCGCCGCGAGATGGAGGCGTTTTGATGCGGGTCCTTGTCGTCTACGCCCATCCCCGCGCCCAGAGCTACAACGCCGCGATCCGCGATCTGGTGATGGAGCGCATCAAGGCGGCAGGTGCCGAGGCGCGCCTCATCGACCTTTATGCAAGCGGGTTCGAACCACGCCTGAGCGCCCAGGGGCTGGAGTTCATAGAGGATGAGTACCTCAATCAGAAAGGCGTCGAGGAGCATTGCGAGGCGCTCAAATGGTGCGACACGCTGATCTTTGTCTACCCGACATGGTGGTATGGGCTGCCGGCGATGCTGAAGGGCTGGCTCGACCGCGTGCTGGTCTCGGGCGTGGCCTTCCACCTGCCGCCCCCCGAAGGCGGTGACATCCGCCCCGCCCTCACCCACATCACCCGCCTTGGCGTCTTCACAACCTGCGGTGCCAGTCGGCATTTGACCTGGTTCATCGGCGCGCCGGGGCGGCGCACATTGTTGCGCGGGCTGAGGCTGATCTGCGCCAGAACCTGCCGCACCGCCTTTGCCGCCCACTACCGCATGGACAGCTCCACCCCTGAGAGCCGCGCCAGGCACCTCAAGCGGGTCGGCGCCAAGGTCGACCGCCTGTTGCGCGCCTAAGCATTGAAAGGACACAGCATGGTTCCGATCCTTGACTGGGGCGAGTTCCTCCAAAGCCCCGAGAGCTTTGCCGCCAAACTCGGCAGGACCTGTCGCGACCACGGGTTCTTTGTCATCGAAAACCACCCCGTGGCAGCGGAGCTGATCGCGCAGATGTTCCAGCAGGCCGACGCCTTCTTTGCCCTTCCCGACGCGCAGAAGCGCCCGCTGGCCATCTCGAACAACCCCCACAACCGCGGCTGGGCCGCCATGGGCACCGAAAGCCTGGACGAGACCTCGGGGCAAATCGACCAGAAACAGGCCTTCAATGTCGGCTTCGACCTTGCCCCCGACGATCCGCGCGTGCTGGCGGGCGAGCCGTTTCGCGGGGTCAATATCTGGCCCGATCTGCCCGGGTTCAAAGCCACCGCGCTCGCCTATTTCGACGCGGTGCAATCCATGGGCATCGCGCTCCATCGCGCCTTTGCCGCCGATCTTGGCCTGCCGCTCGACTATTTCGACGCCCATTTCGATGCGCCGATGGCAACGCTGCGGATGCTCTCCTACCCCGCCGTCCCGAGCGGCGAAGGCATCGGCGCAGGCGCCCATACCGACTATGGCTCGATCACTCTGCTGATGACCGATGGCGCACCGGGGCTGCAGGTGAAACCGCGCGGACAGGACTGGATGGATGTGCCCGCCGTCGATGGCGCCTTCATCGTCAATATCGGTGACTGCCTGATGCGCTGGTCGAACCGCAACTATATCTCCACGCCCCACCGCGTGCTTGCCCCGCCGCGTGCGCGGCGCTCGATTGCCTTCTTCCTTGATCCCAACCCCGACAGCGTGATCGAAGCCCTGCCCGGCACCGGGGAGTCGCGTTACCCCGCCATCACCGCCGCCGACTACCTGCGCTCACGCCTTGATGCGACCTACAAACCCCTTGGAGCCTGAATGAGACAGCTGGACTGGGCCGATCGCCGCGCCCCCGACTTCAAAGCCATCAATCCCGAGACGGACATTGCGATCCTGCCCACTGCGGCGATTGAACAGCACGGGCCGCACCTTCCCGTGGGCACCGACACGCTGATCATGAGCGGCATGCTTGACGCCTTTCGCGCCGCCTGCCCCGAGGATCTTAACCCATGGATCCTGCCCATTCAGGCGGTTGGCAAATCCAATGAACACCTCTGGGCGCAGGGCACCCTGACCCTGACCGCAGCCACGGCGCTGGCCGCCTGGACCGAGATCGGTCTCTCCGTCGCTCGCGCGGGCTTCAAGAAGATCGTCATCATCAACAGCCACGGCGGCAATCTTGACCTGATCTCCATCCTGTCGCGCGAATTGCGCGTGCAAGCGGGGATGCTCGCAGTCAAGTGCCAGTGGGGCAGCTTCGGCTATCCAGAAGGCCTCTATGGCCCCTCGGAACGCGCCTTCGGCATCCATGGCGGCGATATCGAGACCTCTTTGATGCTGGCAATGTGGGGCGACCGCGTGGACATGTCCAAGGCACGGGATTTCAAATCCCAGGCCGAAAGCGATCCCATCGCCCCCACCGGCGCGATCAGCCGCGGCTGGATCGCCTCTGATCTGAACCCGGACGGGACCGTGGGTGATGCCTCCGCCGCCACCGCCGACAAGGGCTACAGCACCCGCGATCACCAAGTGGCGGGCTTTATCGACCTGTTGCGCCAGGTGAGAGAAATGCCCGTCCCAACGGCCCCCGCCGCGCTGTCCTAAACCACTGGCGCATGGTCCAGCACCAGACCGAGTGCCACCGCGATCTGGCAGTCTTCACTCCGGCCATCGACAGAAGTCCGTGCGATTGCCATCGCATGGGAAGAGAGTTCAACGGCATCGCGGCGCCTAAACGAACTGCCCGCTCAGAATCTGTGCCATGCCTTCAGTCTACCATGGTGCGACCCATCATTCCGGGCATGCAGGGCCTTACTGCGATGTCCGCTCCTTGCCCGCCTGACGGACTTCATGCAAAGTTACAGGTGGAAGAGGGATGCCTTTTTCATTGCCTCTTCGATGGCCAACGGAGCAGCGTGCTGGCCTGACTTGGGAGGCGTGCAGATGACATCCAAGACCACAGGTTCCCCGCAACCGGACAATCGGGCGCCGCAGCAATCGACCATGCCTGAGGTCAACAGGGTAACGGCGCATGATATCAAGGCGTCGCTTCAGGCCGGGCTTTCCGACTTTCTGGCACGCCCCGTCATGAGTGGTTTCTTTGGTCTGTTCTACGGGGTCTTCGGGATTCTGGTTGTTTGGAGCCTGGTCTGGCTCGGAAAGGTATGGATGATCATTCCCGTTTCCGTGGGTTTTCCGCTGATCGCGCCTTTCGCCGCCGCCGGGCTTTATGAGATGTCCCGCAGACTGCAGAACGATGTGAGCTTCGGCTGGTCTGACATCCTCACCGTCATGGCCCGCCAGCGCAAGCGCGAGATGGGCTGGATGGCCTTTGTCACCCTGTTCATTTTCTGGGTGTGGTTCTACCAATTTCGGACAGTGCTTGTGATCGTGCTGCAAGATTCGTCCTTCTCGGATCTGGACGGTTTCCTGAACACCATATTCTTCACGCCGGAGGGCTGGACCTTCCTTGCCATTGGCACCTGCGTCGGTGCCTTTCTGTCTGCAGTGCTGTTCTCGGTGACCGTCGTCGCCATGCCTATGTTGCTCGACCGGGAAATGGATTTCATTTCCGCGATGCTCACCTCCATTCGTGTCGTCAAGGAGAGTCCGATGGTCATGCTCACCTGGGCGGCGATCATCGCGGTCACCATGCTGCTGTCGCTGGTTCCGGCGTTTTTGGGGCTGATCTTTACCCTGCCAATCCTGGGCCACACGACATGGCATCTTTATCAGCGGGCTGTGCGGACAACGAAGGGGTGATCTGTCCAATCACGCTGTGAAGCGAACGCGTGTTCGTGATGACAACGCATCGCTTTCGACCCATAGCTGCCGTTGGCCGACTGGTCTGGATGCTGCGACAGCCGCCTGCATTTCAGACATTCACCGCCCCTGAAGGACACGACCGTGAGGACATTCAAGCGAAGAAACAGGGCTTGAAGAAGAGCGCGAAAGCAAGAGGGCAATGTTGCTGAGCAAACAGCGCGCCAGGGACGAGGCGCCTCAACCGCGAGAAGACGAACAGCTCGCCCAGGAAAAACAGATGAAATTGGCCCAAAGGACCCGGTGGGGCTGGCTTATCAGCACCATCTCCTTTGTGTTTGCCATAACTGCAGCCGCTGTTTTCGGGCTCTATTCAAGTTCGACCTTGGCAAATACTGCTTCCTTTCTAGCTGACAATAAGCCGTTGGCGCGAGAGGTTGGGATCGTAGACATGGAACGTTCATAGCTTCAGCAAGAGCTTGGCAGATCTGGCAGACGCCCAGGCTCAGCAAAGAAAACTGTCGACCGGAAACGAAGAACTGCGCCAGCAGCTTGAGAAATGCCACGCCGAAACTGTCGCCTTGAACAACAAGTTGGAGTAATACGTCGGTGCAGCCGCCGTTTGTCAAACCAACCGCAGCGCAGGCTCGATCGTCACCATTCCCCCCTATTTTCGCCTGAGAGCAAACCAATCCAGCTGGACTAGCATTTTCAGCCAGGTCAGCGCCCCCCGATCATTCCAACCAGGCGAATGGCCTTGTCCAGCTTGCCGACCAAGCCCCAGCCAAAGAGCATCGAAAACAGCGTCAGCAACACGTCACTGTTGCTGGCGATGAAGGTGACGATGTCTCCGGACAGGCCAAGTTTCGGCAGCATCGCCGTCAACAAAAGCCCGATCACCCCGGACACCGATTTCTTGCCGTTGATGGCGCGACCGACGGTTTGTCCAAGCGCCGCATTGATCGGCGTCAACGGGACATTGCCATCGGCGTCTCTGGTGACCGTCACAGCCTCTGCTGATGTGACGCCGCTGACGCCGAGAAGCAGTTGAACCAGGTCTTTGCCTCGCGCCAACTCGTCGCTGTCACCGGGCTTGTCCTGCAGCAACAGTTCCGCGGCCTTGGCAAGCGCGGCCCTTCGATCGCCGCCCTGTACTGCAGAAACAATGGTCAGAATATCGTCCAGATCGACGTTGCTTTCGGATACTTTCATCACTTTTCTCGGGCGCAGGCCCGCTCCTTGCGGCAATGTATTTACGAATTCACGCAGCGCGGCCATGCGATTCAGCCAGCCGTCGCCAAAAACATCAAATGTATCGAGGGTGCGCAGATAGGCTTCCTGCTCGTCCATGAAACCCGAGGCCAGGACGCTGGCATCCGTCTTTTGAATCGCGGCCATGGTCAGCCGCCCCAGAATGCCATCGACAACCAACTTTGCGCCATCAACGGTCATGCCTAGTGCATTGAACGATTTTTGCACGAGCTCAATTGCCCTTTTTGGCCCTGACATGACCGAGCAATTGTAGACCACCATCGCCATCCGCTCAGGCATCTCGGAACAGCGGCTGACCGCGTAGTAGCGAGTTCGAAAAATCTCGTCGGCTTCGGCCCGAGATAGATTGCGCACGTCCTCGATCGAAACTTCCTGGCCGCGCCAAGCGGCCAGTGTCCCGATCGTGATACCCATGTTCGTGGCCCCGCCCTTGTCAGCCGGGTGATTTACAAAGCCGCCTTCCCAGTGCTTGATGAACCCGTGCAGCCTTTGAAACTTTGCGTCCGATGCGGCTATCGCGGTAGCGGTCGACGGATCCGCAGAGCCGTCGTTGTCGGGGACATGATCGGCGTTCAGAGGCGGCCGTTCTGCGGCCATCGTGGGTTTGCGCGGTGCATTGCCACCTTCCCAGTTGTCGATGAGCTGGATCAGGTACTCTGCCCAGACGTCGTCTCCGCCTTCGGGATAATGCCCATTTCGCATTTCGGAAGCCGAGGCACCGATCAACTGAATGTGAGGCTTTTCGATCAACTCACCATTCTTGTTGTAAAGCGGCGTCATGCCGTGTTCTTTGGCCAATTCGTGCATGCGGTCCCAGTAGGGCGCTTCTGCCCCCTTGTCGTCCCACGACCATTTCCCGTCGAGCTTCAGAACGAAGTCCACCGCCAATCCGTATTGGTGGATCGAGCCCCAAGGACCGACCCAGGTGACCTTGGGTCGTTTTGCCTGCAGTTTCGCTTGTCGCTCTGGTGTTCGAAAGGCTTCAAATACTTCGAATGGGATGCCTTCTGCCTGCAGTTGGTCCCGGATCGCGCGGACCTTTTCGCGGATTGCGGGGTGAAGCTTGGAAATGTCACTGTCTCTGGCTGCGGGATTTGCCATGGTAATTTCCTTTCGGCTATTCGTATTTCCTTTTGAAAAAGCTGTTTTTCAAAGCCTTATCAGGCGACCTGAGCGAATGCGGCCAGTGCAATCTGTGCATTGCATGGAACTGAAAAGGACACGATTGACGCGCATCGCGAATTCTAACACAACCTTAAGGAAATGTCACATCATCGTATAGCCTTGGGGAGCGGGAGGTCTTGAGCGCCCACCGGGCTTGAAATTGACATACCCAAAACCTGAACACCAAAAACGCACCTCGATCGACATTTCGGCCTTTCCAAAGATCTGCCCGCAACATCATTTCGCGTTTCCAAAACACTACGATAGGCCAGACGACCCCCGAGATGACCCAAGCAAAAAACTGACTAAGCCTTTCAAAACCGCATCAAGCGTGCCGAAACAGCTGACGACAACGACCTCCAATTCAAGGACAATCGCAAAGCCACGCAAGGAATTGCTCTGTTATGTTCAGCACCCATTAATTCTGAACCTAGCTAGTCTTGTGAACTCGACGCCGATATTGTCTTTGACAGTTTTGTCAACCATTCGCCCACGGTCTTTGGCTCCATGCTGTTGTCAAGCAGCGCGGGTTGGAACAATTCCTTGGCGCTGTGCGCGCCCAGTTGGCGGTAGGCTTCGAACTGTGCTTCGTCAAAGAACTGATCGGCAGTCGATTGATGCGGAAAGTTGGGGTTTGCGCGGTGGTATCCCTTGATCAACTCGCTTTCATCACCGGTCAACGACAGCTTGAGAACGAGCAGCAATCCTGTGGTTTCGGTGTCTGGATATTGAATTCTTGTTAGAATTGAATGGGCCGGGGAGTGGCCGGTTTCTTCATCCACGCGGAGCGGGTCAAATGCCGGATCGATCTTTACACCCAGGTCGATCCGGGCGTGCCGGATCAGGGTTGTCAGCGTCGCAAAGTCGTTTCCTCCGTCCTGCCCGAAGTCAACAGAAACGATGAAACGGCACCGGCGGCGCAGCAGCTCGTAGATGCCAGAGTTTTCAATATGGCCACCATCCGAGAGATTGATCCAGGGTTTGTGCTCGTCCATTCCGATTCCGAACATCTCTCGCAGAAGGCACAACAGGCCGGGAACTGGTTTAGGCACCCTGGATTTGATGTTTGGTTGTTTCATCCAGAAACCAAGACGGATGTTCAAGAAGGCCAACAGCATGCGCACTGGCGCAATCGTGTTCAAGGCCATGAGCGGCGCAACAGCAGCGCCCGACACGGCGACAGCAGTCGCTATGTCCATGTCCTTCCGACCGTTCTTGTATTGCTCAGAGCTAAGGTAGCCGGTCGTGGGCGAACCGCAGAAGCACTTGGAAAACAGGAAAAAGTCGCTTTTGCGTTCGCGCAGCCTGAGAGATTTACTCGAGGGAAGATTAATCGCAGCGTTGATCAGCTGATACGGCGCGTGGTGCGACTTGTTCAGCTCTGCAAGGGTTACATCGCCGTTGTGGGCTTTCTTTTGCGCGACAAATGTGCGGGCCAGACGCATGCGGTAGAAACCATGTGGCCCGGTCGCGTTGATGTTCAAAGATGACGACAACACGCCCAAAATCGTCGTCACAACTAGCAACATCCAGGCCGCTGACAGGTCGCCATCAATCAAAGGGTATCCCAGATTGAACAGATAAAACCCGAAAAACAATGCCGCAATGGGGGTCGCCACGGCTGCAACGATCAAGGAGCCGCCAGCCAGTGCTGTGCTGATGATGGTCTTGTCTATGGCCGGAAGAGCTTTTCCAAGCGTGGGAACAATCGCCAAAATCGCTGGAGCCAAGGCGGTGAAAGGTGAGACGCCCTGCCCCCTCATAGTGACCGTTTGGTACAACAGATGGATCACCCAGACAGAGAGTAAGGCAAGCGCCGCGGCAATGGCCAAGGCAAAAAGCCGCACTGCACAGCTGCGCGCACTTTCCCAAAAAGACAGAAGGCCAAAAACAACGACACCGCCGCCCAATCACGCTCAGGGCGAAAAGCGGGAGCGACGACCAGTCAATGTCCGGCCCCCACCTGCTTACGGCCAAGCTGATCCAGACCAATACCGCAATCACAAAGGCCGGTGCGGACCAGTTGTGCAATGTCCCGCCAAGCAATCGGCACGCCGCAACAAACGTGGCCAAAGGTGACACCATCGACAGGTAGGAGGCACGGGTGCGGACATAGGCGATTTCATCGGTATCGGGTCCGTCTGCGCTCCCGAATATGTCCTTGCGGCTGGTTCCAGGCTCCAGGGGCCGGTCACCCAGGCGCCGGGTGATGAATGCACCTGTATAGCCGCCCCCAGATACGGTGGACATGATGTCAAAGTCCTTGAACAAACCCTTGTCCGCCAGGACCTGCGCAACACCAAGACAGAAGGTCGCCGAGCGTATGCCACCCCCGGAAAATGCCAGGCCGGCCGCGTCAGTGATCGGGGAATCCCTTGCCCCCTTAGCTTTTCCATTCGCGTCCCGAATGGTGCGGATTTCCCTGGCTTCGGCGTTGTTGATCAGGGCCGTCGTTTCGTCGTCTATCAACTTGTTTTCGGGTATTCCAAATACCATCGGCGGCTGTTCTTCGTCCTCCGGTTCCCCCGCCGCCCATACGCCAACAGTTTCTGGGGCAAACGGGCGCTCAGCGGTTTTCAACAGCATGCTGCGCGCGGCAAAGGCAGCTTCAACCTTATGGGCTTCTTCCTGCTCTTCTTCGCCATAGGCCATCTGCCAAAGCGTGCCAATGCGCCCATTGAGCTTACCCTGAATCTCCACGAGCCCGGCCCGAAACTCGACCGCGCCGTTTCGTGTTTGCAAATGCCCGTCTTCCTTGAACTTTTGCCAGCGCGCCGTAAACGGGCGGATATCGGTATTGAGAATCTCATCAGCCAAATCGGCAAATTCTCGGCAGCCCGGGTTCGCCTTTATTATCTCCCGTGCCAGCCCAAACAGGCTGAATAGGCTACCCAGAGCGGCCGTCTCGTCGCCATGTTTGAATGGAAGCGGTTGTGTCGCCAGCCTGGTGCGCATTTCCGCCAGAAAGGCCTCGGCGGCTTTTTGATCTGAATTCATTTTCCGGACTCTCATTCGTTACAACGCAATTCAACATATGTTGAATGCAGTATACCACAGGATGAAATGGCGACTTACAGTGGGGTGTAAGAATTTGAATGAAGTGCGCACTCGCACACCGGAGTGGCCACAATGGGGATTTTTAGAAATGCGCAGGATGCGAACTTTACGTGCTGCCCCGTTTATCAACCATATTTCTCATGCGCTGGGAGCGCATCCATATAAGTCTTTCAAGCGAAACGTGAAATCATTCGATTGGCAGGGATTCTCGATAACCGCTCTCCATAATCTAAAGTGAAAGTGGAGCGACTGATGCACAAACGGGATGCCGCCGTGAGCCACGAAGCAAATCGGCCTTATTGGCATCTGTTCGGCCCGATGTTGGCCTTCGAGATAAGACAGCAACACATGTCCAGCATGGCTTCACCAATGGCGCTCGCACCGGGATAAGGCATTCATGTCACGACCGACCTGGAAAAGCCAATCTCGGCCCTGAGGGTGCGGCGGGACACCTTCACAATGCGGGGGCTATGCGGGCTGAGCGGTACAAACCCGAAACCCGCCACGGGTTCGGGAAGACGCCATCAGCCCTGTGATTGATGGATAGCGGCAACGGCGGCGGCGATCGCCGCCTCGATGCTCAGCGCGCTGGTGTCGATGACCACCGCATCCTCAGCCGGTTTCAAGGGCGCCTCGCTGCGATTCATGTCACGATCATCGCGCGCCTTCACATCGGCCAGCACGGTCTCGTAGCTGCTGTCCGATCCCGCCGCGCGCAACTCCTTGAAGCGGCGCTCTGCGCGCACCTCGGCACTGGCGGTCACGAAGAGCTTCACCTCGGCATCGGGACAGATCACCGTGCCGATATCGCGCCCGTCCAGCACTGCCCCCCCTGCCCGGCGGGCAAAGCTGCGCTGGAAATCCACCAAGGCCTGGCGCACCTCTGCGATCACCGCCACCTTCGATGCGGCCTGGGCAACCTCGGCCGTGCGCAGGCCATCGACCTCAAGATCCTCGGCCACCAGGGCCTGGGCGGCCGCGACCGGCTTTTCACCGGCAAGAACTTTCGCCCCCACGGCGCGGTACAACAGGCCGGTATCCAGATGCGCAAACCCGAAATGTTCCGCTACGGCCTTGGAGATCGTGCCCTTCCCGGCAGCCGCCGGACCGTCGATTGCAATGGTGAAGCTCCGGTTCATGTTCTTTTCTTCCACTTCAAGACACCCGCGCGCAGTGATACGGCCAGAACGATCAGGAAGGCGATGCTGTCCAGCCCCGATTTCACCATCGTCGCGTAGGAGGCGGAAGCGATTGCACCGCCGCTGACACCCCCGGCCAGCAAGCGAGCCACAAAAAAGTTTTCCAGATAGTCAGACGCCACCGCAGCCACGATCACGCAAATGAACACGGCCTGCAATCGCCTAGAGGCAACCAGCCACAATATCGGGCCCGCCAAAGAAATGCCGAGCAGCGCCGGGTAGAACAGGTCCAGAATTCGCTGCGGACCACTATAGATCGCGTGCCCTTCTGCACCAAGCGCGGCCAGAAAGGCTCGCGCCTCAGCCTCGGTATAGCCCAAGGGGCGCAGATCGAAGGGCACCAGCCCTCCGGCCTCGTGTGCGATCGTCGGCAAAGTCCAGAACACCATTGCGGCATAGACTGCGAGTGCTGCCAGAACGGAGACCCAATATGCAGCGCGCCAGCTCATCATGCGTGGGTGAACTTGGCGCCCAGCGCCGTCATCAGCGGCTCGAAGATCGGGAAGGAGGTGGCAATGGGGCCGCCATCATCCACGGACACAGGGTTCTGCGCCGCCATCCCCATCACCATGAAGGACATGGCAATGCGGTGATCGAGGAAGCTTTCGCAGGTGCCACCACCGGGGACGCCTTCGGGGCCCATCCCCATGACTGCCCACCAGTCGTCGCCCTCGCGCACGGCAACGCCATTGGCGCGCAGGCCGCGCGCCATGGCATCGATCCGGTCGCTTTCCTTGACACGCAATTCCTTGACGCCCGCCATCATGGTCTCGCCCGTGGCGAATGAGGCGACGATGGACAGCACCGGATATTCGTCGATCATGGACGCGGCGCGCTCGGGCGGCACCTCGATCCCCTTCATCTCGGGGGAGTAGCGCGCGCGCAGATCGGCCACGGGTTCGCCGCCCTCGATCCGCTCGTTCTCATAGGTCAGATCGGCACCCATCTCGCGCAGGGTGGTGAACAGGCCCGCACGGGTGGGATTGAGACCGATGCCCGGCACCAGAACATCCGATCCGGGCGTGATCAGGGCCGCGCAGACCGGGAAGGCCGCCGAGGAGGGATCGCGCGGCACGGCGATCACCTGCGGTTTCAACTCGGGCCGCCCGGTCAGGGTGATGACGCGGCCCTCGTCGGTTTCTTCCGTGGTGATCTCGGCGCCAAAACCTTCGAGCATACGCTCGGTGTGGTCGCGTGTGGCTTCCTGTTCGATCACCACGGTCTGGCCCGGCGCATTGAGCCCCGCCAGCAGCACCGCCGATTTCACCTGTGCCGAGGGCACCGGCACCACATAGCGCACCGGCACGGGATCTGCCGCGCCGACGATGGTCATCGGCAGCCGCCCGCCGGACCGGCCCACGGCCTGCGCGCCGAACAAAGCCAGCGGGTCAGTCACCCGCGCCATGGGGCGCTTGTTGAGGCTGGCATCGCCAGTGAAGGTCACCGTAATGGGGGAGGTCGCCATGGTCCCCATGATCAGCCGCACCCCGGTGCCCGAGTTGCCGCAATCGATCACATTGTCCGGCTCGGCAAAGCCGCCGACGCCCACGCCAAACACCGACCAGTTGCCGCCGCCATGGTTCACCACCTCGGCGCCAAAGGCCTGCATCGCCTTGGCGGTGTCCAGCACATCCTCGCCTTCCAACAGCCCCGAGATCTTGGTCTCGCCAACCGCCATGGCGCCCAGGATCAGCGAACGATGCGAGATCGACTTGTCGCCCGGCACCTCGGCCACGCCAGTGAGCGCGGCAGCACGGTGAGAGGTCATCGGGATGGGCGTACCGTGTCCGGACATATGGGGTTCCTTCGTCAAAGTATCGCGGGCCGCATCGCATGCGCGCCTGGTTCCGCTATCGGTACCGAATTGCCGACCCTCGGTCCAGCGCAGATCAGCCGCAAATCACCCCAGACGGCGGAAGGTCAGGTAATGGGGCGTGCGCCCTTCCCGCAGGGCTTTTTGTTCATAGCGGGTGGAGATCCAGTCCTCCCACGGCTCGCGCCAGTCGGCAGGCCGTTCCGCCAGCCATTCGAATCCGGCCCCTGGCACCTCTTCCAGGGTCTGGCGCACGTAGTCGGGAATATCGGTCGCCACACGGAAGATCGCACCGGGCTTCAGGCAGCGGGCCAGCGGCTCCAGGTGTTCGGGCGTCACAAAGCGGCGGCGGTGATGGCGCTTCTTCGGCCAGGGATCGGGATAGAGCAGGAAGGCCCGCGAGATCGACGCCTCGGGCAGCACGTCCATCAGATCGCGCGCATCGCCGGGATGGACTGCAATATTGTCGGCCCCCGCCTTGCGGATCTTGCCCAGCAGCATGGCCACCCCGTTGATGAAGGGCTCCGCACCGATGATGCCCACGTCCGGATTGCTCACCGCCTGATGCACCAGATGTTCGCCACCGCCGAAACCGACCTCCAGCCAGACATCGCGCCCGCCAAACAGTGCCTGCAGATCCAGAGGAGTCCGGTCGGGGTTCTCGTCCCAATCGACGGCCCCAGGGCTAAGCGCGCCCAGGTCTTCTTCCAGATAGCGGCGCTGGCTGTCCTTCAGGGTCTTGCCACTGAAGCGGCCATAGAAATTACGCCAGGGCGCGCCCGACGGGTGATTGTCGCTCGGCTTGTCAGACATCGTCTCTCTCGCTTGGATCGCCCGTGCCTTTGCCGCACGAGGCGCCCAAGGTCAAGTCAAAGCCCCTTTCGACGGGCTGCACTACGCGGTCACCAGGTGAAAACACGCTTGAGAATGAACATGCCGGGAATGGTCACCACATAGGTCGTGATGCCATAAAGAGCGGTCGGAACCGCATATTCCGGAATGCCGGACGCCTGCGCCACCATGCCCGCGACAGCGATGCCCAGCGTCGCGTTCTGCACCCCCATCTCCACCGAGATACAGAGCCCATCCGGGCCGGACAGCCCGATCAGACGCGCCACACCGATGCCCGCCACCAGCAGAGCCGCATTCAGGAGCATCAACACCGGACCCAGCGTCCACATATTGGCGGTCATAAGATCCCAGTTCGTGGCCAGCGCCGCCATCACGATCACGATGAACAGGAGCAAGGACAGGGCTGACACGCCCTTCTCGAACCTGTCGGCCACACCCGGCGCCATCCACCGGGCCAGAAGCCCGATGATCACCGGCACCGCCGTGATGGCAAACATCGACAGGCCGATGGCCAATACATCCACCTCGGGCGCGGCCGCGCCCAAAAACACCGCCCCGGCCCATGCCACCAAGATCGGAACGGTGATCACCGACAAAAGGCTCACCACGGCCGTCAAGGTGATCGACAGCGCCACCGTGCCCCCTGCCAGCTTGGTCAGGATGTTCGAGGTCACCCCACCGGGACAGAACGACAGGATCATCACGCCAAAGGCCATCGCGGGCGGCAGGTCAAAGACCATGAGCAGCAGATAGGCGACCAAGGGCACCGCCCCGACCTGCATCACCACGCCAGTCAGAACCGCCTTGGGCATGGCCAAAACCCTGGCGAAATCGGCAAAGGTCAGGCCAAAGCCCAATGAGAACATGATGAACGCAAGTGATAGCGGCAGCCCCACATCGATGAGCATTGGTCTTCCTCCCTGTTCGCCGCGCGAGGGTGGCACAGAAGCGGAAGAGTACCAAAGGTTTCGTCAGGGCATGGGCTCAGGCCTCGGAAGACAGTCTCCTCAGCGGCCCGGCAAAGCAAAAGCCCGCCGCAATGCGACGGGCCTTGCAATCTTGAAGAACCACCCGGCTCAAATCGCCTTTTTCAGGGCCTCGACCAGATCGGTGCGCTCCCAGCTGAAACCGCCATCCGCATCGGGTTCGCGGCCAAAGTGGCCATAGGCTGCGGTGCGCTGGTAGATCGGCTTGTTCAGACCCAGATGCGAGCGGATGCCGCGCGGGGTCAGATCCATCACCTGATCGATGGCCTTTTCGATATCTGCGGGGGCGACATCACCGGTGCCATGGGTGTCGGCATAGATCGACAGCGGCTTGGACACGCCGATCGCATAGGACAGCTGGATGGTGCATTTATCCGCCATGCCCGCCGCCACGACGTTCTTCGCCAGGTAGCGCGCCGCATAGGCTGCCGAGCGGTCCACCTTGGTCGGATCCTTGCCGGAAAAGGCGCCGCCGCCATGCGGCGCCGCACCGCCGTAGGTGTCCACGATGATCTTGCGACCGGTCAGACCCGCATCGCCATCGGGGCCACCGATCACGAATTTGCCGGTCGGGTTCACGTGCCAGACGGTCTGATCCGTCAGCCAGCCCTCGGGCAGCACCTCTTGGATGTAAGGCTCCACGATGGCGCGGATATCGGCAGAGCTCAGCGCCTCGTCCAGGTGCTGGGTCGACAGCACCAGCGAGGAAATCCCCACCGGCTTGCCATTCTCATAGCGTACCGAAAGCTGCGATTTCGCATCCGGGCCCAGCGCCGGTTCGGTGCCGTTCTTACGCACTTCGGCCAGACGGCGCAGAATGGCGTGGCTGTATTGCAGCGGCGCCGGCATCAGCGCCTCGGTTTCATTGGTGGCAAAGCCGAACATGATGCCCTGGTCGCCCGCACCTTCGTCCTTGTTGCCAGAGGCATCGACGCCCTGCGCGATATGGGCGGATTGCTCGTGCAACAGGTTGGTGATTTCCACGGTCTCGTGGTGGAACTTGTCCTGCTCGTAACCGATGTCCTTGATGCAGGCGCGGGCGATCTCGTCGATCTTGCCCATGTAATCGTGCAGCTTGTCCTGGTCGGACAGACCCACCTCGCCCCCGATCACCACGCGGTTTGTTGTGGCAAAGGTTTCTGCCGCGACGCGCGCTTCGGGCTCTTCCGCGAGGAAGGCGTCCAGCACGGCATCGGAGATGCGGTCGCAGACCTTGTCCGGGTGTCCTTCGGAAACGGATTCCGAAGTGAAAATGTAGTTCTTGCGGGTCATGAAAAGTGCTCCATTTGGGTTTCGCCTCACCACGCCAGGAAGCCGTTGTGGGAGGAATCAAAACTCAGTACGCAGGGATCAGCCTGTCGTCAATGCTTTTGCAGGAATAGGTTGATCAGCTATGAACGCGCGGGCGATTTTACGCCGCGACGCAGGCCCAGCCCCGCCAGCAGCAGCGCCAGAAACAGCACCGGCCCATCCCCGGTGCGGCTGTAGAGCGTCGCGGGCAGGGGCGCGGGCAGAAGCACATCCACATAGCCCGCCTCCCCCAGGGGCAGCGCCTGTCCAAGGCGCCCATAAGGGTCGATCACGCCGGATATGCCGGTATTTGCGGCCCGCAGCATCGGCAGGCCCTGCTCTGCAGCCCGCATGCGCGCCTGCACCAGATGTTGATAGGGCCCGGACCGGGTGCCGAACCAGGCATCATTAGTGATCTGCACCAGCACATCGGGGCGTTCGGGCGCGGCGCGCACATCCTGGGGAAACACCGCCTCGTAGCAGATCAGCGGCAGCGCCCTGCCGATCGGCAGATCCAAGAGCTGCGCACCCGGCCCGGCGGCATAGCCTGCGCCTGCCTGCGAGGCAAAGCCGTGAATGCCAAAACGCGCCATCAGGTTGCCGAAAGGCACATATTCGCCAAAGGGCACCAGATGCGCCTTGTCATAGATCTGCCGCACTCTGCCCTCCGGTCCGACAAAAACGGCCGAATTGAAATAGGCGCCGTCTTCCTCGCGCTGGATCCCCAAGAGCAGCGGCACCCCCGGTGCCATCTCGGTGATCGCCGCAAGCGTGTCCTCCGCATGGTTCAACAGCTGCGGCACCGAGGTTTCCGGCCAGATGATCATATCCGGACGGGGATCTTCGGCGTTGAAGGTCATGGCGCGGCGCACGAAATTCCAGCGAAACTCCGGGTCCCACTTCTGATGCTGCGGCGCATTGGGCTGCACCAGACGCACCTTGCGGTCGGTCCGATCGGCCTCGGGCGGGGGGGGCAGCAGCGCCACACCCGCGGCCAGCATCACCCCGGGCAGCAGCGCCCAGACCGGGTTCGTCCTGAGCATGGCCAGCGGCAGGAAGGCCACAAGCGTCAAAAGCGCCAGCCCCTGCGGGCCAACCCATGGCAACAGCTGCATGGCGGGGGTCTCGACCCAGAACTGCCCAAAGGCAGCCCAGGGAAAACCGGTCAGCACATAGGCACGGGCGAATTCCGCAAGGCTCCACAGGGCGATCAGCAGGAGGAGCCCTGCAGCGCCGCGCCCCCAACGCGCCGCCCCGGCAAAAGCCGCGCCCCAGAACAGCGCCAGCCCGCCCGCCAGAAACACAACGGCAAAGGGCGCCATCCAGGCGTGCCGCTCGGCATCCACCTGAAAGGGTTCAAGGATCCAGGACAGTCCAAGGGCGAAATAGCCAAATCCAAAGCCCCAGCCCAGAAGCGCGGCGCGGCGCACGCTCCCGTCCCGCAGCAGCAGGGCAGAAATCCCCCCCAAGGAGACCGGCAGCACCCACAGAATATGGCCAGGCGCCAGGGCCAGCGCCATCAGCGCGCCCAAGGCAACGGCCAAAAGGAGGGGCAGCCAGGGCTGCCATCCTCCGTGGCGCAGGCGCGACAGCCGCCTCATTCCTCGGATTTGGGGACCAGAACCCTGAGCCGCTTGATCCTGCGGGGATCGGCATCCACCACTTCGAATTCGGCACCATCCGGGTGAACGATCACCTCGCCCCGCGCGGGCACCCGGCCCGAGAGCATGAAGACAAGACCGCCCAGCGTGTCGATTTCTTCCTCGTCTACATCATCGTGATTGGTCAGCGACTGGCCGATCTCGGCCTCGAATTCGGCCAGGGGCGTGCGGGCTTGGGCGACATAGCAGCCGGATTTCTCGCGGAACCAGGTCTGATCCTCGCCCGTGTCATGTTCATCCTCGATCTCACCGATGACCTGTTCGATTAGATCCTCGATGGTCACCAGGCCATCCACGCCGCCATATTCGTCGATCACCAGCGCCATGTGGCGCCGCTCGCCCTGCATTTTCGACAGCAGCACGCCAATCGGCATCGAGGGCGGCACGAACAGCAGCGGCCGCAGCATCTTGCGCAGATCAAAGGCTTCCTCGCTGCAGTTGAAGCCATGGGTCAGGGCAAAATCCTTGAGGTGGGCAAATCCCAGCGGCGTGTCCAGCGTGCCCTCGTAGACCGGGATCCGGGTCAGGCCGCTTTCACGGAACACCTTGACCAGATCCTCGCTGTCGGTGGTGACGGGTACGGCCACGATCTCGGCCGAGGGGATGGCGACGTCTTCAACCCGCATCCGGCGTAGGTTGATCATGCCATGGGGCTGCGCCTGTGGGGCCGTGACACGGTCCTCCTCGGCTGGCGCATCCGCAGATGACGTGGAAAATGATCCCAACAGACGGCCCAGAAGCCCTGTCTTTTCCTCCGTCTCCGGAGTGTGTTCCTTGCCGTTGACCGCAGCCTCTTGGGCCTCGCTCTGGATATGCAGCGCGCCTTGCGCTGCGTTAGAACTGCCTTCTATGTCGCCCATCTGTCCTATCCAATACGCCCCGTTCAGGGGCTTCCATTCTCCGTATATGGGTTAGCGATACCCAGTTTGCCAAGTATTTCGACCTCAAGTGCTTCCATGACTGTGGCGTCCGGGTCGCGGATGTGATCGTAGCCCAAAAGATGCAACACTCCGTGAACGAGCAAATGCGTCAGGTGATCGGCCAGCGGCTTGCCCGCCTCATGCGCTTCGCGCAGGCAGGTGTCATAGGCGATCGCCACGTCGCCCAAGGGGATTTCGCCGGTGAAATCGGCCTCAGGCGGCAGCGGTGTGCCGCCCGGTTCCTCGGCCGCGAGATCCTCGGCAGGCCAGCTCAACACATTGGTCGGGGTGGGCTTGTCGCGGAACTCGGCGTTGAGGTCGGCAATACGCGCATCATCGCAGGCCAGAAGCGAAATCTCGCATTCCTCCGCATCCAGCCCGAAATGATCCAGCGCGGCCGCGATGCTGCGCTCGGCCAGTTGGTCAAACGCCACCGCGTTCCAGCGATCATCTTCAAGGGAAATCTCAAGCGTCATGGCCGGTCTTCACTCAGCCCGCCGGGGTATCGGCGTCATAGGCCTCGATGATGGCGGCCACCAGCGGATGGCGCACCACGTCCCGCGCAGTGAAATAGTTGAAGCTGATCTTGGGGATCGACTTCAGCAGCCGTTCCGCATCCGCCAGCCCCGAAGGCACCCCGCGCGGCAGGTCCACCTGGCTGCGGTCGCCGGTGATCACCATGCGCGAGCCTTCGCCAAGGCGGGTCAGGAACATCTTCATCTGCATGGTGGTGGCGTTCTGCGCCTCGTCCAGCACCACGAATGCATTGGAGAGCGTCCGCCCCCGCATAAAGGCCAGCGGCGCGATCTCGATGGTTTTCTCTTCCTTCAGCTTGGCCAGCTGTTTTCCGGGCAGGAAGTCATTCAGCGCGTCATAGAGCGGCTGCATGTAGGGATCGACCTTCTCTTCCTGGGTGCCGGGCAGAAAGCCGAGCCGCTCTCCGGCCTCAACGGCGGGACGGCAGAGGATGATCTTGTCCACCTGTCCGGTGATGAACATGCTGACACCCACGGCAACGGCCAGATAGGTCTTGCCGGTGCCTGCCGGGCCAATGCCAAAGGCCAGTTCATGTTCATAAAGCGCCTTCACATAGGCCTTTTGTGCATCGGTGCGTGGCTCCACCAGCTTCTTGCGGGTCTTGATCTCGACCTTGCCGCCGCTGAACATCTCCATCTGGCCGCCCGCATCCGCGGCCTCGGACTGTTCCATCCGCAATTCGCGATCCACATCCGCGTGTTCGACGCTGCGCCCGGTCTCCAGCCGATCATAAAGCGCGGTCAGAACGGCAGCCGCCTGTTCGCGGGCGCCCTCCTCGCCGACCACTGACAAAAGATTGCCCCGGCGCAGGATCTGCACCCCAAGCTTTTGCTCGATTTCGGCGATATTGCGGTCGTATTCTCCGCACAGGTCGATCAGCAGGCGATTGTCAGGAAATTCCAGCAGCACTTCATGTGCCGTCTCGGGATGAGTGTGGGGCGTCGATGTCGGGGCGCTGGTGGCCAATCTGCGGTCCTCTGCTTGGTTGTTCCTTTCAATGTGAACCTGTCATGCGGCTTGTGCAAGCGCAGGCACCAAAAATTCACAAGGCTGAAACAAAACACGCAAAAGAGATCAGCCGCCCCGGATGGGACGGCTGTACTGTCTGGCGACAGGTCAGGCGCGCGTCAGAGCGGATCGCCGAAGGTCGATCCGGATTTGAACGGGCCGGTTGCGACATTGCGCGGCAATTCGCTGTTACAGACTGGCTTGCCGTCCGGCGTGCGGCGCAGGTCGGCATAGCCTTCGACCCCGTCGTCAATGATCCAGTGTTCGCAGCCCTGCGGGTCCACCCAGATGCCTGCGGTCAGCTGCGACAGGTCTCCGCTCTTGCCGTCAAAGATGTTCTGGTCCCGCGTCTTGTCGGTCACATCGCCACAGGCGGAAACCGTGAGCGCCAGGCACAGGGCAGCGGCTCCTTTGAGAATGGTCATCTTGCAATCTCCCCTAGCGGACACAATAGATTTCGACGCGACGGTTCTGCGCCATATTGGCCGCGCTGGTATTGGGAACGCGCGGGTCACGTTCGCCATAGGCGCGGATATCCCCAATGCGCGCCCCGGCCGACTGGGCAACTTGAGCCACCGCATTGGCGCGGCGCTGCGACAGGCGGATGTTGTATTCATCCGAAGCGCGGCTGTCGGTGTGACCGGCAATCACGAAATAGCGGGTTCCCGGCATGGCCTTGCGGAAGAATTCGGTCAGACGCGACCGGCCTGCGGCATTGATATAGTGTTTGTCGGTTGCAAAGAACTGATCGGTCGGCATCATCCCGCACAACAGCCCGCGGCGGCAGACCGGTTTGCCATCCGGTGTCACATGCGGGGTCATATAGCCTTCGGCGCCGTCGTCCATGACCCAGTGCTCGCACCCATCCGGATCGACCCAGATGGTCGGAATGTAGCGTTCACCGACGACCGTCCGCTGTCCGGAATCCTGCGCCGCAACCGGCGCCGTCGACAGGCTGAGTGCGGCCATGGCAGCGACCAACACAGCGCCTATGTTCTTTCTGTTGAAATTCAGCACAACCAGATTTCCTTCCCCTAAGCCCCCAGGGAGCCTGCCACCCATACGCAAACTTGGCGATTTCAGGCAACATTCGATATACACACGCAAAACTACACGATTATTTGCCCCAGCGCGCGTGGTGAGAACAATTTTTTTTAAGAAACTATGCGGTTTCAGCCAACACTCAAACCAATTTCTTAAAATTGTCTCCAAAATGGATGCAATAAGGACTCACTCACCCGGGCGCACACCCGGAGAGCGGCGACATCAGCCAGGGGCAGGCGGAATCGCAGGGCGGGATCAGATCAGCTCTCCGGCCAGCGAGTTCGGCCCCGAAGAGACGATCCGCACCCGTGCCAGATCACCGATTGCGCGATCACAATCGGCCACATGGACGGCGTGCAGGTAGTCGGATTTCCCCACCATCTGCCCGGGCAGGCGGCCAGCCTTTTCAAAAAGCACGCCAACCTCGCGCCCGACCATGCTGTCCTGAACCTCGCGCTGCTGGCGGCTCAGCAGGGCCTGCAGGCGCTGCAGGCGCTCATCGGCCACGGCGGCCTCGACCTGGGCGCGTTCCGCCGCCGGGGTGCCGGGGCGGGTCGAATACTTGAAGGAATAGGCCGTGCCGTATTTGACTTCCTCGATCAGATCCAGCGTCGCCTGGAAATCCTCTTCGGTCTCTTCCGGGAAGCCAACGATGAAGTCGCCCGAGATCAGGATATCGGGGCGCGCGGCGCGGATACGTTCGATCAGGCGGATATAGCTTTCGGCGGTGTGGCTGCGGTTCATCCGCTTCAGGATCCGGTCCGATCCCGCCTGTACCGGCAGGTGCAGATAGGGCATCAGCTTCTTGCAGCTGCCATGCGCCTCGATCAGGTCGTCCATCATGTCGTTGGGGTGCGAGGTGGTGAAACGGATGCGCTCCAGCCCGTCGATCTTGTCAAGCTCCCAGATCAGCTGCGCCAGCGTCCAATCCGCACCATTCGGCCCCTCGCCGTGGTAGGCGTTGACGTTCTGCCCCAGCAGGGTGATCTCGCGCACGCCGCGTTCCACCAGCTCCTGCGCCTCGCCGATGATGCGCACAACCGGGCGGGAGACCTCGGCGCCACGGGTATAGGGCACCACGCAGAAGGCGCAGAACTTGTCGCAGCCTTCCTGCACGGTCAGAAACGCGGTCGGGCCGCGCTTGGCCTTGGGGCGGTTCTTCAGCTTCTCGAACTTGTCCTCTTCAGGGAAATCGGTGTCGAGCACCTTCTGCCCCTCGCGCGCCTTGCTCTCCATTTCCGGCAGGCGGTGATAGCTTTGCGGGCCGACCACCAGATCGACCAGCGGCTGGCGGCGCATGATCTCTTCGCCTTCGGCCTGGGCGACACAGCCCGCAACGCCGATCTTCAGATCCGGTTTTTCCGCCTTCAGCCCCTTGAAACGGCCGAGTTCGGAATAGACCTTTTCGGCGGCCTTTTCCCGGATGTGGCAGGTATTGAGTAGGATCATATCGGCGTCATCGGCCGATTTCGTCTCCACATAGCCTTGCCCGCCCAGCGCCTCGGCCATGCGTTCGCTGTCATAGACATTCATCTGACAGCCGTAGGTCTTGATAAACAGCTTCTTGGGCGCGCTCATGGGTTCAATGCCTTTATAGCAGGACAAGGGAAATCAGCGGCCTGCCTTACAGGGGAATGACGCCGCTTGCAATGCGCGCGCTGATACCCGATTTTGGGGGCAAATGCCAGAACGGCAGGAGCAGGCCACCGTGATCCATTCTTCCCTCGATATGTTCCTGAGCGCCCGGCGGCCCCTGCTTGAAAAGGGTCCGGTTGCCCTGATCTTTGTCGAGGACGATGTCGAAGTTGCCGCCACCCTGCGCCACCATCTGCAAAGCGGCTTCAAGTCGGTGGTCGCGCTGATGCCCGATGGGTTCGACCTGCCCGCCGATGTGACCGCGCGCATCGAACGGGTCTCTTTCGATTGCGGCCGATCAGAGGAGGTCTTTGCCGCGGTCAACCAGGTGATCCGCGCCGCCAGCCCGGGATGCTGGCTATATTACTGCTACAACGCGGAATTCCTGTTCTTTCCCTTCTGCGAAACGCGCACGGTCGCGGAAATGCTGGCCTTCCACACCGAAGAAAAGCGCAGCGCAATGCTGACCTATGTGATCGACCTTTATGCGGGCGATCTGGAGGCGCAGCCCGATGCCGTCTCACTGAGCGATGCCTATCTGGACAAATCCGGCTACTATGCCCAGGCCCGCTATATCGGGACCAACAGCACCCCGGAAGAACGGCAGCTCGACTTCTTTGGCGGAGTACGCTGGCGGCACGAGGAACACATCCCCTGGACCAGCCGCAAGATCGACCGGATCAGCCTGTTCCGCGCCCGCGCCGATCTGGAGCTTCTGCCCAACCACACCTTCAATATCGCCGAGTACAACACCTACGCCTGCCCCTGGCATCACAACCTGACAGCAGCCATTTGCTCCTTCCGCACCGCCAAGGCCCTGAAGCGCAACCCCGGATCCTCCTTCGACATCCAGACTTTCCGCTGGCGCAACTCGGTGCCGTTCGAGTGGCACTCGCGGCAACTGCTGGATCTGGGCCTGATGGAGCCGGGTCAGTGGTTCTGAGGGTGCATCATTGATCGGGGTGAAACTGGCCCTCTTAGCCATTTTGGGTTTGCTCATCATCGCCCTCTGGTGGGGCTGGCCTATCTTTGCGTACATGAGGGCGCGACGCAGGCAGGCTGCTCTTCCATTGTCCGCATCTCTCATGCTGCAATTCGGCCTGCTCTCCGCCCTGTGGGGCACGCTGCAACTGGGCCTGTTTGGTGCGGTTCTTGGTCTTTTATTCCCGCTCTATTGGCTGCTTTCTGCATCTTTCTATATAGAAACCGCCCAGGACCTGCATTTGCCACTGGCAGAAACAACGCTGGCTTGGGGCGTCGCAGGCGGTGTCAGTGCAGCTCTGCTTGTGATCGGAACAAAAACCAAAGCACGCGACCTCGCGCACATTGCTCTGATCCTTCCCATTGCTGCCGCAACCATCGTCAGTCTTTGGATCATGAACAGCGACGTTCAAACACGTATGGAAAAACGCGCCACCGAACTTGGCGCGACCTGCCTTGAAACCCGCAGCCTGTGGTCGTCTGTTCAAACGTTCATCTACAGTCCTTGGGCACCCCGCCACGCCATTGCGATAGTCGACGGAGAATTCATGGGGTGGAGCTATCGCCGAAACGATTTCTACCCCATCGACCCAGGTTTTCTCCCCAAATCGAAAACCAATTGCCCCGCCCCCCGATAGATAACGGCCAATCTTTCTACCGCTGCAACAGCACCGGAAACCAATCCTCGCGCAGGCGCTGGCCGGGCTGCATGTCGTGCCCCGGATAGGGCGGAGAGGTGCGGCCCGGACGCTCTACGTACCGCGCATCCTCCCCCACCAGGCGCAGGGAGAACGCACGGCGGCGCTGGTCAGAGGTATTGCCGCGCGCGCCATGCAGGGTGCGATAGTTGAAGGCCACGGCATCGCCCGGCTCCATCTCCCATTCCAGCACCGTCATGCCTTCGGCATCCGGATCGGGCACCGGCATGTATTGGCCTTCGTCCGGGAAGAACCCTTCTTCAGACACCCAGCGGGTGGGCAGCACTTCCTTTTCCCAGGCGTGCGATCCCGCAACACAGCGCAGGGTTGCCTCGCGCACGGGATCAAGCGGCGACCAGAAGCTGATCGTCTGCTGCCCTTCGACAAAGTAATAGGGGCCATCCTGGTGCCAGGGCGTCGCCATCGAGGTGCCCGGCTCCTTCACCAAGACATGGTCGTGGAACATCTGCACACGGTCCGATTGCATCAGATCGGCGGCCACCTCGGCCACCGGGGAGGCCTGGATCGCCTCCTCGAACTCGGGAATGCGGGTCCAGTTGCAGTAATCGTCAAAGAACCGCCCCGTCTGCCCCGGCTTTTCATTGTTCGACGCATAGGGCCCCGGCGCCTGCATGTTGGCCTCCACCCCGGCGCGCAGCAGCTCCAGCTGATCGCGGAACAGCCCGCGCACCACCACGACGCCATCGCGCTGGTACTGATCGATGTGATCCTGGGTCAGGAGCGGGTGAATCATGGCGGCCTCCGAATGTTCTTGTCGGTATCTGGCCAGAGCCTGCCCCCGATCCGCGCCGGGTTCAAACCCAAACTGCCTCAGAAGGCCACACAACGAAAAACGCCCCGCGGATCATCGCAGGGCGCATCAAAGGGCTGTGGGCCGGATCACTTCTTGCGCAGGCGGATCACCACATCGACCGAGGCGATCTCCATCCCCTCGGGCGCATCGGGCAGGCTCTGGATCACCAGCTGATCCGAGGGCGCATCGCTGACGCGGCCATCCTGCTCCCAGTAGTAATGGGGGTGATCATGGGTGTTGGTGTCAAAGTAGCTTTTCGACCCGTCCACGGTGATTTCCTGCAAGACGCCCGCCTCGCAGAAGGCGCGCAGGGTGTTGTAGACGGTGGCCAGCGACACGGCCGCGCCCTTGTCCTTGGCGGATTCAAACAGGCTCTCGGCGGTGACATGGCGATGCTGGCCATCCCCGACCAATAGCTCGGCCAGCGCCACCCGCTGCCGGGTCGGGCGCAAACCGGCCTGTCCCAGCCATTTGGTTGCCAGATCTTCGCTGTTTGGCGTCATGTGCAGATCCTGCCTCGCGTTGCTGACCATATATATAGGGGCATTGCAGGGCTGTTTTCAAATAGAATCCTTCTAGAATGCCAGCCACCTTGACTGCTGCGACCCCATGCCCCTGCCCCTTCCACCCCGTGCAGAAGGCTTGCAGGACCCTTTGGCGCGGTGCTACAGGGGGCCAGCTAAACAACTGACACCCGAAGGCAGGAGTACCGCCAGCATGGCCGATTACCCGAGCAGCTTTGACAAAGAAGACTTGCTGAAATGCGCCCGAGGCGAGCTGTTCGGCCCCGGCAATGCCCAGCTGCCCGCCCCGCCGATGCTGATGATGGACCGCATCACCGAGGTGAGCGCCGACGGCGGCGCCCATGGCAAGGGCCACATCCTGGCCGAGTTCGACATCACCCCCGACCTGTGGTTCTTCGACTGCCACTTCCCCGGCAATCCGATCATGCCCGGTTGCCTCGGTCTGGACGGGCTGTGGCAATTGACCGGTTTCAACCTCGGCTGGCGCGGCTGGCAGGGGCGCGGCTATGCCCTGGGTGTGGGCGAGGTCAAGCTGACCGGCATGGTGCGCCCCGACCGCAAGATGCTGACCTACAAGGTGGATTTCACCAAGGCCATCCAGACCCGCCGCCTGACCATGGGCGTCGCCGACGGCATCGTAGAGGCCGACGGAGAGGTGATCTACCAAGTCAAGGACATGAAGGTCGCCCTCAGCGAGAGCTGATTGGTTTCTCACAATCCGGTGAAAAGATCAGGAGGCCCCACGGGGCCTCTTTTTTGTTGGATTGTTGGCGGCCATGAAAAAAAACTCCACTCAGGTCATTCTATTGTGTTTCGGACAGACCTCCAGCATAGTCTTGTTGTTTTCCAACTGTTCCAAGGTGATATAGCCCTTGTACAAGGCCCTGCGCCTGACTCTGAATACATCCCGGTAAGCGATGAACATCACATAGGTGAAACCCAAATTTATATCGTTCTTCTCCGAAAGAGGATATTGCTCCAGAGAATCCAAATGCTGCCCCATATCAGGAAAATGATCGAATAGACTTGGTGTATTCTTCAAGAGACGCCTAAGAATTCTAGCTGCCTCATTGGCTGCATCAGAAGCTTCCTCTATTCTTTTATCTTTGCTTTCCGCCTGCAAGAAAAGGTCTCCCATGCTGATGGGGTCAACTTCTTCGTTCACCACAAAGCTTTCTTCCTTCGAAAGCGTTGTCTTAGACCCTCCTTTCGGCCTGAATGGAGAAGCCAAAGAGGGGGGAAATGAAGGCAAGTGATCTTTTGGAAACCATGAAAACTCTCCCCTACCTTGAAACACCATGTCTTTCGCGGGAGTGGCCCCGGAGTTTGAGATCGTAATCCTCAGACGCAATCTTCCACCTTCATAAAACACTTCAGTCATTGACACGTTCACGTACGCGCGAAGCGAGCGTTCATTGGTGTCCAGAGCGATGCGATTGCTTTCAATCGACGCCTCAACTGCTTTGCGGCTAGCAACAAGAGCGGAGATCAAGACCGCAGCACCGCTCACCCCAATCACAATTGACCCGAGCGCAGCCCAGACCATAGCTCTAGAAGAACGCGCAATATCTTCCTGCACTTTAAGCCCAAGACAGGGCAATCGCATATGGCTCATGCCGCCGCTAAGCCATTGAGAACGTTGCGTAGGAAGTCGTCGTCCCAGCCTGCT
>NZ_JARCJL010000016.1:0-99755 GCF_028890025.1 Phaeobacter sp. PT47_59
GCCAGGATCGAGACCTCGGTGAAGCGCTGCGCGAATGTCGGGGCCTTGGCAATCCGCGCAAGCGGGTTGTACCGATGCGTGGCATTGGCCCAATCAAACGGGCTGAACCGATAGACCTCGTCGCCGTTGAGCGCCCGGAGCCGCGCGGTCTTCTCGAAGTTCTCGCCCTTCACGTCCAGCACCACAACCGAGCCCGCAAAGCTCAGAAGATTCGGGATCACGAAGCCAACCCCCTTACCGGCCCGGGTCGGCGCGACCATCATCACATGCGGGATGGTGGTCGAGGAGATGAACTCAGCTTTGGACGTCGGGGCTCCGAGCTTGCCACAGACAAAGCCCTTGCCAGGCGCTTGAAGCATGTCGTTCTTCTTCAGCTCCGCCTTGGTCTGCCAGTGGGCCGAGCCATAGTCGTCCCGCTCCTTCTTCCAGGTCCAGGCAAGCGCCAGGGCGCCGAGGCCAATCGCCCCGAAGCCTACGGCGCCAAACCCCACCTTGAACGCTTCGGGATGCGCCGCTCGGGTGCCCGCGCTGGCTTTCCAGAGCGCCAGCATGTCAAAACTACCAAACCCGGTTTTCAGGGCCAGGGTCAGGTAGAAGGCGGCGACGATGGTGCCGATGACGGCGCCGCAGATCACCCCGAAGAGGAGCGCGGCCCAAAGGGGGAGTGTCTTGGTCATGGTTGTCATCTCCCCCTTAGAATTCCATCTCGTCATCGAGACCACGATCTAGTGTTTTGTTTCGGGCAAGTTCACGCCCCATTTCCTGCGCCTCTTGCTGGCCGCGCATCCGCGCCACCTCCGTCGCCTTGTCCTGCTGCAACCCGGCGGCGCGGTCGGTGAAGACTTGGTCGCCGGTCTCCTCAAACGTCATCTCGAGGAATTCCTGCGTGACGGTGATCTGGTCGAGCTTGCTCGGAAGGGCCGCGTCCAGCACCTCGTAGTTGCCGCGGCGAAGTGCAGCCAAACCCTCCTCACCCAACTCCTTGAAGAGCTCGGATTGCAGGGTCCGCTCAACCACCTCTTCCTGTTCCTCGGTGAGCTTGCCGTCCCGAAGCATGTCGGCCAGGTCCTGCAGGTAGGGATTGGGCGTCCGGTCGTCTTCGTCGATGAGGGGCAGTGTCGCCTCCTCTTCGTCCGCGAGGGTTCGGCCGATCTCGACGCCCAGTTCCTTCGCCCGCTCCATCAGTGCGTCCATCACGCCGTCGACCTTTTCGAGCGCGGCATCGAGCTGGTCGTCACTCGCGGTCTCCACGCTGAGACCGTCCTTGGCCAGCACCGCGTTCATGTCGCGCTCGACCCAGTCTTGCGCCATGCCGTAGTTGCGCGTGCCGCCGGCAGTGATCCGGGCTACCAGCTCCTCGCTGTCCATGCCCACCTCCTCGGCGCGCTCGAGCACGTAGCGCAGCCCCTCGTCATTGCCGGATTGCAGCGCCGCAATCAGCACTTCGCTGCCCGCCCCCGGCGGATAGGGTTCTTCGAGCTGCTTTCCAAACCGTGCGCGCAGCTCCGGGTCAGGCACCATCTGCGAGAGGTCCGCGATGATCGGCGCGGCCTTGGCCTCGAAGGCGGCGCGCTCGGCCGGGTCCAATTCCTCGGCCTTGAGCCTCAGCGCCTCGATCGTGCGCTCGGAATAGTCGATCGCATCACCGACGGTCTTGATGTCCTTCATGTCTATCTCTCCTTCGGTGAAGTTCCAGGGCGTGCCGGAGCCGAGACCGTCTGCCATGCCGCGCACGGCGCGCGCCATGTGACGCTGGTCCATCCGGTCCAGCAGGTCGGCGAGGTACTTGTAGTCCTTGGCGAAGCCCACCACCTGCGCCTGCGCCATGGCGGATTCCTGGGCCGTCATGACGATCTCGCGCGGAAGGCGGGCCTCTTCCTTGGCGCGGTAGATCTCCTCAATCCCGGCGGGCTTCTCGAAAATGCCGCGCTCGAGCCGGGTGGTGGCGTCGAGCGTCACGCCGTAGCCTTCAGCGATCTCGGCCTGCTTCTCGCGCATCAGCTGCGGCGACATCACGCCCTCGGCCCAGCAAGAGAACCAGGTGCCGTTTTCGACGCCGCGATTGTTCAGGATGATATGGGCATGCTTGTGCGCCCGGTCGTCATGGACCGCGAGGACATAGTCCCACTGATCGCCATATTCCCCGCTCTCGAAGAAATGCTCCGTCCAGTCCATGGCGATGTCGCACACCTGATCGACCGTCACGTCGGTCGGGAACGAGAGCAGCATGTGCGAGGTGAACCCGAGCTTGGTCGAGCCGCGCCAGGTCCCGGCCCAATCCTCGATGATGTCTTCTTTCTGCTCCTCAGAAAGCACCGCCGCATCGGTCAGCGCGTTGGTCATCGTCGAATAGGTGTATACCGCCTTGTCGTTGATGTAGGAAATCTGCGCCCCGAGGCTACACCTCGTCTTGCAGCCTCCTGCCCGGATCCGTTTGAACACCGCAGCCCGGCTCTGCCCTGAAGCCACTTTCAGCGCGTTGCGCGCCGACATGGATCCGACGCGCGAGAAACTTCGCCCCTGCCGACGCCCCGCCAGCCGCGCGTCGATCCGCGCCGCGGCCTGACCCCGGATACGCTCATCCTCCCAGAGCCGGCCCATGACCGAGGCATAGAGGGCGAGCGGATCAGCCATTCCTGACGAGCCTCAAACCTGTCACGGTCTCGCGCGGGGTGCCCTCCAGAACCGCGCCATCCGCCCCCTGCCCTTCTTCCCTTTGCGGCCACTCCTGATGACGCAGCGCTTGCGCCGCATCCTTCATCCGGCCCATCTCACGGCTCATCGACTGCGCAAGATCGAGCAGTTCGATCAGCACTGCGCGATCCGCCGCCGAGACCTCCAGCCGACCGCGATGGACCGCCTTGGCGAGCACCATGCCAGCGTCGCTCACATCCTTCGCCTGTCGCCATGCGGCGCAAAATTCGGCGACCAGATCACGGGGCACATCGAGGAAACCGCACCGTCCGCGCAGCACCGCATTGAGCGCCTGTGACCGGTTGGAAAAACCCCGTTCGCGCCACTCGGCATCGAACGCTGCAAGCTCAGACTGACTAGCCCGGAAAGCCACTGTCTCGCTCGGATCGCGCGCTGCGATCCCCTCGCCCGCCTCCTCTTTCGCGAGCCGGTTCACGTGGCGCGGAGAGATACCGAACGCCGCCGCCAGCTCCTTCGCGCTCTCGCCCGCCGTGAAGCGCCGCGCCACTTCGATGCGCTCTTCAAGCTTCAGGTTTTTCGCTGGCCTCGGCACTAGGGCGTTCTCCCGCTGCCAGAAAAAGATTGCATGCGCAGACGCGCGCGAGGCAGCGATTGCTCGCAATCGCTTTCGCGTGCGGCGGAGCATTCAGCTTTGCGGGAAACGCCCATGACAGACCCCTCGGACAAAATGTGCAAACATTGGCCATATCCTGCCAACGTCTTCCTTCTCTCCTTTGCTTATACTTCAATACATCACATTGCGCAATATAACGTTTTGCATGCTGTGTCTTTTTGCTGGCAATAGGGTGCAGTCAAGACTGCTCCGCAGCGCGACATGGAACGCCGCCGTCCTCATCGATGCGCGGCAATCTGGTCGAATTAATCTGCCTAAACTTGCGCTGGAGCAGCACGCGATGTCAGGCAAACCGAGCGCCCGAGCCGGTAACGGATCGGGCGCGAAGAACACGAAAACGGCCCGCGCGAGATAGCGCGGGTCCCACCATTCGAGGGCGTCACGAAGCTTCTGAGAGACGGTGTCAAACCCCTGCGGATCAGTAGACCCGCAGGGGTGTCTGGGTCAGTGACCCAGTCCCTGAGAGCGCAGGTCGTCGTAGCGGCTGCGGGCGATCAGCGCCTCGGTCTCGAGGCTGTCGAGTGTCTCGGGATGGGCGTCTTCATCAAACGCGGCGAGGTAGGCATCAAAGGCCATGTCGGCTTGCAGTTCGGCGAGGTCGATGGATTGTTCGAGTGTCATGGTGTGATCCTTTCCGTTGATCGTCGTTGGACGGATCGTGGAAAAGACCGGGGGCATGAGAGCGGGCTGCACCCGGCACGGGGCGGAATGAAATGGAGCACGCCGGGGGCAGGTTTGTTGTGAGCGGTGCACCGCAGCGCTCAAGGCGCAGCCGTCCAGAAACCTGCCCCCAGCGTTGCCGGCCGCTCGACCCCGGGCTAGCGATCTGAGAGGCCAACAGGTCGACGGAAAGGCGCGCGACGGTGGCCCTGACGTGAGACGTCGCCCCCCGGACGCATGACGTTGATCTGCGGTTTACACCCTCGCGGCAAAGGGTGAGTTCGGCACCCTGGCAGCCTCGCCAACACGACCCAAGCGCGGGTTGCTCGACTGAGAGAAGGGGTGCGCTTACCTCGCACAGTGGGCTCCCATTTTTCCCCTGCTGACTTTCGGCTCACCCTCGGGTTCGCGCGATCCACTCTGTCCCTCAACAGAACGATCAAAGCTGCTTCTGCGATCGATCCAGTCAGACTATCCGCCTCGGTGTCAGCGTCCGAAATATGCCGCATCCTTCTGACACGGGTTTCGGACCCGAACCGCTGCCATTCCTCATAACGAGAAATAGCCAGACCGCCGGAGCGGTCTGGCCCTTGGCTTAGGCGGCGTCTTTCGGGCCCCAGGGGATGACGGCCTGCAGGGACAGATCGTCCTGGTTCGCGGCCTTGCCGAGGTTGGCGTTGAAGCCGTGGTCGCGGATGGTCAGCGTGTAGTAGTCGGCACCGGTCTCCTTGTTCTGCTTCTTCCAGATGCCGCCGCACTCGACCAGCTTGCCGCGCGGGGAGCGGCCGAGGACGCGGTGCGTGGGGGCCATCGGGTTCGTGCTCGCGACGGGCTCGACCGTGATGTCGAGGTCGAAGGTCAGGGTCGAGATGGAGCCTGTGCCCTTGGCGGTCTCGATGTCGGCGCTGGTGAATTTGATGCAGTTCGTGGTCATTGCTCTTCTCCTTGTTTGCGTTGCAATGATGGTCACCTTGCAGCTGGCCAAGGCCCGGGCACACCGAAGGCGAAGCGTAGCGGAGAGGGGCAGGTGCCGGTCTTTTTGCTCCGCGAGGAATGACCCGCAGGGTCAGGGGAAAAAGATCGGCGGCAACCTTTGTGGACGGGACGACAGCTGCGACCAGCATGTCATGCAACTCAGACAAAGGGAGAAGTGCGTTGGCCGCTAAGGAAGGATGGTGAACAGCCGTCAAAGATGCCAGAGGGCGCATGTTGATGCATGGATCATAGCTGGAGCAGGCATTTTCGGATCCATGTCACTTGCCAGATTCCCGACGCACCCACCTTGCGACGACAGCGAAAACTTGCTGTGACAAAGAAGTGCTACCGGGGGTATCGTAAGAGCGAAATTTTGGACCAAATCGTTTTCGGGCACAGACAAACTAAGCCGAAGTACAAGAAGTGAGGCAAAATAGCTTTGGAACTAGAAGAACTCGCAAAGCAGTGCCAAAACTGTGCACAGCATAGCCCAGTGATAGTCTTGGGCAGCGGGGCCTCGATACCGCATGGCATTCGTGGCATGGGGGATTTGGCCGTTTGGCTCCGCGATAATGTACAGGCCGACGATGGACCGGAAGTCGATGCCTGGACACTTGTTAGAACAGCCTTGGCCGCTGGAGATCATTTAGAAGCAGCACTAGAAAACAAGCCTCTACCCGACTCCTTGGTTGTCAAGATTGTCCGAAGTACCTGGGACTTCATCGCTCAGGGCGATTATAGCCTGCTCAAATCAGCTATAAAGACCGAGACCATTTTTCCGCTCCGCACCCTATTCACAGGTTTATTCCGAAGTACAAACCGCAATATCCATGTCGTAACAACAAACTACGACCGCGTTGCAGAGTATGCAGCCGATTCAGGCGGCTACATCCACAACACGGGTTTCCTTCCGGGCTATCTGCGACGGGCCGATGGGGCGGAGAATCTGATTTTCAAACAAGGGGCCAATTTGGCGCGGACGGTCACAGTCTGGAAAGTCCACGGGTCTCTTGATTGGTTTTCAGACCCGCATGGGGGTGTGATGTCGCTACCGATGACGAGCGAGTTGCCCGATGGTTTGGTTCCGTTGATCGTCACGCCAGGTGTAAGCAAATATCAGCGGACGCACGACGAGCCCTTTCGGAGCGCGATACAGGGCGCCGATCGTGTGTTGAGTGCCGCGACCGCATTCATTTGCATAGGATACGGGTTCCGCGACGGCCATATCCATCCGAAGCTGATGACGCGTTGTCGTGTGCATGACGTTCCCATCCTTGTCGCAGCGCGCACCTTAACGCCCGAAGCCAAGGATTTTCTCAAGAACAACGCCGGGCGTCACTACCTCGCGCTCGAGAACCACGATGAGGGGACGATGGTTTACAACCGTGACAGCCCAGACGGTATTGTTGTTACCGGGGGCAAATATTGGGAGTTGCCTGCATTGAACGAATTGATTGGGTTTTAGGAGGAAGAGTTGGGCATACTTGATTTCAACGATGATGAAAGTCTCGGCAAAATTATTGCCGTCGATACTGCCACTGTGACGGTGCGAGTCGATGAACTTGAACGCCTCAAACGGATTCAGGTCAATCGGTTGACCGCGATCAGAAGCTCGAAAGCCGGGCAGCACTTAATCGGGATAGTTTCGCGCATCACACGCAAAGCAGGTGACGAAACTGCAATAGACGGGTCTGAGGAGGATCCGGAAGCCGCGCTCCCCGAAAACAACCTCGTTCGGGTCGCTCTGATTGGAACACTCGTAGACAAGGAGGGGCTGAAAGAGAACGTCTTTAAGCGCACCCTAGAGACTGTGCCCGAAATCGATGCGGATTGCTTTTCCTTGGAAGGTCAGCGCCTGACAGACTTCATGCAGGTCATTTCGCAGGTTTCCGGCGACGGCCCGCAGCTTGATCTTGGTCGCTATGCTTTGGACGAGGACGCGCGGGCCTTCTTGAACGGCAACCGTCTGTTCCAACGTCATGCCATCGTGGTCGGTAGCACTGGCAGCGGCAAATCGTACACAACTGCGCGGCTCCTAGACCAGATTGCCGGTCTTCCACAAGCCAACGTAATCTTGTTCGATATCCATGGTGAGTACCAGACCCTCGATAGCGACGAGTTTCGGCATCTACGCATCGCTGGGCCGGGGGACATTGGACACGATCGCCGACTGGCCGACGGTGTTCTACATCTACCGTTCTGGCTTCTCGGCTATGAGGCATTGGTCGCTTTGTTTGTAGATCGGTCCGATCAGAACGCTCCGAACCAAGCCATGCTCATGACGCGCTGTATCACCGATGCGAAGCGCGCAATGCTTGATCCGGGAAAACACGCCGACATTCTTGCAAATTTCACTATCGATAGCCCCGTGCCTTTCGATATCGACAGTGTCCACAAGCAACTATCTGACTTGAACGAACAAATGGTTCCGGGCGCTAACAACAAGGATAAGCAAGGACCATACTTCGACAAGCTCAGCCGCTTAATCGCGCGATTTGAAGCCAAACGAAATGATCGCAGGCTTGGGTTCATATTTCAGCCGCCAGCAGCCTGTATGGATATGGCCTGGCTGTCGGAGGTAACGCATTTCCTGATAGGCGGGCGCGGATCGCAAGCTGATGGCAAGGGTGGGATCAAGATCATCAATTTCTCGGAAGTGCCGTCCGACATCCTGCCGCTCATGGTCAGCTTGATTGCTCGGCTGATATTCACAGTCAGCCAGTGGACGCCACCAGACAACCGTCATCCCATCGCATTGTTCTGCGATGAGGCACATCTGTATATCCCGGAGCGTGCATCGTCAGAGTCAGCCGATGAGATCTCTGTCGGGATTTTCGAGAGGATCGCCAAAGAAGGCAGGAAATACGGTGTTGGACTAGTGGTTATCAGCCAAAGACCATCCGAAGTGAACCGCACCGTTCTGAGCCAGTGCAACAATGTCATTGCGATGCGGCTGACCAACGGCGACGATCAATCCGTGATCAAACGGTTGCTGCCTGACAGCCTCGGCGGGTTTGGTGATCTTCTACCGGTCCTCGACATCGGTGAGGCATTGGTGGTCGGCGATGCGAGCTTGCTTCCGACGCGAGTTGTGGTGTCCGAGCCGCGCTTCAAGCCCAATAGCGCGACAGTCAATTTCTGGGATCGTTGGAGTGACGCGGCACCAGTTGCGGGAACGGAAGATGCCGTCCTTTCTTGGCGGAGACAAAGCAATCACTAGCCCTAGGAGCGATGAAAACAGTCAACGAGTATTGCCGCACATATTATGCTGGGACGATTCTACCGACCATCGCGGTAAGAGTATCGGGCGCAAGCTTGGAAGAAATTGCATCCAACTCCAAGAGGGGCTGCGACAGGTAAGGATGAAACTTCTCCGACATTAAATTCCCAGCTCCAGCGAACAGATCGACAGGTTCGCCAGATCGAATGTGCGCTAGTACCGTTTGAAGATCGGGGGTTTCGTCCCCGGCCTCCACCATCAGAAACCCGTCATGCAGTTCGACCGAAAACCCCTCACTTCTCAGTGCTAGCGCGAGGGTTGATGTCTTCACAGTACCGACCCGCGTCGCAATGACTGATGTATGCTCGCCAATGGTGTGTAGGTTATTGGCCCTAAACCCCAGCTGTTCATAGTGAGCACGCGCTTCCTCGAGCATCATCAAAGAGACTGTATCCATGTAAGCTGGGCTGGAATCCCCCTCGAGCACGGCGAACATTCGGTCGATCACTTTGTCATGAATGTCCCCCGCATCGCCGCCGAAGACGGGCGGCACACCAGCCTTCGCGGGTTTGACGACGATGACCTTTTCACGATCATGGATTTCTTGAACAACCCAACGTCGCCCAGAGAATATTAATAGCATCCCAGGGGCAAGAACATTATCGATCGGCAGGGTTCCAAGGTCCCGCCCCTCTGCGACCAACCGGAATTCCTCAGGCGTCTGAAACACCGCATAGAAGCTGTAATGCTCAACCAGTTTTTCGCCCGCGGGTCCCAAAAGCAACAGCCCGCTGCCGACCTGTTCGATCAAGCCGGTTTCTGGGTGGCCGATTGCACGCAACACATCTGCGAAGACTTCGGTTGTGACCTTCCGAAAGGGGCCTTCGCGGCAGAGCACATTGTAGACCACGCTTGCAGACGCACCGCCGCGCTGCGCTATGACTGACAGTATCTGGTGGACGAGCGTCGAGAGATGAAGCGCCTGAGGTTTTGGAGGTTCGCACCAGCCTTCCAGCAGCAAGTCTATCATCGCGATGGACCTGATCAGGCCGAGGCGAAGACGATCCACGAAACTGCTCTCCGGCGTCAACTTGGCTTCGACAGCATACTGCCTGAGAATGGCCGGCTGTCCTTCACGCCGGCCTGATCGGCCAAGCCGTTGTCGCAACGCGGCGACGCTGAATGGCGCACCGATTTGAGCCACGCAGGTCACGTCACCGATGTCGATTCCAAGCTCGAGCGTCGATGTGCAAACGGCTGTCGTCGGTTTCGCAGGGTCCTTCAAGCGCCGCTCAACGAAGTCACGGTGTTCTCGGGAGAGGCTCGCGTGGTGGGGATAGAATTCCTGTGGCAGGTGCTCCCGTTCGCAAAGCTCCCGCAACCGATCTGCGTAAATCTCGACCCGTTGACGCGCTCCGGCGAAGACCAGGTTGTCGCTGCCTCGAAGGTGTTTGAAAAGATGTGCTGCGATCGCGTCCGTTGCGGATGGGCTGTTTTCATCTTCATCGCCGGAAAGGTAACCGCGAAGCTGAAGCTTCAATTCAGCCTCGCCGCCATCTGCTTCGATCAGCTGGACAGCGTTTGCGGCGTCAGGGCGAAGATAGGCCTTAGCGAGGTCCATGTCGCCTAGCGTAGCTGACAGACCTATCCGACGGATTGGGCGCTTTATCGCGAGCTCGAGCCGTGTGAGCAGTGAACGAAGCTGGACACCGCGTTCGCTGTCCAGAACTGTGTGCAGCTCGTCGATCACGACCGCCCGTGTCGCCCCAAACAGGCGGGCAATTTCCAAACCGCGACGAATGAAAAGCGCCTCAAGGGACTCTGGGGTTATCAGAAGGATCCCTTTTGGAGATATCAACGCGCGCGTCTTGATGGATTGCGAGACATCTCCGTGCCAGGGAACAACCGGAAGCTCTGCTTCCTGGCAGATGCCCTCCAGCCGCATGGCCTGGTCCGTGATCAGGGCTTTCAGCGGACCGATGTAGAGCAGGTCGAAGCCGGTGCCGCCCGACGGCTCGTCAAGCACCTGTGAAATCAACGGCAGGAACGCCGCCTCGGTCTTTCCGCCCGCCGTAGAAGCTGCAACGATTAAATCGGCATTGGATTCGCAGATCGTCCGGATGGATCGCGCCTGGATGTCGCGAAGTTCGCGCCAACCTTTCTGGCGTATCCATTTCTGCACAGGCCTCGCCAGTTTGTCGAACGCACTGCTCATCGGCGTCAGAGCTTGAAGCTGATCAGATCATCGTCACCGGGGTCTTGGGCACCAGTCGACTCGTCTACCTCGTTCATGTCTTCGCCGAGGTCTTCGGAGACCTCGATCTTTTCGATCAGATCGCTCCACTCGACACCGGGGTTTTGCTCAAGCACGGAAAGCAGGTTCACGAATGCCGTCACCGTATTGCGCGGGGTGCGGAAGTAAGCTTCACCGATCCGGTCCGAACAATGCGCCATGAAGGCCTCGAGCGCGTCGTCCGGCAGAGCACCGGCATCGTCCTGCATGATCCGCCGCACATTGGCCAGAAGAACGAAGAGATCTTCAGGGGTCAGGCTGGCCAGCCGGACAACCGGTCCTGAAAGGTCGACCAATCCGTCCCGCGCGAAGGTGTTCTCGGCCAAACGCGATTGAAGGGCTTCGTAGCTATAGAGCCCTCGACGGGTGTTCATCAGAAACTCCGGGGTTCCACCCATAAGGAATCCGAGGTTCTCGGCGCTACCCTGCAGCACATCGTTCAGGATCCGGAGGATCTGTTCGTAGTTTGCATTGCGGGCCTGCGACGAAGTGAGCTTGTAGAGGTTCACCATCTCGTCGAGGCCGACCAGCAATCCTTTATACCCGGCCTCGCACACGAATGCCGACATCAGCTTCAGATGGTCATAGACACTGGCGTCGTCGATGATCGTTCGCACACCAAGTGCTTTGCGCGCGTCGGTGCGTGTCGCGAACTCGCCGCGCAGCCATCTCAGGGCTGCGGATTTCAACTCGTCGTCGCCGGTCTCATGGCCTTCCCAATATCGACGGATGACTTCGGCGAACTCAAACCCTCCGGTAAGTTCTTCAAAGTGGCCAAGGCGTTCACGAATGACGGTCCCCGTGGGCAAATCCCGTTCTTCAGCATCTCGGTGAGCCTGGCTGACAAATCGCTCCACCACGCTGGCCAATGCCCCGCCATCGGGCTTGGTCCGCGTCGAGAGGTTTCGGGCCATCTCGGCATACAGCCCGCGAGCTTGTCCGCCGGTCGCGTGAATGCGCCGATCTGGCGCTAAATCCGCGAACATCACGACCAGGCCTTTCTCCAGAGCCACGAGGCGGATCAGGTTCATGAAGAACGTCTTGCCCGATCCGTACTCCCCGATGATGAACCGGATCGCCGATCCGCCATCGGATATCCGGTCCATGTCCTTGACGAGCTCTTCAATCTCTCGGACGCGGCCAACCTGAATATGGCGCAAACCGAGTTTGGGCACGACCCCGGCCCGAAGCGCCTGTACGATTGCATCGCGTTCACGTGGTTTCAACTTAGACATCCCTGCCCTCCGCACTCATCTTTTCTTTTACCGCCTCCGCAATTTCCAGAGACACGTCATATCCATCATACTCGTCGAGCAGTGCTTCGTTGTAGGTCTCAAAAGCCCATTCATTCACGACTTCCAAAGCCCCGGATGCCATCAACCCATGCGAGGCGCAGATCGTCTCGAACTCGGTTTCAGACCAATGCTCTCGAGTGACCAGTTCGAGGACAAGGGCGCCGTGTTTCGGGTCAAGCCCTACCAGCTGGCTTTGGCTGGCAGGCGCGGAGGCACCACTTTCTTCCTCTTTGACATCGAAAATCTGACCGAGGACGGACGACACGCGCTCTGTGTCCGAACGAATTGCTGCGATCCGTGAAGCGTCGAGTTTCGGTCCGCTGGCTTTTTCGAGCGCGGGTATCGCTTCGCCCGGGCGACCCGGTTGCGACGCGCGAACAGTGCGTGGACCATCCGCAACTTCGCCAGCATGCAGGTCGGTGTAGGCAAGCGCAGGATCAAGTCCCAAAGCCTTGTAGATTTTCTCGATGCTTGCGACTTCGTCGGAGTGAATAATGCCATCGGCATGTGCTGCACCGACCAGCGCTGCCCGCATAGCGGCTTGGCTGTCTTGGCCCACCTCCTTCAGTTTGCGCCGCAGAAGCGTCATGTCCGGTGGCACGGCCAGGAACCATTCAAGGTTTGCACGCAGCCTGCGGCGTTCCTGATCGCTGAGGGCCGTGGCAGAAACCTGATCTTCCAACGCCCTGCGTTCAGGCTCCGCGATGCGACCATCAGCATGGGCGACTAACGACCCAAGTGCCAATTCGATCAAGGCGCTTCGATAGCTGTCGGAAACGTCCTCCAGTCTTTCGATGGGTTCGCCCAGACGAAACAGCACAACAGGCTCCTCCGTCTTGGGCGACCGGAGCGCAAACCGAGGGTCGGGCGCCAGACCGAAACCGAGGCGCGCGAGCGCGTCGGCGGCTCCTGTCATTTGCCGTTTTCCGATCTTCTCGTTCGTTTCTCCCTCCAGTCGTCCGATCACCTCCTCAAGCGGCACCAATCCCCCGCGATCGACGATATCGCTTGCCCAAGATTTCAAGCGGTCCATTTCCTCTGATGGGAAAGCATCCCAAAGTTCAGAGGGTAGCAAGGCATGCGCTTCCACACTTCCGCGGCCGTCAGGGTTTCGGCCCAGGAAGCGACTGAGCTTGTCGAGGTCGTTCATCACCTCGTCAGCCAGCTCTTGCGCAATCTCGACCGGCTTGCGCAAGCCGGAGATGTCGGGCACGGGTTTGCCATCCACGGTCGGATTGACTGACCCCTGAAACTCGCTGGAGGCGGCGCGATAGGATGCCGTGAGTGATTTCCGGGGTTTTGTCACTTTGAGCCCATCAGGAAAACGCCGATCAAACCGCATACGGAAAAGAGCGACGAACTCGTCACGGCACCGCGTCGCGGGAGTTCTCAGATTTGTTTCCGGATGGCAGATGAACCAACTCAGCAACCAGTCAGCCGTCAGGTTCTCGCCTTTGTCGATCCGAGCTCCGATTGCGTATTTGAGTGAGAACGGAAGTTCCCAGCCCTGCTTCTCGAAAATCGGTTCGATAGCGTCGAGGTCGGTTTCGGCAAGCATCGCAATGTCGAGGAACTCACCCAAATAGCGCCTGACGGAGTGGTTGTCAGGGTAAAGTGACTGCAGCCGCCGAACTTCCTGGACGATATCCTTGGCATCTTCGTTGGACTGATCGACGAAGAAGCGACGCTCCAGCCCGTAGAAGTACAGGAACATGTATCCGGGGTTGTAGGAGGCGTCGTTGCGCCCGCTGGCCAACCAGTCGAGGTAGGTCGCCCGGCACTGAGGTGAGATATCCGCGTATCCGGGCCAGTAAGGCATACCTTCACCAGCTTTGTCGGCTCCAGAGCGCGCGACAGACAGAGACGGATCGATATAGGCTCGGCACTTGTCACGATACCCGTAGGTGTTCAGCAAGGGAGCCGTGCCGACATAGACCATCCCGCCGATGTTGCGGCCGGCGACGCTAGCTGTTTCATAAGACGGGACCCACCCGCTTTTCGATGATCGGACCGATGCGCTCGATGCCACTCGCGAGGGCTGATTTCGTTCAGCGGCCGCGGCAAGTGCCGGCGCCGCAGACTTTCCAGCCCGAACGATTTCAGCGTAGTCCTGCTTTGGTGGGGAGTAAGCCTGCACGGCAGCCGGCTGTTTGGACGCGTTGGCTTCGCGAGTTCGTTCGCGCTCACGCTCGATACGCTTGTCGTAGGCACTTGGGCGCGGCACCGGCTCAGGTCGGGGGGGTAGATTTTCGGAACTCCCCTCAGCTTGCGCCTTTGCAGCGACTTTCCGCGATCTCCGTTTTTCTTGCCACCAGACCAGAATGACGGGAACACCAAATGCAAACAACATCTGGCCGCCAATCGGCCAACCCTGAAGCATTGTGGTCACCACGACCATACATAAGAAAAAATACAGGACGAGAAAGAATGTAATTCGGAAAAACTTGATTATTGAAGACATTATCGGAACCCTCTCCGAACCACACTATTTTGCACAGCCATCTTTGCAACGACTAACGTCATGGTTGAAGCACTTCCCATGCTTTATGCTTGATTGGGCCGATGGCCACATACATCTGTTCGCACCGTTGCGGGCACACCCCTGCCCCAGTGACCGTAACCGGAACGGCCGAGATGAAGCGTTGCCACGACCATGCGACGGCTGGTCGGGCTGGCTCCGGAGGAGACGGCCGGGCCAGCGGCACGTCGCAGGGAGAGGCGGCGTTTCAGCTCGGGGAGGGCGGCTGCGCGCAGCCGACCGAGTAGGGCGCGGTCCTGGCCAAAGGGCGGGAGGGGCCAATGTTCCCCTTGAATGCTTCAACTTAAGAATCAAAAGTTACTTCAACGGCAGGGCCATTGAGACAGGCGGAACACACTTTGATTGAGCTGAAAATCGAACTGGTTGGCATCAAACCACCCATCTGGCGCCGTATCGTCGTGCCGAATGACATCAGCTTGGACATCCTGCATTCCGTTCTCCAGGGCGCTATGCCTTGGCAAGACTATCATTTGCATGAGTTCGAGATTGGCGAAGACAGGTTCGAGGCCCGCGACGAAAGTGACGACAGCTGGGACCCTACCGATGGGCGGAAGGACGAGAAGAGGTTTACTCTTGGAAAGCTGGTCAAGAAAGGCAGTCAGTTCACATACACTTATGATTTCGGCGATGGCTGGCGGCATCTCGTCACCGTTGAGAAGTTTAGCAAACCAACCGGAAGACCAGATCTGGACTTTCCCGCCTGTGTTGACGGAGAGCGAGCCTGCCCGCCAGAGGACTGTGGAGGACCCTACTCTTACGAAGAGTTTCTCGACGCGCTGACCGACAAACACCACCCGGAACATCGCGATACAAAGCAATGGGCGGGCGCGTTCGAACCGGAAGTGTTCAGCGTGCAGCAAGCCAATGCTGCCGTCGGTGCGATGTTTGTATGGGCAAAAGAACGCCACAATCGAAAGTGAAACCTGACTCTGGTTTGGCGCAGCGGCTTCGACAGGGGCACATAGCTTCGACTGTTCGATCCGAATGGCCGGATGTCTTCTCAGCCCTCCGAGGGCATCCACGCCCTGCTTTGCTGGTGAGCTTCAGAGCTGACAACCACCAGTCTCTTTGAAAATTCCAGAATTTGTCGATCCTTGACGGACTATCTCACAGGTTATCACAGAAACAAGTGGCGGCATCTTTAAAAATACATCATTATGTCGCCCATGAGTGGACAAGAACACGAAAAACTAAAGAGTCTTCTTGAGGCTGTCCCCACGGGGTTCCTCGTGGACTCCGCCTGGCTGGAGCACCACGGGATAGGTCGGCGTTCGTCCTACGGCTATGTGCAACGCGGCTGGCTAGAACGCCTAGGACGCGGAGTGTTCCGCCGTCCCGCACCAAGCAGCGCCACCACGAATACGCTCGACTGGAAGACCAGCCTGCTCTCGCTCCAGCACATCATGCACTACCCTGTCCATATCGGGGGGGCGACGGCATTGGGCCTGCAAGGCTATGCGCACTACCTCTCACTCGGCGACAAGAGCACAGTCTGGCTCTACGGCTCAAAAATCCCCAACTGGCTCGAAAAACTGCCGCTCAACACCGAACTCCGCACACGCAGCGTATCGCTGTTCTCCGATCCAGAGTTGGGTGTCAATGACGCGCGAAATAATCTCAACGAGACAGCATCGTCCCTGCCATGGGACTGGAAACTGGTGATGTCCTCGCCGGAACGCGCCATCCTCGAAGCGCTTGACGAGTTGCCGGATCAGGAGAGCTTTCACAACCTCGACATGGTGTTCGAAAGCCTGACGACGTTGCGCCCAAGAACCCTCTCGGCACTGCTCAGAAGTTGCAAGAAGATCAAGGTCAAACGCCTGTTCTTCGTGTTCGCCGACCGCCACGACCATGCCTGGCGCAAGCGTCTCGATCCGGAAGACTTCGACCTCGGCAGCGGGGATCGCGCATTGGTCAAAGGCGGCAAGATACATCCACGCTACAGGATCATGGTGCCCGAAGAGTTTGTAAGAAAGGAACGTGGTGATGGCGCGTGAAGACTATGCCGCCCAAGTGGCCCTGCTCGTACGGGTACTTCCATATGTGGCGAAGGAGGAGATATTTGCGCTCAAGGGCGGGACGGCCATCAACCTCTTCTATCGCGACCTTCCGCGCCTCTCGGTCGATATCGATCTGACCTATCTGCCTGTCAAGGACCGCGCCGACAGCCTCGTCGAGATCAACGACGCGATGGACCGGATTACCGCCGCCATCGAAGGCGGCATCGCCGGCGCCAAAGCGCAGCGAATTGCCGGCGGTGGCGGCGGCGCCACGCGTGCGCTCGCCCGCCTCGGCACAGCCGAAATCAAAATCGAAACCTCCCCCGTTACCCGGGGCGTCGTGCATGATCCGGAACAACGCGAAGTCTCCGAAGCCGTCGAGGAGGCGTTCGGATATGCGACGATGAACATCGTCTCCTTCGAGGATTTGTTCGGCGGCAAGCTACATGCGGCCCTAGATCGCCAGCACCCGCGAGACCTCTACGACGTTAAACTGCTCTACGAGAACGAAGGGTTTACCGACGAGTTGTTCCGCACGTTTCTGATCTACCTCGCGAGTTCACCACGCCCGCCGCACGAACTGCTGAATCCAAACCTGATCGATCTAGATCAGCCCTACGCGCGGGAATTCGAGGGCATGACGAAGGAAGCAGTCGACCTAACGGAATTGGTCTCAACGCGCGACCGCCTGATCGGTGATATCCAATCCCGCTTGGATGAGGGCGCGAAGAGGTTTCTGAGAACCCTGCATGACGGCGATCCAGACTTCGACGCGATCGACCGCCCTCAAGCGGCCGAGCTTCCAGCGGTCCGATGGAAGCTCATCAACGTGAACAAGCTGAAAGCAGAAAACCCCAAGAAGCATGCCGCCCAAGGGGAAGAGTTGGAGAAGCTCCTCGGCTGAAGATGGACCAGAGATGACTGATTTCGAGAACGACCCCGACTACGAAGAATGCCTTGTGACCTTTTTTGATGTCCTCGGTTTCAGGAACCTCCTGCACACGCGAAGCGGTGCAGAGATCAGGCACTTGCTTTCGATGTTTCGCAGGGTGTCCGAAGGGGATGCCACGCCGCCCACCCGCTCCGACGAGATGCGGATGATCAGCGAAGTCCATGCAGAGATCGTGTCTGACGCGATCGTAAGAACCAGAACCATTGAAACTCAGTACCAGGCTGGCCCTTTGGTCTGGGAACTCATCGATCTGCTGCACATCCAGATCGAATGCGTGGCGAACGGCATAATGGTGCGCGGCGCGATGACCATCGGCCCTATGCATCTCGGCATCGACTTCAGTGGTCCGGTGTTTGGGCCTGCCCTCGTTCAGGCTTATTTCATGGAAGAAGGCGAGGTCATCTTCCCGCGCATTGCGATCCATGAAGATGTCATCGAACGCCACCGACAGGACCAAACGCTTTGGCGGGAAGGACATTCCTATGAGGATGAAGAGCGTCACCTGAACAACCTCCTGCGCCAGGACGAGTCAGGCCTCCACTACATCGACTATCTTCGCGCCAGTCTGAGCGAGCTCGACGGCGAATACGCCGGCTGGATCGAGTTTCTGGGTAGGCACAAAACGTTGGTGGAGAGCGGTCTCGCCGACAGTCCCAACGCGACGGTGCGGCGCAAATACAGCTGGCTCAAGAACTACCACAACGCAGTCATCGACGAGAACATAGCAAACCTGGAACCGGGCGCGATGACCGAGGATGGGGACCCTTGGGAAGCTCTGTTCAGAGGGCTCAGGATCGAAGCCTGAGTTCTCTCAACAAGTCACAACTGAGAGCGTCACGAAATGTCCACGACATGCCTCACCGTTTGGCCAATACGGGGATCGCCAGCCCGCAACCATTCCTATGACCCGCCATCCAGACCTGCGTCCTCCAACTGCTCCCGCTCTGGCAGATCCGCGAGAGTCTCCAGATCAAATGCAACAAGGAACTGCTCGGTCGTCACAAATGTGTATGGCGCACCGCGGCGCGGCGATCGTGGCCCGGTCCCGATCAAGTCGCGCGCATGCAGCCGACCGATCAGGTCGCGGCTGATCTCCTTGCCGAAGATGTCCTTGAGCCCGTCGCGCGTGATCGGCTGGTGATAGGCGATGGCGGCCAAGACCGCGACGTCGAATTCACTCAGGTCGAGTAGCTGATCCTCGACATCCGCGGCGACCCGGATCGCGGGAGCGTAGGCCGCCCGCGTCCGAAACATCCAGCCGCCAGAGACCTGGGCGATCTCGAAGGCCCGCCCTTCCAGATCGGCGACGAGATCCTCGACCAACAGATCCACCGAGACCCCCTGCCCCACGACGCGGGCGAGGTCTTGGCGCGGGACAGGCGAGGCGGAGGCAAACAGCACCGCCTCGATCCGGCGCATCCATTCCCGCCAGCGCAGCTCAGGCGGCAGGTCGGCCAACTCACGGTCCAGGTCCGGCTCTGAACGATCCTTCGCCATCGCTACACCCCGTAGAGCCGAAACGTGTCTCGCCCTGTCAGCTCGCGCACCGCGCCGAGATCGACCAGTCGGTCGCAAAGCCGCCGCGCGGCGCGATCCGACAAGGGCAAGGCCAAAGGTGCCACGGCATCGCGGGTGAGGAACATCTCGACAGCGGCATCCGCTCCCTTGGCGCGAAGCTTTGGCGCAACGGCCTTTAGGTGTGCCGCCCGACGCGCGAGGTCGGCGGAGAGACGCACAGCCTCGACCGCCGATAAGATGAGTGCCCGATGACAGACGAGACGCAAATCGTCGCCCTGCTTGCGCAGGTCGGCACGTTTCAGACCCGCGGCCAACAACGGCACGAGATGATCCCAACCGAATGTTTGGGCGAGAGCCGCATCCGCGAGGACCAGCGAAGCTACGTCAGCGCGTGGCGCCTCCGTCAGCACCGCCTCCAGCACCATCGCGGCCCGAGTCACCGGCGCCCCCTTCCCTGCATTGAGCCACATCGCGATCTTGCCCGACTCGAAGGCCGGCAAGGCTCGATCCAGAGCCTTGGTCGACACCGGCCGCTCCACCGCGCGCCGCCAGGCGAGGCAGGTCTCGCCAGCCGGTCCCGGCAGATCGCCAGAACGCAACAAATGCACCGCGTCGCGCAGATCCCCTGCTCTCTCCAGGCGCCCCGAAAACGCGACACAGGCCTCCGCTGCGCGCAGCGCGAGCCGATCCCGCAACAAGGCTTGGGGCACCTCCTCGCGCTCCAGCACAACATGCAGGTGGCTCAGCGCTGCGCCCGACAAAAACGCAACATCTTCAAGGCTTTCAGCCCGCGCTGAGGTGACCCAGGCGGGCATCCGGGGTAATGTGTCGAGGTCGCTGGTGTGATCGAGCCGAGCATATGTCATGCTTGGAGCCTACGTCATCGCGGCGCTTTTCACCAGAAAATAGCGTTAGAACCGCCGCAGCCTGCAAGATCGCGCTATGTCCAATAAGTTTGCATTATCGGACATGAAAAGATATGCTGGGAAACAGTTCAATTTCACCGCCGGATTCACAGGAAAGATGCCCTCAGAGACCGAGAAATCGACGTCAGCGCCCTCTGATGAGCTTGATGATGCTCGCGCGGGCGAGAGAGATCAAGAGGAAAGCGATGGCATCGCCCTGCCCTCCCATGTCGCCGGGTCCGGAACGCTCGATCGACTGGTGGACACGGCCAGAGACTATGCCCGCGCCGCCGCCTCGGACAACACGCTGAAGGCGTATGCAAAGGATTGGGCGCACTTCGCACGCTGGTGCCGGATGAAGGGCGCGGAAGCGCTGCCCCCGTCGCCGGAGATGATCGGCCTATACCTCGCGGATCTAGCGTCCGGTTCTGGGCCCTCCCCTCCCCTTTCGGTCAGCACCATAGACCGCCGCCTGTCGGGTCTCGCCTGGAACTACGCGCAGCGGGGATTCACCCTCGATCGCAAGAACCGGCACATCGCCACGGTGCTGGCGGGGATCAAGCGAAAACACGCGCGACCACCCGTTCAGAAGGAAGCGATCCTGGCCGAGGAAATCGTCGCGATGGTCGCCACCCTTCCTTTCGACCTGCGCGGATTGCGGGATCGGGCAATCCTGCTGCTGGGCTACGCTGGAGGTCTCCGCCGCTCGGAAATCGTCAGCGTCGACGTGCACAAAGACGATACGCCGGACTCCGGCGGATGGATCGAGATCATGGAGAAAGGTGCCCTCCTGACCCTCAACGCCAAGACCGGTTGGCGTGAAGTCGAGATCGGCCGCGGCTCGAAGGATCAGACCTGCCCCGTGCACTCGCTCCAGCAATGGCTGCACTTTGCCAAGATCGATTTCGGTCCGGTCTTCGTTGGCACCTCGCGCGACGGCAAAAGAGCATCCGAAACCAGACTGAACGACAAGCATGTCGCACGCCTGATCAAGCGCACCGTCCTGAACGCCGGCATCCGATCCGAGCTGACCGAAAAAGAGCGCCTGGCGCTGTTCTCAGGTCACTCACTGCGCGCCGGTCTCGCCAGTTCAGCGGAAGTCGACGAACGCTACGTGCAGAAGCAGCTCGGGCACGCCTCGGCCGAGATGACCCGCCGCTACCAGCGCCGGCGCGACCGGTTCCGCGTGAACCTGACCAAGGCCGCCGGACTCTGACCCCCTGCCCCATCATGCCGCCTGTCCACTGAGCCTGCCATAGAAGCTGCGCTCGAGATGCAGCTCCCCTGCCCCGGCCTTCTCGACCATGCCGCGCAGATATCCGCCCGGCGAGGAAACTTCGCCCGCGCAATGCTTCTCGAAGACAAGCGCCAACGCCGCTGTCGCCACCTGTTTGCCCAGCCGGTCTTGCGCCACGTTCCACGCATGCTCGGACACCCCGATCATCGGCCTGAGTTGCCCGGCAACCCGGTGCAGATCGCCCCAATCCTTCAGGAACCCGCCCATATTTCGCGCCCAGGACGCGAATTCGGGACAAGCCTGCATCACAGTGGGCAGATCCAGCGCCGCGCGCTTCTTGCGCACCTCTGCCACCCACTCTTCCAGCTCCCTATCAACCTGATCTTCGGGCTGAGCATTGGGCACCACGGCCGCGACTTCCTCATTTTCTGAGGAATTACGAGTTACAGGATCAAGTTGGTTTGTAATTAGTATATGAGGTTCAGAAATGACCTCCCTGGGGTTCATTTTTTGAGTCTTCTCGGGAACTTGTGCCTTGGTTTCCGGCGTGTTTTCAACAGGTTGGGCGACCTCGGTTGCGTTGAGGTAGGCCGCCTCGACGCGCTCCTGTAGCTCCTTGAACCAGCCCAGCAGCCGTGCAAGCTGCTCAGACGCTTCATGGCGACGCGGAAGCCGGTCCAGAAGCTCCTCGAAGAGACCTGTGAACTGCGTCCAGGGCCCGCGCAGCGCGCTGCTGATGGCGGCCTCAATCCTCGCACGGATCATTCGGCGTGCCACCGTGATCTGGCGCTTCAGGCGCTGGCAGAGCTCGCGTTCGGCCTGCAAATCGGCATGGAGCTCCTCGAACTCCTCGACGCGCGCCGACAGAGGCGACAGATCGAAGCCATAGGCCTCTACGATGCGCCCCTCGGCGTCCCTGCGGCCCCAACGCTTACCGTTCGGGCTGTCTTGGAAAGAGATCACGCCGATCTCGGCCAGTCGCCGCGCATGGCGCTTGAGCGCAGAAAGCGAGAAGCCCGTCTGTTCAATCAGATAGGCGTTCGACGCCCAGACGATCGGGCGCTGCCCCTCCTCCCAGTCCTGGGCCTGGGTGAAGGCCCCGAGCGTGTCGAGGAGCATCATGTCTCCGGCCTTGAGGCCAATATATGCACCGACCCGCTTCACGGCGACGAACACCCGCGTTTTGGGTACAGCTACTCGTTCACCGGCTTGGGCAAGCTGCTCTGCAATGCCAAGACCCGGTGTCGGCTTGCGCCAACCTGTATGTTTCATGCCTGTTTCTCACCTCCAGTTATGTGGAGGCAAAAGAAAGCCGTTCGCCAAAGTGGCGTTCTTGTTGACAGTGATTCGCGGGAGAGATATCTTCTAAGCGACCAAACTTTTCAGATTAGCTCTCAGGCCACGCTGCTTGGGGGCTTTTCTTTTGCCTAGATCATTGTTCTGACTGCTCCTCTTTCGTCGCGAGGAATTCGCTGTACAGCTGATCAAGCCGACCCGAGAGAAAGTCCCCGAACTCGGTTGAATCTTGTGCCGTAAGCGAAATGCTGAATGCCTTTCCGGAACGACCGATGACTCCCTTGATGCGGCCTTTGCCGGCAGTCCAGGTTCGTTTCTTGGGCATGGCACGCGTTTTTCGGCGCTTCGGCGCCCTGCCCGCTTCTGCCAGCTTGCTGTGCAGGAACTCAAAGCGAGCATCACTGTCGAGGTTCTGAAACCCGTCGAACTCCAAAGCTTCCTTGAGGATCTTGTCATTCGATGGTTCCGAAGCCAACTTCTTGAAGTCTTCCCAGCGATCACGCCCAATCTGCTTGGCCGGCCCGATCTGTTCGATGACGTGCCGAGGGACGTTCTGCGCCACTGACAGCATCCGTGAAAGCAACGTCCCATCGATGGTAAGGGCGGACTGGATCACGTCCTTTGCTTGCCCCATATCCAAGAGGCTCTTCGCAAATAGGGCCTTCTCAATAAAAGAGAGATCTGCGCGCGCAGTGTTTTCCTGCCCTTGAGCAAGAATGTGAGCCACATCGTCCATTGGTTTTACAACTGCGCGAACCTTACGGCCGAGCGCCGAAGCAACTCGCACACGTCGATGCCCGAAGACGATCATATAGCGGCCACCCGCTTCCGGATGCGGTCTAAGCAATACCGGCGTGTCCTGGCGACCTGCTGCGATCGATGCTTTCAGTTCGTCGAAAGCAACATCGTCATCACTAAGCCGATCCGAAACGAATGACACATCGATCAATTGCGGATCGATCTCGACAATGGTTTCGCCTTCAAGGAGACGCTTCGAGTTCTCCGCAAGGCTATCAATCGAAACCTTCATCGATTTCGAAGCACCGCGCATTGCGTATCCAGAGCGACCGGAATCCTTGGGCTGCTCCGGCGAGCCGGCCATAACGCTCTTTAGGAGGTCTTTGCGAGCCATCAAGCCATCTCCCTTTCGCCCGAATCCAACCGACGCGCAGCGCGCATTTCGACAGTTGCACGGCTGTCAAAACTGGCTCTCTGCACGGCTGTCAAAACCTTAGTCATTCACGCCCCCAAGCCTTGTGGATCAGTTCGGCGATTTCGTCGTTCACGTCATTCAAAGATGTCACTGCGCGGTCGTAAGTAGTCCGCACGAACTGAGACCGTTCAACTTCGTAAAGCGTCTGCTTGGTAATCCCGGCGTCGGAGATCGCCGTAGACTTCAGCACAGGAGCCGACAGCATCTGATTTGGGAACATCGCCTGGAGGAACCCAACCATCTGCTTTTGGGGACCGTCCGTTGGTTCAAATCGCGTTACGAGGTATCGGAACCACTTCAGGCGCATGTTCGCTCCAGCGTCACGGATCGTCTTCATGATCCCGCCCAGCATCAGGAGAAACTGGCTCATCGACATGACGTCCAGCATCTGAGGATGGACCGTCACAATGACTGAGGAAGAAGCCGTGAGAGCAGTGAGCGTGAGGTAGCCCAGCTGAGGAGGGCAATCGATCACAACCACGTCATAGCGGTCATCAACCTCGCTAAGCGCCTTTGAGATACGAGTGAAGAAGGTGCGGCCCTCATGGGGATCGCTGCTCGTCAAAGCAACCGGGGTATCGTATTCGTATTCTTGAAGCTCGAGACTTGCCGGAACGATATCTAGGTTGGGAAAGTTTGTTGGCCGGATCACCTCTGAGATCGGCTTGCGCTCGTCATCATACCGAAGTGTTTCGTAGAGCGAAGGCACGTCGTCGAGCTCAGGCTGAATGCCATGCAAAGCTGTGAGCGAGGCTTGAGGGTCCAAGTCGATCGCAAGAACTCGATGCCCCTTCAACGCCAAGTGCTGCGCGAGGTGAGCGGCGGTAGTGGTCTTTCCGGAACCCCCTTTGAAGTTCACGACAGACACGACGTGCAGTTCTTCGCCAGGCTGCCGATAGGGGACATAACGGCGTTTACCGGGGCGGCCATGCTTGTCGAGATAAGCTCTCAGTTCCAGCATTTGCTCGGCCGAGTAGCTGCGCCTCCCGGACGACGACGTTTCAGGTTCAGGACCTTTGCCTTCGAGATGAAGCTTCTTAATGGTCGACTGCGTCACGCCAAGATAGTAGGCAACCTCGGCCAATGAAAACTGACGTAGACCTTTTTGGGCGTCCGGAGGATACTGTTCCTGCCGCAACATATTGAGGCGGTCGGAAATCAACTCTCCTTGCTGTAGGATGATCTCGTCGAAGGGTTGATCATTCGTATCAGCCGCAAAAGACCGTTCTCGCATCCGCCTGCCCTCTAAATATCGCTTTTTCAGCGATTTCGCTCATTAAAGTGTCATCTACACGGAAAAACGAGTCTTAACAACGATTTTCGCCCGGCGGTTAGATCTTACCCAATCCACCAGAGTGCCTAGATGTCTCGACAAAGTGTAGCGATCGAGGAATGTAGCTACCCAATATCTAGGGGGAACTGTCACTAGCTCGGATGTGCAGTCAACTTTAACTTCGCGCCCGTTACACCTCAACTATCTGTTATTATTTTATTTTTCCGCACTGCACGGCTGTCAAAATGCAAAGCGCTCGAAGCCTCAGAACGCTAGGGGGACCACGAATCCGTCTCCTCCAAAACGGATTGCGTCATCATCATCTTGCGCCAATGCAGTGATCAGTTGCTTCCACCAAGCGCACCAACCACTGGCTGCAAAATGCGGGGAATGCGTGTCAGCGCGAAGGGAAACAGAAGAAATCGGCCGGGTTGCCCCAGCCGATTCTTTACGTCACGCGGCGTCTTTGGGACCCCAGGGGATCACGGCCTGCAGGGACAGATCGTCCTGGTTCGCGGCCTTGCCGAGATTGGCGTTGAAGCCGTGGTCGCGGATGGTCAGCGTGTAGTAGTCGGCGCCGGTCTCCTTGTTCTGCTTCTTCCAGATGCCGCCGCACTCGACCAGCTTGCCGCGCGGGGAGCGGCCGAGGACGCGGTGCGTGGGGGCCATCGGGTTCGTGCTCGCGACGGGTTCGACCGTGATGTCGAGGTCGAAAGTCAGGGTCGAGATGGAGCCGACGCCCTTGGCGGTTTCGATTTCGGCGCTGGTGAATTTGATGCAGTTCGTGGTCATTGCTCTTCTCCTTGTTTGCGTTGCAATGATGGTCACCTTGCAGATGGCCAAGGCACGGACACACCGAAGGCGAAGCGCAGCGGAGAGGGGCAGGCGCCGGTCTTTTTGATCCGCGAGGAATGACCCGCAGGGTCAGGGGAAAAAGATCGGCGACAACCTTTGTGGACGGGACGACAGCTGCGACCAGCATGTCATGCAACTCAGACAAAGGGAGAAGGGCGGGGGCCGCGAAGGAACCAGGGTGAACAGACGATGGAGATGCCGCGAGGGCCCTGGCTCCCTTCGAACTCACCGGAGGTAAGACACAGTGCAGATGTCATAACCGCATCCCCTAGGATCACTACCGCGCCGATTGTCTTTGCTGAAGCGCCCACGATGCGGAGGAGTGCTCCAGGCGAACAGAGCGTGGAACGAAAGGCCGGGTCGCCACGAGACACCGCAACCATCCAATAGCCCTAAATGACAGCCCGGCTGGTTGGTTCGGTCAGAAAATGCGACAAGATATTTCGTCAAGGACCGCCGCTACCAACGGACAGAGCATACTGCTGCCTTGCTCTAGCATCAGTTGCCAACTTGCCCTTCCAGTGCGCATACTATACGTCATTGACACATACGCCGCGAAAACCTATATGGAACTGACGATGACGCGATTGCAGACAGTGGTCGAACTGCCCGAATTCCAGAGGCGCGCCAAGGCAATCATGTCGGACCAGGAGCGAGAGGCCGCGATCGACTTCATCGCCGCCAATCCGGAAGCTGGCGTCTCTCTTGGCGGCGGACTTCGGAAGGTCCGCATCCCGAGAGAGGGAGGCGGAAAGAGCGGCGGCTTCAGGACGGTGTATGTCTTTGGCGGGACCCATATGCCGATTTTCCTGATCACGGTCTTCGCCAAGAATGAGAAAGCCAACCTGTCAAAGACCGAACAGGCCGCGGCAGTAGAGATGAGCAAGGCGCTTGTCGCGAAATATGGAGACGCAACATGAGTGCATTCGAATCCGTATCCAAGGGTTTGAAAGAGGCGCTGGCCTTCGCAGAAGGCGACTTGACAGGCGCGAAGGTACATGAAGTGTCCGTCGCTGAGGTCGACGTCGCCGAAGTCCGGCAACGGACTGGTCTGTCCCAGGCGGAATTCGCCAAAAGCATTGGCGTCGCAAAAGGTACGCTTCTGAACTGGGAACATGGGCGCCGGCACCCGACAGGCCCGGCTCAGGTTCTGCTGGCATTGATCGCAAAGAAGCCTTCTGTCGTGCAGGACCTCTTGCGCGGGGCGTGAACCGGGGCCTCAGGCCCCGATCCTCTTGATGCGAATCCCGAGCTTGCGGGCCTTGTCTACGATGTTCTCGGTGATGCCCGACCCGGGGGTGGCGATCAGACCCTGGGGCATGGTCTCGAGCATCTTGTCGTTGCGCTTGAAAGGGGCGGCCTTGCCGTGGCTCTTCCAGTCGGGCTTGAAGACCACTTGGGTGACACCACGGGTATCTGCCCAACGGGCCGCAATCATTTCTGCACCTTTGGGCGTGCCACCATGCAGGAGCACCATGTCGGGGTATTTGGCGTGCGTGGCGTCGAGGACGGACCAGATCAGATCGTAGGCCTGATAGTCCCCGCCCGAGAAGGCGATCCGCGTGCCTTCGGGGCAGTGCACCTCGGTCTCCTTGCGCCGCTTGGCCGAGAGATAGGCCCGACTGTCCACCACGGCGGAGGTCAAGCCACGATGGGAGACCTTGGATCCGGTGCGGGGCAGCCAGGGCGAGCCGGTGGCGGCCGAGAAGTGGTCCACGGCCAGATCGCGCATCTGCTCGAAGGCGTCGCGATGATCCCAGAGCTTGAGCCCGATCATCTGGAGGCGCTCGAGTTCGACCGAGGCGACCTCGGAGCCGTCCTGGATGGCCAGACTTTCCCGGACCTCGAATTCGTTGTCATCGAGAAGCTTCTGGATATGGGTGAGCCGGCGATGGAAGATCGAGGTGACGGACCAGAGCATCTCTTCGAGATTGTCTTCCAACTGGCTGCCGGTGAGGAGGCCGATGGTGGTGTCAAAGAGCGTCGCCATGGCGAGCTCGACCTCGTCAGGCTGGGGCAGGGGGCGATGATCGGTCTCCCCGGGACCCGGTGTCGCGCCGTGAAGTGCGAGGTGGTCGAGGATGGCGGAGGTCACGCTGGTCTCCTCGGGGATGTCTGTCTGATGGGGCATTGTCTGGTTCCTCTGTTTGATCTGATCCGATTTGGATGGGGCGATAACAGGACTGGCGGCGACCGGGCCGCATCCGTCAGGATCGGAGCGTGAGCGGAGAATGCGCCGCGGGCCGGAAAATTGGTCCCGCGAGGAATGAGCCGAAGGCTCAGGGGAATTTTCTGGTGCGGGGGGCATTGCTGCCCGGGCGAGGGGCCCCTCTTTCAGCTTTCTTGGGCCCCGACCCGCTGGTCCATCGCTCCCCTTTTCCAAACGGGATCAGATCGAACCCGCGGAACCTTGGCCCAGTCAGGCATCTTCGAGAAGGTTAGCGGTCACCCGCCCTCGATCGCCAGACCTTGCTTCTTCATGGCCTTGAGCAGGGACTGGCGCAGCGCATCTCTGCCAAATACCCGCAGATCGTCGTTGAAATCCCCCATGGTTGGCACGAGTTCACCACAGGCAATTCCAAGCGATTCCAGTTGGTTACGCAATCTCATTGATGCGTTCCGTCCAGCGTCGTCATTGTCCCGCGCGATCCAGATGCGCTCGATCCCCGGCGGCGGGATGAAGAGCCCGAGATGGGTGGCGGTGAGACAGGAGGCGAGATCGAACTCCGGGAGAGCGGTGCCAACCGAGAGGGTGTTCTCGAGCCCTTCGCCGACGATGAGATCAGTGCGCCCGGTGCCGTACCAAAAGCGAATGGCATGACCGTGCAGCTGCCCGAGGATCCGTTTCGGGCTCTCGATTTCGGCCAAACCGCCGGTGGATGGGTCAAGATAGAAGCGTGCGCAGCCGGTGATCTGCCCGCGATTGTCGGTGATCTTTGCGAGCAGGGCAGGGGCCCTTTGCGGCGGATCGGCGTCGTCCGTGCCGTGCCGCAGGAAGACCCGTGGGTGATAGCGCAGGGCCGGACCCAGCCGTGTGATGCCACGCCCCTGCAGATAGGTGGCGGCCAGGGTGCCCAGGACCGGCTTGCCAGCGGCAAAGAGTTTGCGCGTCCGCGCGATGTGTTTGCTCGAGGTGGCATCTGGTTGCTCACGGGTTTGGGTGTCTCGCGGCACGGCAGGGCAGGGGGCCTCGCCGAGAAAGGACCGGGCCTCCCTCAGCGTTTCCTTGAGCGTGACCGACCCAAGCCGTTCCTGCAGCAGATCGATCAGATCGCCAAATTCACCCGTCGCATAGTCGGTCCAGGACCCGGCTTTACGCCCACCTTGAGCTTGCAGGCGGATGGCGAGACTCTGGCCCTTGGCCCCCGAGGTATCGCCAACCTGCCAATAATTTCCCTGCCTGCGCCCCTCGGGGAAATACTGGCGGCAGAAACTCTCGGCACGATCTGCCAGATCGGCCGAGAGGTCTGCGATGCTGCGCCGCGCGCTCATGCGGCGGCATCCGCGGCGCTGGCGCCAACGGGATGCTCGGCGAGCACACGCGCCAGAACCTCGGTACCGTCCACCGGGATAAACACACGCGTCTTCCACTGGATCACCTCGGTGAAACAACCCATGGCCTTCAATCCGGGCAAGGCCGCGCTCGACGCGCCGATCAGCTCGAGCCGCGGCTGTCCCATGACCAACGACCGGCGCAGCTGGTAGCCGCCGAGCAGGCTGATGGTCGTTCGCGCCTCCATCACCGCAGCAAAGACCTCCTGCGGCGTCATCTCGATCTGACAATCGAGGCCGAGCCGCGCGTAAACGTTCAGAAGCTGCTCCTGGCTGACCAAGCGACCGATGGCGCGTTCCCCATCCTTGGTCTGCAGGCGATAGATGCGCATGTTATCGGCGGGCAGCCGGTCCCAGATCGGCAAGAGGAGGCCGCAGATCAGCGTGATCTTCGAGGTGGTGAACTCCGGCACAGCCTCAACCTCGGCCTGCCAGAGCTGCTCGAACATTGCATCATCGATCTCTTCCCAGTGCGAATTCGAGAACTCGGAAAGCGCAAGGATTTCGGTCGCCATGGGCCGCAGAAGTTTCACCCGAAGGATCGGCACACCGTCCTCGTCCATGAAGGCGGGTGCCTTCACCATCAGCGCCGCGCGTTTGGAGGAGGTGTTCCAGCACAGTGTCGCGCCTTTTGTATCGGCGCAGATGGCTTTGACCCGGGGCAGAGTGAGCGGATCGTTGCGATCGGTACGCTCGACGGTGAGCGCGGTCGCCGTCGCCCCCGTGGCCTCATGCTCGAAGATGACTTTCCGGTCCACGATTTCGAATTTCTCGGCGCGCAGGGTTTCGAGGCCGACATCGAGCGTGCCTGCCTGGCGCGCGTCCTCGATGATGGCCGAAAGAAAACCTCCGAAGGCCTCGAAGATCGAGTCCTGCATGTCGATCCGGAGCGCAAGGCAGCGGTTCAGGAACTGCTGGATCGGCGGCAGGTTTTCTTTCATCGTGCCATCCGCCTCATCGAGCGTCAGCCCGGTCATCTCCTGGAATTTGGCGTAAGAGCAGGCCTCGATCTTGCCCGCGCGCAGCTTGTAGAAGAACTGCCGCAGCGCCGCGCGTGCGTAGGGGCTCTCGAGGTTGTCCTCGGCGCGGAACATGTTCTGACCACCGGTCTCGCGTTGCCCCTTGGTGATAGCACCAAGCGTGTCGAGGCGGCGCGCGATGGTGGAGAGAAACCGCTTCTCGCCTTTCACGTCTGTCGCGACAGGGCGGAAGAGCGGCGGCTGCGCCTGATTGGTGCGGTTGGTGCGCCCGAGCCCCTGGATCGCATTGTCGGCCTTCCAGCCGGGCTCAAGCAGGTAATGCACCCGCAGGCGCTGGTTCTTTGCCCCGAGATCGGCGTGGTAGCTGCGCCCGGTGCCCCCGGCATCAGAGAAGATCAAGATCCGCTTGGCATCATTCATGAAGGCCTGGGTTTCTCCAAGGTTGGAGGAGGCGGGGCGGTTCTCGACCTTTAGCCGCCCCTCGCGCGTTTTCACGATGCGCCGCTTGCGCCCCGTGACCTCGGCGACCGCCTCCCCGCCGAAATGCCAAAGGATCTGGTCGAGCGCACCCTGCACCGGGGCCAGCGCACCCAGATGTTCGATAAGAATATCCCGCCGCCGTTCCGCGTCACGGCAGATAATCGGATTGCCGCCGCCATCGAGGGCGGGACGGGAGCGCAGATCGCCATTCTCGTCCGTATAGGGCTCAAAGAGCTGCGTCGGGAAGCTGTGCATCAAATACTCCATGACGGCCTCCCTTGGCGTAAAATCGACCTGCAGATCATCCCAGTCCGAAGGCGGGATGTCTTCGAGCCGGCGTTCCATCACCGCTTCGCTGGTCGAGACCACCTGGATCACCGCGGAATGCCCCGCCGCCAGGTCCGCCTCGATCGAGCGGATCAGCGAAGGGCATTTCATGGCAGTGATGAGATGGTTGAAGAAGCGCTGCTTGTTGCTCTCAAATGCCGAACGCGCGGCAGACTTCGCCTGGGGGTTCAGCGTGCCGGTCTCGGAGGTGACACCCGAAGCCTGCAGCGCTGCCTCGAGATGGGTGTGAATGACCTGGTAGGCATCGGCAAAACTGTCATAGATCGCGACTTGGGCAGGTGTCAGCTCATGCACCAGCATCTCGTATTCGACCCCGGCATAGGAGAGCGACCGCGCCAGATAGAGCCCGAGCGCCTTCAGGTCGCGCGAGATCATCTCCATGGCGGCAATGCCCCCGGCCTCCATCGCGGCAACGAACTCAGCCCGTGTCACGAAGGGAAAATCGCCGGTGCCCCAGAGACCGAGTCGGGAGGCATAGGCGAGATTGCCGACGACCGTCGCGCCGGTGGCCGATACGTAAAGGACGCGCGCATCGGGGACAGCGTTTTGCAGCGCGAGGCCCGCAAGACCCTGTTGGGACGCCTTCTTGTCGCCGCGGTCCGACTTTTCGCCTGCGGCATTGGCCATGGCGTGGCTTTCGTCGAAGGCGATGACCCCGTCGAACCCCTCGCCGAGCCAGGATGTCACCTGATCGAGGCGAGAGGCCTTGCCCTCGCGTTCGGCAGAGCGCAGCGTGGCATAGGTGACGAAAAGTATGCCTTCGGGCAGGCGGATGTCGCTCCCTTGGCGGAATTTCGAGAGGGGTACGATATCGCTTTCGCGCCCGCCGAGCGCCATCCAGTCGCGCCGCGCATCCTCGATAAGCTTGTCGCTCTTTGAAACCCAGACCGCACGGCGGCGCCCCTGCAGCCAATTGTCGAGGATGATGCCCGCGACCTGCCGCCCCTTGCCACAGCCCGTGCCATCGCCGAGGAACCAACCCTTGCGTAGGCGGAAGGCAACCTCGTCACCCTGGGCCGCTGCCATCAGCTGGCCTTCGATCTCACCGCGCTTGAACCAGCCTTTGAGGTGCGTCCCGTGCGCATTGCCCGCGTAGATGACGCTTTCGAGCTGGGGCGCGGAGAGAAGGCCGTCCGCGACGAGGCTCTTCGGCAGAACGGGACGGTAGGTCGGCACGGGCGGCGGGACCGAGGCCATGGCCGCGGATTGGACAAGCGCAGTCGGATGTTCCGCCGCGCCGTCGATCATGATCGATTGCAGGTCATAGGCCTCGTAGACCGTGTCCTGCAAAGCGCCCTCGGGTTCGCTCCAGGCTTTCGGAAGGAAGTCGAGCGGTGCCGTCGCGATATCGTCGAAGGGATGTTTGGCGCGTTCCTCGGCGAGCGCACGGGTTGCCTTGCGTGCTGCGTTGCGCAGGGCATGCAGGTTGGTGCGCGTCAGACGGGACGGAATCGACAATGTCGACGGGGTGGGACAGGGCGGAGGGCTGCGGCGCTTCGTGCAGTGGGTCAGAACTGCGGAAAGAAGATCACCCGTGGTCGCGCAGATCGGATGATAGGCGGCCTCGATGTCGCACGGCGCGGTCTCTTCAGCACCAGCCGCGCACTTGTCGATCACCGTGAGCCGCGTGTCGATCGTGGTGCCGTGTCGTGCGAAGACCTTGCCGTCGATCGCGGCGGAAAACACCACATCGGCGCTCGCGGCGATCCGCTGAAACGTCGGTTGGAAGGATTTTGTGGAGGGGCGGAAGCTCTCGCCTGTGATGACGACAAGACGTCCACCTGGCGCGAGGCGCGCCAAGGCGGACAGGACATGCTGGCTGGTGGCCTGCCGGAACCGGCACTCGACATGGTTCGCTGCGGAGAAGGGCGGGTTCATTACGATGACCGAAGGCGTGATCGACCGATCCAGCCGATCGTCGATAGACGCGGCATCGCAGTCTGACACGGCGGCATCGGGGAACAGCTGTCCCAATACGGCGCGGCGGGTCTCTGCGAGTTCATTCAGCGCCAGGCGAGTGCCAGCAATTCGAGCGAAGATGGCCAGCATGCCGGTGCCGGCAGAGGGCTCGAGCACCAGATCTTCGGCGTGGAACCCCGCCGCCTGCGCGACAATGGCTGCAAGGGGCAAAGGGGTTGAGAATTGTTGCAAGCGCACGCTGTCTTCGGAACGCCGTGTGTGCGACGGGGCCAGACCGGCGAGACGCTCTATCATGGAGAGGAAGGCCTGCGGCGAGCGTGCCTGGCGCTGCATCAGCGCTCCGTAGCGCGAGAGCATCAGGATCTGAGCCACCTCGGCAGCCTCATAGGCGTCTTTCCACACCCAGGCACCGCTGGCGTCGCTGGCGCCGAAGGCATCTTCCATTGCGGTGCGGAGAACGGCGGCATCGATGGGGCGGCCCGCCTCGAACAAAGGGACAAGGGAAGTTGCAGCCTGCATCAGGTGTTGGGCGAAGCCCGAGGCCTCGCGCAGGGCAGGGGCTTCGGGCTCGGCGGCAAGCTGGACGGAATGGGGGTGAGCGTTCATCGGCAATCTCCGGGGTTGAGGGTTGGCCCCGAGCCCCGCGCGCACTCTCTCACCCGGGAGGGGTCACCCCTCCCGCCCTGCCTCTCGCTCTTTCCGGCAAAGCCCCGGTGCGTATTTGTCCGGTGTCAGAACGATCGCAGATGCCGCGGCACGTCCATGGATTGATGCAAGACCCGGATCACGAATATCCTGTCCGGGAGCACTTCGTAGAACACGAGGTGCCGACCCGTGATCAGTTTGCGCGCACCCTGCAGGAGATCGGAACAGTCAGACCCCATTTGAGGATTTGCGGTGAGCCCCTGCAAGGCACGCTCGATGTCGTCGAGATAGCGGTCCGCTTGCGCCGCGCCCCACTGTCGGTATGTCTCGACCCAGATGTCGACGAGGTCGGATTTTGCCGCCTGGGAGTGATGAATGTCACGCATCAGAAGCGCCGGAGCGGCTTCTCGCCTCGCGCTTGATCTCATCCATGTCAAGCGGTCCGGCGTCACCGGATTGCTTGCCCTCCATCAACGCAACGCGAAGCCGCGCCCGCTGACCTTCCTGCTCCTCCATCAGGCGCAAAGAGGCGCGGATCAACTCGCTAGTCGACCCGTAGCGGCCCTCCTTCAGCATCAGGGCGATGAATTCGTCCCAATGGGGGCCAAGTGTGACGCTTGTGCTTGCCATGCTCACCTCCGGAATACGCATGAATAAGATATATGAGTATTGCGAGCGTTTCAACTCGAGGGTGGGCTTGCACCCTGAGCGGCGGCGGCGGGTCGGTGTGCATCTCGCAAAGTCAGATGATCTACAAATGCCCGTTCCTCGGACAAGCAGTCCAACCCATAATGCCCAAAGAACCCCCAGCAGGCATCAACCTCCTCACCGTCCCGCTCGATGACATAGCCATAGACCCGTCCGCCGAGATAAGCGTCGTAGCTGACGATTTCTGCGCGCAGGATGTCTTCAGCCTTTTCACGCAGCGCTTTGGTCACGCGCTGTACGCCGAACTCCGCCCGGACCGCCTCGAGCGTCACATAGACATAACCAACCTGGCCGGAATCCCACGGGCAGTGGAACCCGATGGTGTTCATCGCGAGACCGGAATGGTCGTAGAGAAACACGGGCAGCAGGATCACCTTTCGCTCGGCTCGGTCGAGCAGCGTGTCCATCGAAAGGTCGCTCCGCTCCGAAACACCGGCGAGATTGCGCAAGAACGCCTCGGGTCTGTCGAAGGGATGGCTGTCGCCCAGCCGATAGCGCCGATGCCAACAGATCAGCGTACCGAGGTTGGACCACTCCCTTGGGTTCTCAGAATCGGGGTCGTGATAGATCTTGATGACGTGGCCTTGGTAGGCCTCCTCGTAGACAGGGTCTTGCATGTCGATATCCTTTCTTGAAACGCAATCGACCCGCCAAGCCGGTTGTGGCGCAGGCGGGTCGAAGTGGATGGGATCCGGTGGTTGGTGAGTTTTCTGGCCGGCGGATCAGGCGGCGGCGCGGTTTTGGCGATGCTGGATGTGCTCGACAGAGACCTTCAGCAGCCAGTCCTCAAAACCGAGAATGGTCTGGTGATTGGAGACCGCCTCGATCCAGACCGCACGCGGATCGCCAACAATCTGCGTAGGATCGTTGTCGATCCGGCCATTGGCCATCCACGGTTCCGGCTGAATGCGGACAAGCCAGTCCGCCAGCGACGGGATCCGTCCCTGGCAGTCCTCGCGCACATGCTGCTCACCGATCCAGCGGATCGGGACGACCCGGCCCGCGCTGTTGGTCAGGCTGCGGCCGAAGTGACGTTCGGCATCATAGATCCCGACTGTATGATGTTTTTGGGCTCTGTGAACAAAGAGACCTAGGTGCTCTTTGGATGAGTCAAACCAGTCATGCACGAACTGATAGTCATCTGGAACACCGCCGAATTTTCGGGCGGAGCTTTCGGCGTGGTGGAGGGGATGTGCCATGTCAGAGCCCCTCGTGTTCGGTGGTGTTGGTTTCGATATAGCGGTTCGAGTGGCTAACATCGATCTTGTCCGTCTCGAGCGCCCAGGTCAGCTCGCCATAACCGCCCTCGTTGTTCTCGAATCCGGGGCTCAGCGCATAGGCGAAATCCCAACCAAAATCTTCAACCCGGCGTCGCAACTCTTCTGTCAGCGTGATCGTGTCGGGTGTCACGACGACATCCTCGACATTGCCGGAATCGCCGTAGCCTTCATATTGCACCTCGATGCTGGTCACGCCGAAGGCACGCAGCTCGGAGAGAAGGGCAGCGCGAGTCTCGCCCCGCTCTTCGGATGCGCGTCTCTGGGATTCGAGCATCTGTGCGTAGAAATCAGTCGCTTGTGTCATGTCTTTTTGTCCTTTGGAATTGGGAGAGGGGAGGGCGACCGTTACGCGAGGCCGCCCCGGAGTTTCCTTTGGGGGGCTTCAGGCCGCAGCGTCGCCGCGGTTTTCAGCCGTCCGGTCAACCAGGTTGAAATACAGATTCTCGGTCGCGCGCTTGAACCCCGGCGGTTTGCGCGGGGCGAGGCAACGCACCGAAGCACTGCAACTCTCACCATGCTCCATTGCGAACTGCGTCACCTTGTCGATCAAATCGTCCATGCCCGCGGCCTGGACGCGCTTTTCGGGGTAGGTCGCCATCATATGGAACTGGGTAACAACGAAGGCGCCGTCACGATGCGCGGGATAGAGGGTGATCTGGTAATCGAGTGTCTTGGCCATCTCTGGTCTCCTGCGGCGGGCGGGACGCAACCATCGCGACCCTAAAAACCCGCCAGCGCGAAAGGACCGCCCTTTGTGCAAGGGCGATCCGGGGCGGTGAGCAGGGATTGGAGGCGTCAGTATTCTGACGGGAGAAGGAGGGTCAGAACGCGACGCGTCTGTTCGGGATCGGAAGGCTCAGGCGAGCCGTACTGATAATCGACGTCGTACAAGTCGATCTTGAACCAAACCTTCGTGCCATTGAATTCGATGACCCCCATTTCGTGCCATCCCTGCGGGTCACTGTGGGCATTGAATCCGTCGAAGGCGGCAACACGGCGGGTCAGTTCCAGTTGGGCGTCGGGTCCAAGTGCCGCGACGCCGCGCGTCATCACGAACTGGCCCTGCGGGGCATCAGCGACCGAGGTAGTGCCGAGGATGGAGCGGCGAAAGGTGTCATTCTGGCCGGCGATCAGTGCGGCTTCCCGAACGGGATCAAGATCGAGTGTGGTGGTCATGGGATGTCTCCGGGACTGGCCAGCCGATCCGATATCGGCTGTAGGCAACCCGTCAGCCGGAAAGGGCCGCCCTCGATGTGAGGACGGCCCAAAGCTCAGGTCAGGTTCAGGTCGGTGCTCGGCTCATCAGGCCGCATCCCCGCTGAGGAAGGCGGGCAGGGACGATGGTTCATCGCTCTCTCCCTCGGCCAGAGCGTCTGTGGCGGGCGCGCCGCCTTCCTCGGCCTCGGGCGCATCGCTACCCAAGTCGGCATCAGCCCCCGTCGCACCGGCAAACACCATCCCCTCGGGCAGCCAGCGCGTTGTCTTTGCAGCCGTCGCGGCGTTGAACCCTTCCGTCTCGCTGGCTGTTTCCGCAAATGCCCGTTCCATCGCGGCCGCGATATCGCCCTTGCGCTCGCGATTGCGATCTTCGGCGTAGTCATCGCCGATGAGCTTGCGCGCCGTGGCCACCGCATGCCCCTTGTTGACGCGACCCCAGTAGTTCTGGGCACTCGGGCGCCAGCAGGCCGCCACATCGACGTCGAGCCGCGCACCAATCTCCTCAATGATGTGGGAGGGGCGATTGTCAGAGGAGAGCTGCGGCTTGACCGCGAGACCCGTCGCCCAGGCGAAAAGCGCCTGCTTGTCCGCAATGGGCAGGGCCGACATCGCCCGGAAGTCATCGGGTTTCTCCAGCTTCATCCAGTCGGTGGCGAGGTCCTGCTCCAACGCCTCAAGCATCTTCTGAGCGACGGTGTCCGCATGCAGCACCTCGCGGTTTTGCGCCTGGAAGGGCCGGATGGAGATATCGAGCGCCTCGTTGTTGTAGGACCGCCCCAAAGCCTGCTCGCAGAGCGCGTAGAGCATCGCATCGAAAGCCACCTCGAAATCCGCCGCCAGATGCGCCCGCAGGATGTGCTGACGCGTGGCGCGCAGATCGTCGGCCAGGCTCGCCGAAATCCCGTCCGCCTTGCGCAACGTCGCGGCCGGGTCGGAGCTCGGCACCGGCGTGGAGGAGGTCGGCGGCGTCACCTGTGGGCGGGCAGGGGAGGGAGCGCCATCCGGATCTGCGGTGGTATCGTCCGGTTCGGGCGCAACAGGAATGTCCTCGGGCCGCACCAGGCCTTTCTCGACGCGCAACACCCCGTCATGGCCGATGGTCAGGACTACACCGGCGATAGCGCGATCTGCCTCGGCATAGGGTTGCCGTTCGCGCTGCATGGCTTCAATTTCGCGCAAACGCGGCTCGATGGCGTAGTATTCTTCGGTCTCCGCGTCGGTCCAGTCCTCCCCGTCGTTCTGCGCCGCCAATTCTTCCTCACGCGCGATGAGACGTTCCTCCTCGGCCAGCATGTCCGCATCCGGTTCGATGTCCTGCGGATAGACCCGCCCGAAACTGCGAAACGCGCCATAATCCACCGAAAGATGCACTTCGACCCATTTCCATATCCCTTCGAAGGGTTTGGCCGCAGCCTGCAGTTTCTCAATGGCGAGACGCTCCAAGAGGTCGGGGTTTTCCATATGAGCGGTTGCCCGGTCGTCGAAGAGATCCCGCAGCAGAACCCCGCCCGCCGCCTCATACGCCTCGATGCCGACAAATCGACCAATTGCCGAGTTCGCCGAATGTGCGGCCCCGGTCAGCTGACGTTTGATGCTCTGCGGATGGATGTGATAGCCGCCCTTCACGGCGTTCCAGACCGCGAGCTGGCGGTCATGGTCGTCGGTCAGCGTGAAAGCCATCACGCATTCGAGGGTCAGATCACCGGCACGAAACTGCTCGATGATTTCGGGTGCGACACGGGCGAGTTTGAGGCGACGGCGCACCAGGTCGACGGAGACGCCGAATTTGAGCGCAATCTCGTCTTCGCTGCGACCCTCGCCGATCATCTTGTCGAAGGCCTCGAACTGGTCTGCCGGATGCATCGCCGCGCGCTGGAGGTTTTCTGTGGCCGAGGTAAGGATGGCGTTGCGCTCGTCCTCGACAAGGCAGGGCACTGGATGATCAGCGGGGATCACACCGTCCTCGGCGAGTTGTTTCAGCGCCTTGAGGCGACGACCGCCTGCGTCGACGGCAAAACGTGTCTCGGAAAGTGCGTGAACCACCAGGTTCTGCTTGATTCCCGTCTCGCGGATGCTCGCAAGAATCTCGGCATCGTCGCTGGCGCTTGCGGCCACCTTGCGGACGTTGAGTGGGCTCGGCTCCAGCTTGTCGAGCGGGATCATCCGGATGTCGGCACCGCCGTCAGGCGCGGCCGATCCAACGGCTTCGGTCTTTTTTGAGGTGGTGGGATTCGGGCGGGTCGTGGTCTTGGCCATGGTCAGGGTCCTTGTCTCGCCGGACCCGGATGAGCCTCTCTCTATCCTTTCAAGCCCGGCACCCGGGCTTCCCTTTCTCTGGCTTTCACTGTGCGTTGACGTGTGAAGTGGTCCCATCTTTTCGGACAGGTTTGCAGCGTTTCTAAGGTGTATCGGGTTTAGGTTTCATGCTGCGTGTCGCTCTTCCAAGCCTGCCCAATATGCGTCGTCCGGCGTCTGCCGATCAAGCGCGGAATGGGGTCGGCTGGTGTTATAGAATGCCATCCAGCCCTTGATGACACGACGGGCCCGGAAGCCTTCATTGATTTCTTCGAGATAGATGGCCTCCTGCTTCAGGGATCGCCAGAGGCGTTCGATGAAGATGTTGTCGAGGTAACGCCCGCGCCCGTCCATCGAGATGCGCACGCCCGCCTCGGTCAGCGTCGTGATCCAGGCCGATCCGGTGAACTGCGATCCCTGATCTGTGTTCATGATCTCAGGCGGGCCGTACCTGGCGATGGCCTCGCTCAGTGCTTCGACGCAGAAGTCGGCGTGCATCGTGTTCGACAACCGCCAGCTCAGCACCTTGCGCGTCGCCCAGTCCATGATTGCCACCAGATAGAGGAAGCCATTTCTGACTGGCACAAAGGTGATATCGGCGCACCAGACCTGGTTCGGTCGGTCAATCACCATCTTCCTCAGCAGATACGGGAAGACCGGGTGCTGAGGATGCGGCTGGCTGGTTCGTGGGCGCTTGTAGACCGCTTCAAGACCCATCTTCGCCATCAATCGCCTGACGCGATGGCGGCCAACAACAATGCCTTCCCGGCGCAGATAGGCCGCGATCTGGCGCGACCCGAAGAATGGGTATTTGGTGAACACCCGGTCGATCTCTTTCATCATCGACAGCGTGTCGGCGTCGATCCCGGCGGGCGTGTAGTAGAACGCCGACCGGCTCAGGCTCACCAGCTTGCACTGCTGGCTGATGCTCAGCTTGGGGTGATCCCGGTTGATCATCGCGCGTTTCTTTCCAGGGCTCATCGCTTCAGCCCTTCCGACAAAAAATCGTTCTCGACCGCCAGCCTCCCGATCTTGGCGTGAAGTTCCTTTACTTCCGCCTCGGTCGGGCCGCTCTGCTTGCCACCCGAGAACACATCGGCCATGCCCTCGATGGCCTGCCGCTTCCATGTGCTGACCTGATTTGGGTGCAACTGATGCTTCGCCGCGATCTCCTGCACGGTCTTGTCGCCACGCAGCGCTTCCAACGCCACCTTGGCCTTAAACTGATCTGTAAAGTTCCGGCGCTTTGCCATGTTCGTATCCCTTCAAAGGTTCGGGAAACACCTTAGCTGACTGTCCGGTTTCCTGGGACCACTTCATCCGCGGTTTATTCGCCGGGGCGCAAATATCACTATTTGTGGCGATCGCGGCCGCGACGACTTCGGTGATAATCGGCATCATCGCGGGGGCTATAGCGGGGTTTTATGGCGGGATCGTCGACATCATGATCATGAGGATTACCGAGATGTTCCAGATCATGCCGATGTTCGTCCTCGCAGCTCTGATCGTGGCCATGACCGGTGCAGGCTTGACACAGGTCATCCTTGTGATCGCCCTTCTGTCTTGGCCGCAGGTTGCCCACCTTATGCGTGGGGAAGTCCTGCGGGTGCGGCAGATGGAATTCATTCAGGCTGCCTATGTGTTGGGGATACGCGAGCGTTTCATCATTTTGCGTCAGGTCATTCCGAATGCTCTGACCCCGGTGATTGCGCTGACAACCCTTATGATCGGTCAGGCGATCCTTCTTGAGGCTTCCTTGGGCTTCCTTGGGTTGTCCAACCCTGAGCAGATGAGCTGGGGAAAGATGTTAAACAATGGTCAGCGCTTCGTTTCACAGGCGTGGTGGCTGTCCGCTTTTCCCGGAATGGCGATCTTTATGACCGTTCTTGCTTTCAACCTAGCCGGCGATGCCGTCGGGCGGATGTTTGATCCCCGGAGGAGCCGATAATATGAGCGTCGTTATGCAGAAAACTTCTGATCAACCGCATGGGATGGAGGCCAAAGGTCTTCATCAGCCACTCTTTTCCGTCGAGGGGCTGAATACCAGCTTTCTGACTGACGAAGGTTGGAAGCCCGTGGTCAACGATCTTTCCTTCCAGATCGAGAAAGGAAAGACGCTGGCCGTCGTCGGTGGGTCGGGTTCCGGTAAAAGCGTGACCGCAATGTCGATTATGCAATTGTTGAGACCCGAAAAAACAAGGATCGAAGGCAAGATCTCACTTGAAGGGCAGAACCTGCTCGATCTCGACGACCGGGGTATGAGAGCGGTTCGCGGCGACAAGATTGCAATGATCTTTCAGGAGCCGATGACCTCCCTCAATCCAGTCATGTCGGTCGGGCGCCAGATCTCGGAAACTCTACGCCTTCACAAGGGTGTCTCGTCGGATGTCGCCCGCAAGGAAGCGCTGGCGCTACTCGATCGCGTACGGATTCCATCGGCCGCGGCACGGTTTAAGGAATATCCGCACCAGTTCTCAGGCGGGATGCGACAGCGTGTGATGATTGCGATGGCGCTTGCCTGCCGACCGCAGTTGTTGATCGCAGATGAGCCTACAACGGCGCTCGATGTGACGATCCAGGCCCAAATCCTTAACCTGATCCGAGAGTTGCAGGACGAGGAACATATGTCGGTGCTGTTCATCACCCATGACATGGCGGTGGTGGCCGAAATGTCGGACCAGATCATTGTTATGCAGAATGGTCAGGCGGTCGAAAATGGTGAGGCTGAGCGCGTTATCCTGCGGCCGGAACATCCTTACACCAAGCTTTTGCTGGCCGCCGCTCCGCGACTGGGAAGTTTGGAAGACACGCCGGTCAGTCGATCCACAACAGTTCCTGCCGAGGCAAAACCCGTCGTTGAAGTCAAAAATCTGACAACTCGCTTCGAGATCCAGGGCGGACTTCTTGGGAGAACCAAAGGGCGGGTCCATGCGGTGGAGGACGTATCGTTCTCTATCGGCGCCGGTGAAACGCTGGGCCTTGTGGGTGAGTCCGGCTGCGGAAAGTCGACTCTCGGGCGCAGCATTGTACGGCTGGCCCAGCCCGAGAGCGGGACGATCCGCATCCATGGGCAGGATATCATGCGTATGGATCGTGAGCAGCTGCGCGCCTTTCGGCAGGAGGCGCAGTTTGTTTTTCAGGACCCGTTCGCAAGTCTCAATCCCCGCTCGACGGTCGGGCGGTCGATCATTGAACCCATCCTGGCACATGGCGTGTGTCCGAACTCTGGTGCCGCGCTCGAGAAGGCGGGGGAGCTGATGAGACGCGTCGGTTTGTCTGCGGACATGCTCAGCCGGTTCCCGCATGAGTTCTCAGGTGGGCAGCGTCAGCGGATCTGCATTGCTCGTGCCCTGGCTCTCGAACCTAAGTTGATCATTGCGGACGAATCCGTGTCGGCGCTGGATGTCTCGGTGAAGGCACAGGTTGTGGATTTGCTGATGGAGCTTCAGCAGGACCTTGGCATCTCATATCTGTTTATTTCCCACGACATGGCGGTCGTGGAGCGCATCAGTCACCGAGTGGCAGTGATGTACCTCGGTGAAATTGTCGAGATCGGGCCGAGGCAGTCGATTCTGAATAACCCGGCACATGGCTATACGCGCCGTTTGCTCTCGGCGGTTCCTGTGGCGGATCCGTCCCGACGCCACAAGCCTCACAAGGTTTCAGATGATGAGTTGCTGAGTCCTATACGCGAGCTTGATTTCGTGCCACCGGCCCGCGAAATGCGTGAAATCAGCCCTGGGCATTTTGTCCGCGTCAACGACGGTTGGTAAGAAGAAGCAGGCCCGCCCATTGTGGCGGGCCTTTTACATCTGTCTGCAGGGCCCTTTAATGCGTTGCGAGGGTTCGCTCGATCCACTGGGCTGCGGCAAGTAGATGGTCATCCCTGAATCTTTGACCGACGATTTGTAGCCCGAGAGGCAGTCCCGCCGGACCTCTTCCGAAGGGAAGGCTGAGACTGGGTAGGTGCAGCATCGTCCAGAGTTCTTGAAGCCGAGGGTCTCCGGCCCAGTTCAATCCTTCGGGTGCTTCTCCCGGCGTTGTCGGCGTCAAAAGCAGATCTACTCCGGTGAAGAGTTTGGTACTTGCCTGCGCCCGGAATGCCTCGACGGCTTCTCGGGCTGCAAAATAGTTGGATCCGGATATGGTAAAGCCGCGTTCGCAGGTAGCACGAATCTCGGATCCCATAAGATCCCGGGCATCATTCCACTCACCAGCCAGGTCTCGCGCCCGTTCGAACGCGTTGATCGTGGCCCGGTGTTCAGTGATTGTTGCAAATCCGTCGGGCAGGGCAACCTCTTTCACATGAGCCCCAGCCTTTGAAAGCAAGGATGCCGAACGTTCCAGCGCGTCGGCGGCAGACGGCGTCACGGTATCCCAAAGATGGGATCGGAAAAGTCCGATCCTTGGCGGTGTAACCGTCGGGGGCATCACATCGCTATTCATGAGAACGGCGTGCAGGAGCGCGACATCGGCAACTGAGCGGGTGATCGTCCCAACAGTGTCGAAGCTGTGAGCCGCGGGCTTCATGCCTGAAATCGGATAGGCACCGAAACTGGGCTTGAAACCGACGACACCGCAGAAGGCGGCAGGTCTGAGAACAGAACCGCCAGTTTGGGTGCCAAAGGCGAAAGGGACCATGAAGTCGGCTACTGCGGCGGCTGAACCGCTAGATGACCCCCCTGGGGTATGGCGGTTTGAGAGCGGGTTACACGTCTGCGGATGTTGGGTGCCTGCGAATTCCGCTGTTGCCGTCTTGCCCAGCGGTATCGCACCTGCAGCCCTCGCCAATCCAACGCAGCCTGCGTCGTATCGCGGTTTGTTGCCTTTGTAGCTGTCCGATCCCATTTCCGTGGGCAGACCAGTGCAGTCGATGACGTCTTTTACACCAAAGGGCACACCTGCCAGTCGACCTTCAGACGCGCCCGGCCGGATGTTGTCGTGATCAAGGCTGGTCCAGGCTCGAATAACGGGATCGCGTGTCTGAATACGCGCTAGGCAGGCCTCGATGACCTCTGTTGGCGTCAGGGTGCCTTCTCGGACCGCCTGTGAAATCTCCACCATGCTGAGAAAGTTGGGTTCTGTCTTTGTCATTTTGGGCCACGTACTTTCTGAGTTGTTGCAAAAACTGTACTCATTGCCGATAGGTTGACGTTCTTGGCGGACACGGAGCTTCCGAACGCTTTTGGGATGAGGATGTATCGATGACAATTCGGTATGAAGATATTGGCCAGCGGCTTCGGGCGTTTCGCCTTGGTTCCGGCCTGAGCGCCGAGGAGATCGCTTCCCGGATCGGTGTGTCTCGTACGGCGGTCTATCGGCTCGAAAAGGGAGAGGTGGTCAAAATTGAGACACTTCTCAGCTTGGCGCAGCTTTTCGGTGTCTCGCTTCCAACTCTCCTCGGGGTGGAGATGGAATATATCTCGTCTGCGGTTACATATTTTGAACGGCTTCGTCAGTTGGAGGCGCAAGCGGAACGCATCGTCACTCTGGCGGGGCCTATTTCGTTTCTTCTGTCTTCGCCTTCCTTCAAAGCGTCTCTCGGCGAACTGCTGCGAGAAAGCATCTCTTCCGAGGACCCCAAGCGCGATGAGATGCTGCGTAATGTCGAGCGTATCCTGGAGATTCTCGACGAGCGAAAAGCTACTTATGAGGCGAAGGGGCCCGCGGTCGTTGCCCTGATTTCTGCTTTGGATGTCGAACGGCTTCTGCGGGCTGGTTTCGTGGGTCGGCCATTCCTGACGGCCAGCGACATCGAGGCTCGCCAGCGCCGGGCACGTACTGAGATCGAGCACTTTGCGCAGATGGCGGAAAATTCTCCGATGGGCGTACAGATCGGGCTTGTGACCGGCACACTGCCGCATTCGGGTTTTCAATTGATCCGCTCGGGTGAGCGCAAAACACTTGCAATTACGCCCTTCCGGCTGGGTGAGCAGCCGAATATCCGCCGAGGGGTCGCCATGATCACATCGTCCGATGATGCGGTCGCCATGCACGAAAGCATCGTTGATGAACTCTGGCAGGGAGCGCTCAAGGGGCGCGAAGCGGCTAGCTATCTTCGGTTGCAAATGAGCAATAATCCTGACCTGGCCAGCCTGGGCTGACGACCTCTAACGCTCCAATTATCAGACATGTTCCAAAAAAGGAATGATGGGCGTCAGAAAATTTTCTGCCGTTTGGCGAATCTTATCTGGGTTTTCCTATTTCTTGGCGTTTAGAGCGGTTTCCTTGCCGTTTTTCAGCAATCAAGTGCAAAATTTTGCGATCCTTTGGTGAAACCTCAAGAGGTTGGGCTTGCGCGATGGCATTCAGAGTGTATAGAAAATGGAACAGATGCCAAAAATAGTCCATCTTTCGATTGAGTGCGGTCGCAGGGTGGAGATAGCGGGGAACTCAGATGCAGCTAGAAACGACTCTTGGCGCGGATGGCGCCACGGTAGGCGGGAAACGGGATCCGCTTGTCGGGCAGGGCCTTCTTACGCGCCTCACCGTGCCGATGGTCGAGGCATTTCGGTCCTCGGGACATTGGGGCAGTCAGACCATCTACGATTGCGCGTATTCGCACGCATTGCATATGCCAGAGAGCCCCGCGGTTCGGGAGCGAGGGGCCGCGATCAGCTACGGAGATCTGATAGCGGCCGCTGATGGAATGGCAGCGGAACTTGAACGAGTGGGGCTGCGTCCGGGGGACAGGATTGCGGTTTGGATGCCGAGCCGGATTGAGGTGGCCATCCTCCTCTTGGCGGCGTCACGGAATGGCTACGTAATTTGCCCTTCCCTGCACAAAAATCACACGGTTTCAGAGATCGGCGAACTGGTTGCTCGCATGAAGGCACGCGCTGTATTCGTGGAGCGCGACTATGGTGCGGACGCGGTTGGTAAGGACCTTGAGGCAGAATTCGCAGGCCTTGATCACATCAGTCTCTTGAGCGTCCTTGAGCCTGCAACGGGCCCCCGGTCTTGGTCGCATGGCGATGGCGTTGCTGGTGGCCCCGGAGGGGATGCTGACGATATTGTTTATCTCGCTTTCACGTCAGGCACGACAGCGGCACCCAAAGGCGTGATGCACTCAAACAATACATTGCTGGCCAATGCCCGGTCCTTTGCGGCGGATTGGCAAATCAAGCCAGGCTCGGTTGTCTATACGCTTAGCCCGCTCAGCCACAATCTGGGTTTCGGTGCAATGGTCATGTGCATGATGTCCGGAGCAGAGATCGTGGTACATGACCTTCCACGCGGTGCCAGCCTTTTGGATCGCCTGAAGGACACGGAAACGAGTTTCATTTTCGGCGTGCCAGCTCATGGGATGGACCTTCTGGCAGAGATCGAGACACGCAAGGTGGCGCCACCCGCCAAACTGACAGGGTTCAGGATTTCCGGAGCCGCGGCTCCCGCGACATTGGTGTCGAAGCTTATCGAGCACGGTATTACGCCACAAAGTGGTTACGGTATGACCGAAGCCGGTTCGCACCACTACACGCGAATGGATGATGACGCCGATCGTGTCGTGCGCAGCTCGGGCAAGGCATGCGACGGTTATGACGTTGCGATCTTCTCAGTAGACGATCCGGACAAGCCCGTTGAGCCGGGAACCGTGGGCCAGATCGGTGGTCGAGGTGCAAGTCTCATGTTGGGATACTTCGACAATCAGGCCGCCACGGAGGCAGCGTTCAATCGCACTGGTTGGTTCATGACGGGCGACTTGGGTGTACTGGATGCCGACGGGTATCTGCAAATCACGGGTCGCATCAAAGAGATCATTATCCGGGGTGGTCACAACATTCATCCTAACAAAATCGAACATCTTGCGACGTCTTACCCGGCGGTCGAGCGCGCCGCGGCGGTGCCCGTCAAGGATGAGAGGTTGGGCGAAAAGGTTTGCCTCGCGGTTACCGTTATTCCGGGTGGCGAGGTGGAGGCGCAAGCTTTACTTGAGCATCTGGCGAATGGCGGTTTGTCGAAGTTCGATATGCCGGAATATTTCCTGGTTCTCGACGAGTTACCGCACAGTGCGAATGGAAAGCCGTTGAAGCGGGCGCTCACAGCAGCGATCGAGCAGGGCACCTACGTGCCGTCGCCGATCAGGTATCGTGCGAAATGAGCCCGGAATCCGCTCTAAAGCGACTTGGCGACGAGCTGAGCCTGCCGCCCCTCAATCGCTGGCTGGCCGTCGAGCCGGTCTCCGTCGACGGTTCGGAACGCGTTTGCGTGCGTCTGCCATTCCGCCGTGAGTTGAGCTACCACGACGAACTGGAAGTTTTCCACGGGGGAATCGTAGCCTCCCTTGCAGATATTGCGGGATATGCGGCGGTCGCCATCGGCCAAGACGGCGCCTGCCCAACCATGTCTCTTGCAATTGACTACCTGAAACCGGCGATGGGTCCGTCATTGGATGCGGTTGCCATCCTGCGTCGGCGGGGCCGGACGGTATCGCGTGTCGATATCGAAATCCTGTCTGGGAAAGAGCTTGTCGCGATAGCTCGTGGAACATTTCACACTGGAGGTGCCGCATGAAGGCCGTTGTTGTAAGAGAATTTGGACCGATCGGCGCTGCGAAGCTTGAGGACTTTCCATCTCCGGAACCGGGAGCGCGCGAGGTTCTGATTGAAGTTGCGCTCGCGCCTGTGAACTTTGTCGACAGCCTTGTCCTGACCGGGTCCTACCAATTTTTGCCGGAAAGGCCGTTTGTCCCGGGTAAGGGGCCTGTCGGAACCATCTGCAAGGTTGGCGAAAAGGTTGAAAATCTGAAAGTCGGTGACCGCGTCCTTGCGATGGCGGAAAGCGGTGGATACGCAGAATACGCTCTCGCCGGAGAAGAAAACTGCTATCCGCTACCTGACACCCTCTCGTTTGAAGATGCAGCTTCCATTTCGCTTGCCTTTGACACGGCTTGGTTCTCTCTGTTCGAGCGCGGCCGCCTGCGCGAGGGGGAGACCGTACTCGTTCTGGGCGCAACCGGAGCGGTCGGGGATGCCGCGCTGCAACTTGCAAAAGCGCGCGGTGCTCGGGTGCTCGCAGGTGTGTCCTCGATGGACAAGGCTCCTGCGGTAATCGCTGCTGGCGCAGATGCCGCGATTGATCTTTCCGTGACTGATCTGAGAGCTAATCTCAGGGAACAGGTGTACGCGGCCAATGCAGGGCAGGGTGTCGACGTAGTGATCGATATGCTTGGCGGAGACTTCTTCATGGCAGCTCTGCGCTCAATAGCATGGCGTGGCAGAGCGGTTGTGGTTGGCTTTGCTTCGGGGGAAATACCGTCGGTCAAAATAAACTATCTGATGCTGAAGAATATCGAAGTCAGCGGCGTTCAGATAAGCGACTATCGCAAACGCACGCCGGATCTGGTGCAGCAGTGTTACGAGGAGATCTTTGCGCTTTGCGTTGCTGGATTGATTACGCCTCGACCGGTTCAAGCCTTCGGAATTGAAGATTACGGGCGGGCATTGACCTCCTTAATCGAGCGCCGCCTGTCGGGGCGTGCGGTTCTCGATATGCGGGGGCTGGAGAAATGAGTCTGATCGGTATGCACCCGCAGGATAGGTATGACTGGAGCGCCCTGCCTGACCGGCCAGATTTCCAATGGCCCGACGGAAAGCGTCTCGCAGTCTGCATCTGCAACAATATTGAGGTGTTCAGTTATCTGGAGGGCATGGGAAGTGACAGCGCCTCGCTGTCCGCGCCCCAAACCACTCGGAATTATGCATGGAGGGATTATGGGAACCGTGTTGGACAATGGTACCTCTTTGATCTCCTGGATGAGTTCGGTTTGAAGGCTGCCCACAACTTCAACTCATTGCTTTTCCAGCAGTGTCCGGGGATTGCTGAGCGTATTCTGCAGCGTGGAGACGAGTTCGTTGGGCATGGCCGTACAAATTCCGAGCGCCAATTCGACCTGAACGAGGAAGATGAGGCCGCGTTGATCAAGGAGGCAACCAGCCAGTTGACGGAGATGGTTGGCCACGCTCCAGCTGGCTGGCTCAGCCCTTGGCTGATCAATACCCCTGTTACGCTCGATCTCCTGAAGGAGGCAGGATATCGCTACGTTCTCGACTGGCCCGCTGACGATCAGCCGTTCTGGATGAAAACGCGATCAGGCCCGATCTTGTCCGTTCCCTATTCGATCGAGATAAATGACTCGCCGTCGATGATATATCGACAGGAGAGTAGCATGTCGTTTGAGCGCATGATGATCGACCAGTTCGACGAGATGCTCCATCAATCGAAAAAGCGCTCGCTGGTTTATACCATCGTCCTTCATCCGTTCGTGATCGGTCAGCCGTATCGTCTGCGTGCGTTGAGGCGCGCTTTGACGCATATTATGGACCATCGTGATGATATCTGGATCAGCACTCCAGGAGAAGTTGCCACGCATTTTGCGGGCCTGTTTCCTGCTGAGTGAGTGGGGCGGACAAATGCCGCTGCAATCGCTCTCGGAAAAAACAATAGGCGCTCGTCACAATGATTTTCGTGTCAGTCGCCAAGATTTTTTGGAGCGGGGAGGGGATTCGCAAGCTTTGGGCTACGGCGTCTGCGGGTGCTTGAGGTCGAAGCGGTCGGAATTTGCCTGATCTTCTCGGCGGTGAATCCGAACGATGAAAACAAGGTTGCGGAAATTCTGCGAAGAGAGATGCCCGGGGTCGATATCTCGATCAGTCGCCAGGTGAACAACATCGTCCGTGAATATCGCCGGGCTCGCGCGACAGTGATCGATGTCGGGGCGCTTCCGAGGGCGCTAGAGTGCGGACAGGTTGCGCGTACGACGCTCGATGTGACTGAACATGAGTCTTTGCCGATCGGTCACGCATTCTACACGCATCCCTCCATTCAGATTGCGCCGCATATCGCCTGGAAGGGGCGCGGCAGCAATAATCGGCTTCTGGGCATCATCCTGGAAAGCCTGAACGCCTTTGCTCGCGGTGCGCCGCTTCGAAACCAAATCGACCTGTCACGAGGCTATTGATCTCGCATGCGCGCAAGCTTGATGGCGTGGTCGATTTCGTCGGTGAGCTGCAAACTTGGTCACAAAAAGTCGGCATTTGTTTAATTTTTACGCAAACTCAGAGCGGATTGATGGCTTGACGGGCGAGAATTTGCGTTTATAGTAAAGCCATACCCTCGAAGCACGAGGAAGGACCCGCTGGGTCGATCTTCATTAATACTCCCTGAATGTGAGCGCAGAATTTATTTTTTGCGCAGGGTAATATCGTGCGACGGAGCTAATCTTGATTAATCGAGCAACACCTGAAGTTGGTTATCAGCCGCCTGAAAACACCATTGCGCTGGGTTTTCATGCCTACACCGAAAATGACGGATTGGTTTTCCTGAGCGGGGTCGCGCCGTTCCATGGGCCCGAGGCAACTATTGTCGGGGAAGGAGACCTTAAGGCGCAAACTTCCTATGTACTTGAAATTATAGAGAAGCTTCTGATCGAAGCGGGAAGTTCTCCATCGCATATCCTAGACTGGATTGTTTACCTCAAAGATTTTGATGGTACCGGAGAAGTCGCATCCAAATTCATCGAAATCGCGCCGCAGCTTACTGCATTCACGGGCGGAGAATACCCGTGTGCCACTGCGGTCGGCGTGCCGTGTCTTTTCACAAAAGAGCAATATATCGAAATTCAGGTCACAGCCCGAAAAGCTGCGTAACCTGGTTTTCTGCCGTTAATGCCGGAGAATGAATCCGGCTAACGGTTCAATATTCATGCTTTGGAGATGGTAAGATATGACGCAAGAAAACGCCTTTTCTATTCAAAAAATATACAGATATCCGGTGAAGTCCTTCGGGCCGGAGGAAGTATCCTCGGTTGAAGTCACAAGTGGTGGTCTCGTGGGTGATCGTCGCTATGCGATCGAAGATGTATCGACCGGGGATATCTGTACGGCCAAGATGCTACAAAAGTTCGGCTTCATGCTGGATTTCTCGGCGCGCTACCTCGAGGAACCCAAACTGGGCGAGCCACTCCCGCCGATCGAGATCACTTTCCCCGATGGCAAAGTGATGAATAGTACCGATGCTGACCTTAATGCCGCGCTGAGCGAAGTCTTCGGAATCGAAGTTCGCCTTGTCACACAAGTGCAAAGCACGCCAGCAACCGAGGCAATGTGGCGGGTCGTCGAAGGTCATAACTCGACCGAATGGACCGAACAGCGCAAGTTGGGCGAAGTCGACGGACAGGATTGGATCCGTTTCGAACTTGCGGGCGCGGTTCCCGAACAAGAAGGCTTTCAGAGCTTTATGGATCTTTCCCCGATCCACATCTACACGCGTTCGACCCAGAACTATTTCGAAACGCAGGAACCGGACCTTGATTTCGATCCAATGCGGTTTCGTCCCAATATTCTTCTCGATGGACCGGATGTCGGCTTGGTCGAACAGACCTGGTCCGGCAAGTCGATTTCTTTCGACGACGTGAAGATGAAAATGGAATACCCGACCGTCCGTTGCGGGATGCCCTCGCTCGGACAAAAAAGGGTCGGACTTCCGAGGTCGCGCAAGACCCTTCAAACAATTGCACGCCTGAACACGCTCGAAGTCGAGGCACTCGGACCGGGCAAATGGGCCTGTGCCGGTGCCTACGCTTCGATTGAGAAATCAGGAAAGCTGACTGTTGGTGCGGAACTCGTTTTCGCCGACGGAGACGAGTGAAATTTGGCCGAAGCGCGGTGCTCCCGCGCTTCGCGTCCACAACGAAGACTGCCAGGAACAAACAGTATGAACGTCAATGAAGACCAAATTCGTATGGTCGTCCGGTCCCGGGCCACACCTGGCGCGGGTGTAGTGGAGCTCGAGCTTGTGTCCGAAAATGGAGACCTGCTCCCGGCCTGGACACCAGGCGCGCATATTGATGTTCACTGCAACGGCGACATCGTTCGCCAGTATTCGCTCTGCGGGGATCACACCGAGCGGGATTCTTACAGGATCGCTGTCCTTAGAGCTGATCCCGGTAGAGGAGGCTCGGCGTTTGTTCACGATGCGCTCGGTTGTGGTACAAAGCTTTTGATCGGGGCACCTCGTAACAACTTTTCGTTTGTCGCCGGAAAACGCTATCTCTTCATCGCGGGTGGGATCGGGATTACACCTTTGCTGCCGATGATCCGGGAAGCCGTTCGCAATGGTTCTGACTGGGACCTCTGGTATGGCGGGCGCGAACTGGAATCTATGGCTTATGCGGCCGAACTCGAAACCATGTATGGTGAACATGTTCACCTTTGGCCGCAGGATCAGTTCGGGATGCTCCCGCTTGAGACCCTGTTGGAGACGCCTGACCCTGACACAAGGATTTATTGCTGTGGACCGCTACCCATGCTGGCCGCGGCGGAAACGCTGAGTGAAAAATGGGCGCCAGGATCATTCCACATGGAGCGCTTCGAGCCGTTGGATACGTCGGATATGGACAAGCCGCGGGCATTCGAAGTTGAATTGCGACAAAGTGGTTTGCACCTGTTTGTGCCTGCAGACCAATCTCTGCTGCAGGTCTTAACTGAGGCAGGTATCGAAGTTCTCTGTTCTTGCCGTGAAGGCACCTGTGGAACCTGCGAAGTTCCGGTGGTGGACGGTGAAGTCGAGCACAGGGATAGCGTCCTGTTTCCCGACGAGCAGGCGATGAATGATGTAATGATGGCCTGTGTTTCGAGAGCCAAAGGCGAAAAACTCGTCTTGGACCTCTGACGCTTTTACCCCCCTAAATGTAACCCTTCGTGTGACAGGAAGATTATGAAGATAGAAAAGATCTACCGATATCCCGTCAAATCGATGGGAGGAGAAAGCATCGAAACCGCGAGGATAACTCCGACAGGTTTGGCGGGAGATCGACGCTATGCCATTTTCGATGTCGAAAGCGGGAACATTGCGAGTGCGAAGTCTCCGCGAAAATGGAGAAAGTTGCTTCATTGCAGCGCCCGCTATCTGGAAGAACCAGACTTTTCCAATGGTGTGAAGCCGATCGAGATTACATTTCCGGACCAGACAAGGGTGACGAGCGTCGATCCCAAGATTGACGAAAAGCTCTCACGTCTGTTCGAGCGGGAAGTGCGTCTTACAACTGATTACGATGTTCAGCCGAAGAGTGAGCTGATCTGGCGGGTCCTACCTGGCCAAGAGGCGACGGAGTGGACGGAACACCGCAAAGTAAAGGTCGAGGGCACAAATGATGTCGTGCTTTTCGAACTCGGTGGCATGGTGCCGAAGCTGGCTGGTAATGGAAACTTTCAGGACCTGGCCCCTGTCCACATCATGACCACGGCCACCCTGCGTCGGCTCGCTGCCTTGTCTCTTCTCGATAGTTTCGATCACAGACGCTATCGCCCCAACATTCTGATCGACACGGACGAAACCGGGTTTGTTGAACAAAGTTGGCTCAACCGAATGCTGAAGATTGGGGAAACAAGAATGATTGTCTCCATTCCTACACCGCGCTGCGTCATGACGACCCTGTCGCAGGATGGTCTGGAGACTGACCGCAAGACACTTCGCGCGATCATCAAATTCAACACTCTGGAATTGGAACAAATGCCCGGCAGGTGGGCCTGTGCAGGCATCTATGCCAACCCCTGTGGAGATTACGTTCTCTCCAAATCTGATCCAGTGGATATGTCATCCAGTCGCGTTAGTCCTGAAATCGCCAATGCGATGATTGGGAGCTTGGGACAGCAACCCAAGTTCCAGCACCAAGCCGTTCCGTAAACCGGCGCGGCCCCAACCCAACCAAGACCAGCTTGATCAAACCAAGCGTACCCCGGACCGCATCGCGGCCCGAAACGGAAGTTCTTTGTCTTCAACAACCTAACAGGGACCAAAAATGACAACGAAACGAAACTTGAATCGCAGGAGCTTCCTGCAATCCACAGCGGCAGCGTCGCTCTCGCCGATGCTACTCGGATCCGGCCTGATGTTGCCACGTATGGCGTCGGCCCAGGAGCTGGGCGCTGGCATGATCGGCGGCCCGACCGGCTTTGCGGGAGCCGAACGCTTTCAATACGACGGCACCATGTCGGAGGGGCGCGCGATCGAAGGGATCAAAGCACTGCGCTAGGCAGGCAAGGCACCCGAGAAAATCACCATCATGATGCCCGACAACGCGATCGGTCAGCTGCGCACGGGTTTCCCGGAAGGGGCCCCCTCGGCTTTGGATTTGTGGAAGAAAGAGACCGGCATTGAAGTGGAGGTTGTCGGTGCGTCTTCGACCGATATTTTCACCAAGGTGATGCAGGATGTGACCACGGGAGACGGCTCTATCGACGTCTATTCCGGCCCTTGGAACTCGACCGGTGATCTCGTCGCGTCTGGTGGCGCACTGGATTGCACTGATTATGTAACGAAGTACCAACCTGACTGGGGCGACCCGGAACGCGGTGTGAGCACCAAGGAAGTGGAACAGCTCCTCTACACCTATAACGGCAAGTATTATTCATTCGCGCTCGATGGCGACTTCCAGACTTGGTACTATTTGAAGGGCCTTTACGAGAAGCCTGAGGTTCAAGAGGCGTTCCTCAGCGAAGTCGGCTATGAGCTTCGGACACCGGACACCTGGGAACAGGTGGATGCCATCTCCAAATTCTTCACCGGCAAGGACTTTGGATACGGCACGATGTACGGGAACGGCAACCTGATGAGCCCGTTCTGGGGCCTCTCGACGTTCTACATGCGCCTCGCCTCGATGGACGCCCCGAACTATTACTTCTTTGACGAAGATGGCAATCCGCAGATGAACACGGATCTTGCTATTCAGTGCACCGAAGAACACGTCCGTTCGCTCGAATGGTCTCCGCCGGACGCCTTGACCTTCACCTTCGCCGAGAGCTTTGCAGCGATCTGGAATTGCCGCACGCCCCAGTCCGGCACCTACACGGCGGTCGGCAAATTCGGCGACGGCTACAATGCAGATGGGACACCGAAATCCAAGTCGACCGGAATGCTCGGGTGTCACGGACCTGTTGGTCGGGTTGTGGGTGACAAGCTCGTGCGGCGCTCGGCGCTGTATTACTCGATTACGTCCTGGGTATCGAGCAAGAGCGCTAACCCGGAAGCGGCTTATCTTTTCCTCCAGTGGCTCAGCTCGACCCGAATGTTCACGTGGATGGTCTCGAACCCGAGCGGCACATTCGATCCGTTCCAGCAAGCAAACCTGGTGGAGCCCTTCGTGATCGATACCTACTTCCCGTACACGACGGATGCGATCCCGGCCTCGATCGAAACCGGCGTTCCGACGCTGAACTTCGCTGGACAATCGGCCCTTGATACTGCGCTCGACGAAGAGCTTCAGGCGGCACTGACCGGCCAGAAGACGTCGAAGGAAGCGATGGATGCGGTCCAGAGCAAATGGGAGCGGATCATCCGTCGCCAGGAGCGCAACGGTATCCGCGACGCGATCAAGGCAAGTCGGGCATCCTGGCCGACGGTCGTCGAGAACATCTGATACAAATCCCAGCCACCCGGATCACCCCTGACGATCCGGGTGGCAACTTCTGCAGAAGGGACCTGACGTGAAACCCCCGTTCTATACACTTGCGGCGAAATATGCCGTGCTCCTCTTTGCGTCTGCGGTCGTCCTGTACCCCTTGGTCTGGATGACGGCGATGTCGTTTAAACCCTATTCGGAGTGGACGACCGTCGCAGGCGTGCGTTGGTTTCCAACCCAGCCAACCTGGGACAATTATGTGTTCCTGCTTCAGGGGCATGTGGATAGTCTGGCGGTCACCATCGAAAAGACGCTCGCCAAGCCTCTTTTTTCCAGTCTCGTCACCTCGGTCTGCGGCACGCTGATTGCCGTCATTGCCGGGACGCTGTCTTCCTATGCGGTTGCTCGTTTCGGCGTGGCCCAGAAGCTACCTCTCTCTTTGCTGCAGCTCCGTCTTTTCCCGCCGCTTGCCGTGATCATTCCTTTGATGGTCATGTGGTCTTTCATTGGCGCAGTAGACACATGGTGGGGCATCTCGCTGATTTACGGCATCGTCACACTGCCATTCGCCTTCTGGCTCATGAAAACCTTCTTCGAGGAAGTGCCTGTCGAGATCGAGGATGCCGCGCGCGTCGCGGGGTGTTCGTACTGGCGGATATTCTACCGAATCACACTGCCGATCGCGCGTCCCGGTTTGGCGACCTGCACGCTGTTCGTCTTCATCATGAATTGGTCTGACTACCAACTCGCACTGATCCTCACCCAGAAAGATTGGGTCACGCTTCCCGTCTATATGTCCTCGCTCAACACGGCCTTGGACAACCAGATGTACGGCATGAAAGCGGCGCTGGGCGTCATCGCCGCCATTCCGCCGATCGTTCTTGGACTTCTAATCCAGAAACACCTCGTACGTGGTCTTACCTTCGGAGCCTTGAAACAATGACCAATCTCTCAGAGCTGACCGTGGAACAGCCCAACACATCGGACGAAAGTCGCAGCTATTGGCGCCGGGTCGGTAAAGACAAAAAACTCCTCGCGCGGTGGTTTCTGACGCCGACGCTCATCCTCTTGATGTTCATTGTCGTTTTCCCGACGCTGATGCAGATCTACCTCAGCTTTACCTGGTGGACGCCGTTGGAAGGCACGCCCTGGTATATGGCTTACGAGCTGTTCAATTGGGGTGACAATTAAGCCTACATGGCATCTGACCCGCGCGTTTACGGTGCCATTCTTCGGACGCTTTTGATCATCGTCGTCGCTGTGCCAATTCAGTTTGTGTTGGGTATGGCGCTCGCCTATCTCTTCATGAACCGTTTTCCCGGCTACCGCTTTTTCTACTCCCTCATGCTCACGCCGATGATGATCGTGCCTGCTGTGGTTGGGCTCATGTTCTTCCTACTGTTTCAAAGCACCGGTCCCATCAACGAGCATCTGGGGCTACCCGCGAATTTCGCATGGTTGACCCATTCGTCACGGGCTTTGATCGCAATTATCGTTGCTGACACCTGGCAATGGACACCGCTCATGTTTCTGATGCTGCTCGCTGGCATGATGAGTGTTCCACCAGATCAGCTAATGGCGGCAAAGCTGCTTGGTGCGTCGAACTGGCAGAGCTTCAGGACCATCATTCTTCCGCGCATGAAGTCTGTCATCGTCATTGCGCTGGTTCTTCGGGTGGTCGAGAGCTTCAAGATATTCGACCTCGTCAACATCATGACAAATGGAGGGCCCGGGGTTCAGACCGAAACCATCTCCATGCTCTTCTACAAGGTCACCTTCGGTGAATTCGAATGGGCCTACGTGGCATCGATCGGCCTCGTCATCCTAGTTGTGCTCAGTCTGCTCGCATCGCTGGGACTCTCGTTTTTCGCAAAAAAGAAGGCCTGAACCATGTCATCCATCCAGATTTCAAACTGAAGTGGTCCCATCTTTTCGGACAGGTTTGCAGCGTTTCTAAGGTGTATCGGGTTTAGGTTTCATGCTGCGTGTCGCTCTTCCAAGCCTGCCCAATATGCGTCGTCCGGCGTCTGCCGATCAAGCGCGGAATGGGGTCGGCTGGTGTTATAGAATGCCATCCAGCCCTTGATGACACGACGGGCCCGGAAGCCTTCATTGATTTCTTCGAGATAGATGGCCTCCTGCTTCAGGGATCGCCAGAGGCGTTCGATGAAGATGTTGTCGAGGTAACGCCCGCGCCCGTCCATCGAGATGCGCACGCCCGCCTCGGTCAGCGTCGTGATCCAGGCCGATCCGGTGAACTGCGATCCCTGATCTGTGTTCATGATCTCAGGCGGGCCGTACCTGGCGATGGCCTCGCTCAGTGCTTCGACGCAGAAGTCGGCGTGCATCGTGTTCGACAACCGCCAGCTCAGCACCTTGCGCGTCGCCCAGTCCATGATTGCCACCAGATAGAGGAAGCCATTTCTGACTGGCACAAAGGTGATATCGGCGCACCAGACCTGGTTCGGTCGGTCAATCACCATCTTCCTCAGCAGATACGGGAAGACCGGGTGCTGAGGATGCGGCTGGCTGGTTCGTGGGCGCTTGTAGACCGCTTCAAGACCCATCTTCGCCATCAATCGCCTGACGCGATGGCGGCCAACAACAATGCCTTCCCGGCGCAGATAGGCCGCGATCTGGCGCGACCCGAAGAATGGGTATTTGGTGAACACCCGGTCGATCTCTTTCATCATCGACAGCGTGTCGGCGTCGATCCCGGCGGGCGTGTAGTAGAACGCCGACCGGCTCAGGCTCACCAGCTTGCACTGCTGGCTGATGCTCAGCTTGGGGTGATCCCGGTTGATCATCGCGCGTTTCTTTCCAGGGCTCATCGCTTCAGCCCTTCCGACAAAAAATCGTTCTCGACCGCCAGCCTCCCGATCTTGGCGTGAAGTTCCTTTACTTCCGCCTCGGTCGGGCCGCTCTGCTTGCCACCCGAGAACACATCGGCCATGCCCTCGATGGCCTGCCGCTTCCATGTGCTGACCTGATTTGGGTGCAACTGATGCTTCGCCGCGATCTCCTGCACGGTCTTGTCGCCACGCAGCGCTTCCAACGCCACCTTGGCCTTAAACTGATCTGTAAAGTTCCGGCGCTTTGCCATGTTCGTATCCCTTCAAAGGTTCGGGAAACACCTTAGCTGACTGTCCGGTTTCCTGGGACCACTTCAGACCTCATCCGCTGACCTTCGTCTCTGGCCGCGGCTTTTCAAAATGCCATTCTTGAAGGCCAGATAGAAATTTGCACTCGGTCACACGCAAACGGGGCGAAAAACCTCTTTGATTACAGGCGGCAACCTCAAAGGTTGCTAGCTCACTGTTTGATTTTCCGAACCCACTTCCGCGAGCAAAATCTGCCGAATTGAGCTTTCAATTTTGACTTTTCCAAATGTTGAAGCATCTCGGAAAACTGACTTCGTTTCGCATTCGAAGCAAATCAAGTCATGCTGACGGCCGACAACTTTTAGACCAACTGAACTTTCCCCGACATGGACCACATAGACCTCGCATGCTAGGTTCGCGCCTGCTTTCACCGGCGCATGGAATTGTAGGTCCATAGAGACAAAAGGCATGGCCGTGTTTCTTTCCGTGAGTAGAAAAAGCCAGCCCCGGCCTGAAAGCAAATCGTCCCAGAAAGTCTCGATCGCTTCCAGCGCGAAATTCGTGATCCGGCCAGTAAAGGCGATTCCCAGCTGGTCACAGTCGCCAAAGAAAATCCTGCGTTCGAAGGCAAATCGTGGTTTAAATTCTGTTTCTGGTACATTCATTGCAGCGTTACGGGCTCAACATTTCTTTGTCTCTGGTGCGTGACAGCGATAGGAAGGAATAGTTTTCCGGTAATTATGCCATGCGCCGGAATTCGGCGGGGGTCGCGCCTGTCATTTTTCGAAAAGTTCGACTAAAATGACTCTGATCTGCAAAACCGCAGTCAAGCGCGACCACTTTCAGGGGGGCATTACCCTTTCTCAGCATCTCCTGGGCCTTCGATATTCGCTTGCGCAAAACATATGCATACGGTGCCAACCCAAACTCCGCCTTGAACTGACGCGAAAAGTGAAACTGGCTGAAACCGATAGATGCGGCCATGTCTTCCAGACTGAGGTTTTCACCTAAGCAGCTTTCAACGAGATCGATGATTCTCTGCCTTTGAGCAGGGCTGAAGTTCGAGTTTGCGTCGCTGGTCAAAGAGACCTTGGCGTACTGACGCAGAAGGTGAACGGCGATCTGGATGCGCAGGGCGTCGATGATCAATCTCTGGCCGATTCCACCGTTCTTTAGCTCATTCTCTAGCAATTGGATGCAGTTCAGGATACAGGGGTCCTTCGCAGACAGACAATCATTGATCTCAATGGACTTCGGGTCACGATCAAAGACCGAAAGGGCCGTGTTTTCGAGTTCACTGTGACTGAGATAGACGTGTCTAACCGTGATAGGCTCGGACCAACTCCAAGTGGATTCCTCTGCACGCGTGAGCAAGGAAATCCTACCTTTCTCTACGCGCGCGCTTTGCCATGGGCCGCCACTCGTGCGGCGCATAGTGGTTGGCGCGCCATCATATGCAACAATCATATAGTCGCGCATGGGGGGAATTGCCGCGTCTTGTCGCTCATAACGATAGCCCTTCAGGGTAATGCCGTTCCAGTTGCACCCGGAACTGTCCAACGTAGTCGTGCCGGGAATCCATTCGGGTATCCGGTCCGGTGATATGAGCAGTCTTTCCATCTTGGCCTCCCTGAACTTTTTCACGATCGTCCGCTTGAGCTGAAATTTCGGCTTAGGTCGTCTCGCGCATCCGCGGTTCTTCTCGAACGATATTCGCTTGAGTCAATCTATCGATTTCAGCTTCTGTCAGTCCAGCCTCGCTAAGCAACTCCCTACTATGCTGCCCGAAGCGAGGCGGTGCCGCGCGAACCGCTCCGGGGGTACGCGACAAGCGTGCTGGCACGCCGGTGCCGCGGTAGGTGCCAACTGATACCACCATGCCGCGATGTCGGGTGTGTGGATGCTCCAACGCTTCATTCACATTCCGAACGACTCCGGCGGGAATCCCAGCTTTCAAAAGCACCGGCTCAAGTTTGAAGGCGTCATGTTGCACCAGGCACTCTGACAAGACCTCTGTCATCTCTGACCGATGCGCAAGACGCGCGGCATTGTCGGCAAATCGTGGATCGCAGGGCACCTCAGGTAGGCCAAGCACGTCACAGAGTTTTGCGAACTGACCATTGTTACCGATAGCCAGATAGAGTTTGCCATTACTTGTTTCGAACATGTCGTATGGTACGATATTTGGATGCCCATTGCCGGTCGCCATTGGTATCTGTCCGGACATGAGGGAATTAGCCGCTTGGGGATGCATCATGCTGATCGCGCAATCATATAGCGGCACTTCGATGGCTTGGCCCAATCCGGACCGGCCCCGTTCCAAAAGTGCGGCGAGAATAGCGTTACAGGCGATCAGACCGGTGCCGATGTCCACGATGGGCGTACCCATGCGTGTCGGGCCTTCGGAGGGATTGCCGTTGATGCTCATGAGGCCCGTCATAGCTTGTACCACGGCGTCATAGCCGGGAAAACCGCCAAGTGGGCCATCGGAACCAAATCCAGTCACATGGCAGAGTACCAGTCTAGGAAAACGTGCCCTGAGAACATCAGCATAACCAAGCCCCCATTTTTCAAGAGTACCAGACTTAAAATTGTGAACTAAAACATCCGCATCCTGAAGAAACCGCAAAATCAGGTCGCGCCCTTCCGGTTGCTGCAGATCGATAGCGATGGACCGCTTGTTGCGGTTGGCGCCAGAGAAATAAGCGCTGAGTTCATCATTGAAAGGCGGGCCCCAACTGCGGGTCTCGTCGCCCAGAGGCGGCTCCACCTTGATGACCTCAGCGCCATGATCCGCAAGCATTTGGGTGCAGTAAGGCCCGCCCAGCACGCGGCTGAGGTCGACCACCTTGATCCCGTCCAATGAGCCAGCCATCAAAGCGCCTCCTGATAGAGGCGCGACACATCTTCGGCTGTCATGTCGCGCGGGTTGGTCTCCAGCAATCGCGTGATACCGGTCACGACCTCATTAGCCATTCCGGGAATGGCTGCCTCGGTCACTCCGACACCAGAAAGTCGAGACTCAAGTCCGCTTTCGACTAGCATCCGTTCCATCTCGTCGATCAGGCCATGGGCCGCAGCCGCATCAGAGTTGAAAGGCCGCGAGGGCAGTAGTAACCGCGATAGACGAGCATATTCAGCTTCTGCAACGGGCATGTTGAACCTCATCACTGGTCCTGCGACCAGAGCGTTTGCGTGCCCGTGAGGAACCTTGAAACCTGTTCCAAGTGGGTATGACAAGGCATGAATCGCCCCCACGCTGGCATTAATGAAGGCCATCCCAGCCAGTGTCGCCCCCAACAGCATGGCCTCTCGCGCTGACAGGTCCGAAGGCGTTTCCATGACGATTGGTAAGTTCTGACCGAGAAGCACCAGCGCTTTGTCCGCCATTCCATCGGAAATGGGATTCTTTCTGGTGCGACTGGTTACTGCCTCAATGGCGTGAACCATTGCGTCTAACGCCGTGGCCGCTGTGATGTGACGAGGCATTCCCAATGTTAGCTTTGCATCTAGCAAGGCAACGTCAGGCAGAAGCTGCGGTGCATATACCGCTTTTTTTTCGTGGCTTTCCGAAGTCAGCACGGACACCCATGTTACCTCTGATCCGGTCCCTGCCGTGGTTGGCACCTGGATCAGTGGCAAGCGTTTATCGGTGACCTGATTAATCCCGATCATGTCCGTAATCGGTTGATCGTTGGCTACCGCCGCTGCGATGACCTTGGCAGTGTCCAGTGAACTGCCGCCGCCAAGTCCGATGATTCCGTCAGCACCAAAGGCCCGCGCGACCTCTACCGCGGCCTCGACGACAGCGATCGGGGGGTCCGCTTCGACTTTATGAAAAATCTCAACCTCGATGCCAGCAGCCCTAAGTGAGGCGGCTGCCTCGTCCGCAAAACCACAGGCCAATATGCCCGGGTCCGTCACGACCAGCGCACGGGTGCAAGACAAATCTTGCATCAGGCTGCCGATCCGGCCAAGCCCACCGCTCTCGCAGACGATCCTCGGGGTGGAAAGGAAATTGAAGTCCATAGTTTGTCTTCGCTCCTGTTAAGCTGCTGCAGTGCGGATCATATTCCGCGCGATCAGTATTTGCTGAATCTGGGTTGTCCCCTCGTAGATGCGGAAGAGACGCACATCGCGATAGAAGCGCTCGACCGCATATTCGGCCATGTATCCTGCACCGCCGTGGATTTGCACTGCGCGATCGGCCACTCGACCTACCATCTCACTGGCAAACATCTTGCAGCAGGCAGCATCAGTCGACACGTTCTGACCAGCGTCCTTGCGGCGTGCTGTTTCTTCGATCATGCAACGCGCTGCGAAGGCCTCGGCGCGACTGTCAGCCAGCATGGCTTGGATCAGTTGCTTTTCAGCGATGGGTTCACCGAATTGTTTGCGTTCCATCGCATAGGATAGGCTGTCACGGATCAGCCGTTCGGCGGCGCCCACACAGACGGCAGAAATATGCAGTCGGCCCCGGTCAAGGACTTTCATTGCTGTCTTAAAGCCCTTGTTCAGACGGTCCGGCCCGCCGATAATGTTCGCGGCAGGCACGCGGACATTGTCAAGGATGACGTCGCATGTGTGCGAGCCCTTCTGCCCCATCTTCCTGTCAGGCTGGCCAAGCGTTATGCCTGGCGTCCCTGCCTCGACGAGAAAGGCGCTTACGCCGGCAGAACCTTCCGCCTCTGGATTGGTCCGGGCAAAAACCGTGAATAGATCGGCACGCGGTGCATTGGTAATGTAGCGTTTCGTGCCGTTCAGAAGGAAATCGTTACCGTCACGCCGCGCCGTAGTGCGCAGACTGCCAGCATCCGACCCAGCATCTGGCTCGGTTAGGGCGAAGGATGCGATCATATCTCCGGACGCGAGAGCTGGTAGATACTGCGCCTTCTGCTCGTCGGTTCCATCGATGATGATTCCCTGAGAGCCGATCCCGTTGTTGGTGCCAACTAGCGACCGGAACGCAGGCGAAGCCTGGCCAAGAACGAAAGCGGCTTGCACTTCCTCTATCATCGACAAGCCGAGCCCGCCGAAATCTTCCGGGATCGACATGCCGAAAAGGCCCATCATGCGGATTTCATCGACCAGCATCGGCGGAATCACATCCTCGTCGGCGACGCGATCCTCGTAAGGGATTAGTCGCTCTTTCACGAAGCGGTCGAGCGCGTCGAGAAACTGGGAAAGGGTATCTTTATCAAGGGCCATGATGCTCTCTATTGTTCAGGGTGCGACCGCCGCAACGCGGCGGACAAGATCGACAAGGCGGTGCGCGACGTCGCTTTCGATCCAGTCGCGCGTAAGGGTTTGCGAAGGGCCACCGCAGTTGAAGGCAATAATGGGTGAGCCGTCCTTCGGCACGAAGGGCACCGCTACAGCGTTCACATCACGTTTCCACTCCGTGAAGGACGTGCAGTAACCGTGCTGTTGGTAGTCTGCGATAGCTGCTTCGATTCCGGGCTGCACATTCGGCCAGTTGTCGCCTTCATGTTCCTCCACAAGGGCCAGAATTCTGGCCCGCTCATCCGGGTCGTGCGCCGCTATGCAGGCGCGACCAACCGCGGTCGTGGCCAGTTTAATATGGGCACCAACCTCGATCGCCAGCGTGACGGCATTAGTGCCCTTGCACCGCTCCAGATAGACCATCGATAGCCGGTCACGACTGGCCATGGCCACCGGCATGCCTGTGTAATCAGCCAGCTCCTGCATAAAGGGCTTCGCCAGTTGCCGCAGCGGAATCCCTGCAAGGCAGGAGAAACCCAACGAAAGCACTGGAGGGGCCAGTCGATAACGTGCTGTATCCGGGTCGTAGCTGAGGTATTCCAGCTTGTTCAGTGTATAGGCCAGCCGGGAGACCGTCGATCTGCTCAGGCCAGTGCGCTCGGCCAACTCACCGTTCCCCAGAGCCTCCCCTTCCCGCCGAAAGGCCCGCAACAGCTCCAAGCCGCGCGCCAACGCCGTGACAAAATCGCGATCCTGTTTCTCGGCATCCTTGGTGCGGTCTTTCCTTGGTCTCACGATATCCCTCCTCGGAAAGAATTATGCGTCTTGAAACACACCTAAACGATCGATAACGTCCGAGTCAATACTGCGGTAAACTTTCCCGCTATGCGGAAAATTAAGGTCGTCCACCTAGTCCCATTCGTGCCGGATCCTGCGGATGACACAACTAAGCGAGGGCATAATGCCATGAAAGAAATGAATTATCCGACCATCCAGCACCTCATCGGACGAGACTGGATCGCTTCTCCCACGCCAGAGGATCGTGCAGTCATAAACCCTGCAAACGGGCAAACTATCGGACAGATTCCGCAGGCTAGCGCCGCAGATCTAGACCATGCGGTTCACTCGGCCGAATCAGCTTTTCGCCGATGGAAAAACAGCTCTCCCATGGAACGAAGTGCGATTTTGCGGCGGTTTGCCGACCTGCTGCGCCAAAATGACAGACTGATCGCTGGCTGGATCACTCTCGATGAAGGCAAGCCGCTGGCTGAGGCTTTGGCTGAGGTCCGCGCCTCGGCTGACCACGTTGACTGGCACGCCGAGGAATGTCGGCGCATTTATGGGCGCATCATTCCATCACGCAGCCCGCGGGTACAGCAGCTTGTCGTGCGCGAACCGATAGGCGTCTGCCTTGCCATCACGCCTTGGAATTTTCCGCTGAGCCAAGCGGTACGCAAGGTCGCGGCGGCGCTTGCGTCAGGTTGCACGATGATCTTAAAAGCCCCGGCAGAGGCTCCGGCGGGTTGCATGGCAATTGCTCGCTATCTGCTGGATGCAGGATTGCCCGAAGGCTGTCTGAACCTTGTCTGGGGTAATGCGGCCTTCATTTCGGAAACTCTAATTGCGCGCCCCGAGGTGCGCAAAATCACCTTCACCGGTTCGGTCGAGGTGGGCAAGCATCTGGCAGAATTGGCTGGCCGCCATATGAAGCGGGCGACGATGGAGCTCGGCGGTCACGCGCCCGTATTGGTGTTCGACGACACCGATGCCACGGCCGCGGCGCGCGCCTTGGCGGTCAACAAGCTGCGCAATGCAGGCCAGGTGTGCATCGCCCCAACCCGGTTTTACGTACAACAAGGCATCTACGATCGATTTCTGTCCGAACTAGTTTCAGCATTTGAGAGCGTAAAGGTGGGCGCTGGTTTAGCCGAAGGCACGCAGATGGGACCATTGTGTCATCGCGGACGCGTGAATGCGATGGAAAAGCTCGTCGAGGATGCCCGCGAAAACGGCGCACGGGTGTTGACGGGAGGCAAAAGGCTTGGAAATCATGGTAACTTCTATGCCCCGACAATCGTCGATACGCCCAACGACGACATTGACTTGATGCGCGAAGAACCCTTCGGCCCGATTGCTGTCGTCTCGTCTTTTCGTGACATAGAGGACGGACTGTCGCGGGCCAACGGGCTACCCTTCGGGCTGGCGTCCTATGTCTTTACCAATTCGTTAGAGCGTGCAGATAAAGCAGCTGCGGGTTTGCAGGCAGGTATGGTAAGCATCAACCAGTTCGGCCTCGCTCTGCCCGAGACTCCGTTTGGAGGCGTGAGAGACAGCGGCTATGGGACTGAAGGCGGGACGGAAACCTTCGAAGGCTATCTCATTACCAAATTTATCTCGCGCAATCGCGCGCCAGTGCTGTGAGGATGCCCATGCCTGTTGAATTAAGCTTCTCAAATGACGCAGCAATTCTGACCATAGACAATTCGCCGCTTAACCTAATCAACGCGGAGGTTCGGGCTGGAATACAACACTGTATCTTCAAAGTCCTCGAAACTGGGGCTACCAGGCTGATTATCACCGGCACAGGAACGACCTTCGTCGCGGGCGCGGATGCGAAGGAATTCGGTAAGTTGCCTGTTGATCCACAACTAAATGATGTGCTGATGCAACTTGCACACCTCCCGATTCCTACTATCGCAGCAATCAACGGGGCTGCGCTTGGTGGGGGACTAGAGATTGCTCTGGCTTGCTGCTATCGCATCGCCTCAACTTCTGCCAAACTGGGCTTGCCAGAGGTAAACTTGGGGATCGTGCCTGGCGCAGGGGGAACCCAAAGACTGCCGCGACTTATCGGTATTGAAGCTGCGCTTGACATGATTGTCACCGGGAAGGCTGTTTCCGCCGAGCAGGCACTGAAAATGGGACTGATCCAGCTGCTAGCCGATGACCCGCTTGGCGCGGCCATAGCTCTCGATGACGATGTACTTGAGGCGGCACAGGCACCCGACAATCTTCCTTCACCAAAGCCAAACCACGTCGCAGCGGAAGTCGCCCGAGCGCATGTAGCGCGGCGTATGCCTGGCCAGAATGCCCCGCAGGTTGCGGTGAACCTAGTCGCGACCAGTGCGACGACGCCGCTGCACGACGCACTAGCCAGCGAGCGCTCTGCGTTTTTGGACCTTCGTACCTCGGATCAGGCGCGGGCCCTTAGGCACGTTTTCTTCACCGAGCGTACCGCAACCAACAAGGGGCGCGCCTACCCCCGACCTTCCCGAGATGCTGAAACCGCCATCGTGGTCGGTGGTGGCAATATGGGCGCAGCTATTGCGTACACGCTGGCGACCGCAGGGATCTCGGTGACTGTCGTCGAACGTAGTGCCTCGTCCGCCGAGTGGGCCAGTAAAAACCTGCAAAAGCTGATTGATCAGGGTATCAGTCGCGGTATTCTGTCCGTCGATGCGGCAAAGACGGTTGAAGACCGGCTGGTTACGGTCTCAGGCTATGACGCTCTGCCACCAACCGATCTAGCAATCGAGGCGGCCTTCGAGGATTTTGCGGTTAAGACCGCGATCCTGACCGAACTCGAAGGCGCACTGCCACCCGAGACCATCATTGCCACAAACACATCCTATCTCGATGTAAATCGGCTCTCTGATGGGTTGAAACACCCGGCACGCTTTGTAGGGATGCATTTCTTCAGTCCTGCGCATATTATGAAACTTCTGGAAGTCGTCAGGAGCGACCGAACGTCAGACGGAACATTAGGTGCAGCACTTGTGCTGGCGCACAGGCTTGGTAAAATCCCGGTACTGTCTGGTGTTTGCGATGGCTTCATCGGAAACCGAATTTTGTCGAGCTACCGTCGCGCCGCTAATCGCCTTCTGGTGGAGGGGGCTAATGTCGACGAGATCGACGCGGCTATGCGCGGATTCGGTATGGCGATGGGTCCATATGCTGCACAGGACATGTCGGGGCTGGACATCGCCTACGCGAATATCCGTCGCAAGGCAGTTGCCGAAGGGAACTGCTGTGGTCACGTGCCCTTGGTCGAGCGGCTGGTCGAAAAGCACAAACGCCTAGGACGCAAATCGGGCGCCGGATGGTACGACTATGGGCCAGACGGCAAACCCTCACATTCGGAGCTGGTCGCTAGCGAAATACTCCGTGTCTCAGAAGAAATGAACTTCACTCGCCGCGAGTTCTCAGCTGACGAAATCGTAGAAAGGCTCTTGCTCACAATGGTGGCGGAAGCCTGCGATATCCTTGACGAAGGCGTAGCAGAAAAACCGCAAGACATCGACCTAGTAATGATTCACGGCTACGGATTTCCCCGCTGGCGGGGAGGCCTGATGCACCACGCCAAAAATATCGGCAAGGATCGGTTGACCGCGCTCTTCAGCGCGCATGTCAAAGAGGATCCTTGCGGCTGGAGGGTGCCTCGTTATTTAGAAAGAGTTTTCGCGACCGGGGAGGAACATGTCAGCATGTTTCCCACGATCACCGGCAGATAAGTTGTCTTTCTGTGGTAGAGGGAGTCTGTTTTGCAAATGGGGTGATGGCCGTGGTTGCCCTTTCCCCGGATAAACTTATCCCACAGCTTCCGTAACGGGTATGCCGAGTGCAGTGTATCCGTTCAGGACGGCGATGCGGACTGGGAGTGCCGCGACCTGACGGTCAAAGTCCCGCGCTATAAGGCGATGCCCCAGCGACATGACACAGTTCATTTTCGTCTCGACACTGCTTCGGCGGTGGTATCCGCTCCATCGTCGCCAGAGCGCGCGAGCCAGGCACTTCGCCGCGCGCAGGGCCTCGTTTCGCGCCACGGCTCCGGCGGTGATGGTCTTCCATGGCTTTGCGTTCTTGCGTGGCGGGATAACGGCGTGGGCACCACGGTCAGCAATTGCGTCGTGGCATTTCCGTGTGTCGTAGGCACCGTCAGCCATGACACTGCCGATCTAGGGGTCTGCTCCGGCTGAGTGCAGAATGACACCCTAAGTGCCCAGCACGCGTTTCCCGTAGTCGCGCAGATTGCCTTTGGGATCGACGTATCGATACAGAGTTACAGGCTTCACGCCCAGTTCACGGCACAGCTCAGAAACGGACGTGTCCCTGTTCGCCATAGCTGCCTGCGCCATCCGGACCTGGGCTTTGGTGAGTGCGAACTTTCGACCACCTTTGCGACCACGCGCGCGGGCAGCCTGCAACCCTGCCATGGTGCGTTCCCGGATCAACTCGCTTTCAAATTCGGCGAGCGCGGCAAAGATCCCAAATGACAGCCGACCGGCTGCGGTGGTCGTGTCGATCTGTGCTCCCTGGCCTGTGAGCACCTTCAGGCCAACACCCCGCTCTGACAGTAAGGTCGTCGTTTTCACCAGATGATTCAGACTGCGGCCCATTCTGTCCAGTTTCCAGATCACCAGGACATCGCCTTCGCGTAGAGCCTTCAGGCACGCTTCGAGACCCGGGCGGTCGTTTTTCTTACCTGAGGCCTGATCGGAATAGATCTGCTCTTCATCTACACCCGCAGCGATCAAAGCGTCCCTTTGCAAGTCAAGGGACTGGCTGCCATCGGCCTTGGAGACGCGTGCATATCCGATCAGCATGTTTCACAAACGAACGTTTGAGATGTGCGGAGGAAACCCCAGCTTTCGGGCATGGCATGTATTCCTTAATCCATTACACAATCATCGATAAGCAATCCCCAAAGAGAAAGCAAAAGAAACATGGCGCATCGCACCATACTGACCGAGCGCCAGCGTGCGGCGCTTTTTGACCTGCCGACTGACGAAGCGGTTATGCTGCGGCATTACACGCTGGCAGACGACGATATCGAACACATCAACGAACGGCGGCGGCCAGAGAACAAGATCGGCTTTGCATTGCAGCTCTGCGCGTTGCGGTATCCTGGGCGGCTATTGTCATCCGACGAGGTTATTCCAGAAAAGATACTGCGCTTCATCGCCGCTCAGTTGGGGTTGAGTGCAGGCGATGTCCTGCCATATGCCGCACGCCGCCAAACCCGCCAGCAGCATTTGCACAACCTTCGTGTGGTTTACGGCTTCAAGATGTTCTCAGGCCAAGGCGCCCGCAGTCTCAAAGCGTGGCTTGAATGCGAAGCCGAAACCGCCCGTTCCAGCGAAGATCTAGCTCGCCGCTTTGTTGAAGAGTGCCGCCGGACGCATACGATCCTGCCCGGTGTCTCGGTTATCGAACGGCTTTGTGCAGATGCGCTGGTATCGGCGGAACGCCGGATTGAAAGCCGGATCGCCAACAGGATCGACGATGGAACGAAAGAACGCCTGGATGCGCTGTTGACCGAGATTGCAGATGGCAATGTCACCCGGTTTATCTGGCTTCGCCGTTTCGAGGTGGGCAGCAACTCGGCGGGAGCATCGCGGCTTCTGGATCGGTTGGAGTTTCTGCAGGGCATAAGCCTCTCACCGGACATTTTGGTCGACGTACCACCACACCGTGTCACCCGTCTTCGCCGCCAAGGCGAGCGCTACTTTGCCGACGGTTTGCGAGACATTACCAGCGATCGGCGTCTGGCAATCCTCGCTGTCTGCGCGGTGGAATGGACGGCGGCCATTGCCGACGCCGTAATCGAGACCCACGACCGGATTGTTGGCAAGACCTGGCGGGATGCGAAAAGGCTGTCCGATGCACGTATCGCGGACGCCCGATCTTCGCTGCGCGAGACCTTGCGCTCCTTCAAGGATTTGGGCGCTGCCTTGCTGGTGGCAAAGGCGGATGGCGCATCTCTTGAAGCGGCCATTGACGTTACGTGCGGTTGGTCTCACCTCGAATGCATGGTGACAACAGCTGCAGAGTTGACTGACACGATGGCGGCTGATGCCCTGACTCATGTCGTTCACGGGTACCATCGGTTCCGGCGGTATGGCCCTAGAATGCTGCGGGCGCTCGACATCGGTGCGGCGCCGGTGGCGGCCCCTTTGATACAAGCTACAAAGGTCATCGCCGATGATCAAACCAATGCGCCCCGTCAGGTTGGCTTCCTGCGCCGAACCTCGAAATGGCATCGCCACCTCAATGTTCAAGACCCAAAAGACAATCGGCTATGGGAGGTCGCCGTTCTGTTCCAGGTGCGTGAAGCCTTCCGATCTGGCGATATCTGGCTCTCCCATTCCCGACGTTACGCCGATCTGAAACAAGCGCTTGTGCCAATAGAAGCGGCAAAGGCGTCGCCACGCCTGACGATGCCGTTCGAGCCTGAGGTCTGGCTCGATGATCGCAAGGCCAAATTGACAGAATCCATGGAGCGTTTGGCCAAGGCCGCCCGGAGCGGAGCTATCCCAGGCGGTTCCATCGAGAACGGTATTCTCAAGGTTGATCGCTTGTCGGCGGAGACCCCAGCGGATGCTGACGGCATGGTGCTTGATCTCTATGGCCGTCTGCCTTCAGTTCGGATCACCGATCTTCTGCAGGAAATCGATGATGATATCGCGTTCACCGAAACCTTCACACACCTGCGTACCGGCGCGCCCTGTAAGGATCGCATCGGGCTTCTGAACGTGCTGCTGGCCGAGGGATTGAACCTCGGCCTCAGCAAAATGGCTGAGGCGACCAGTTCCCACGATTATTTCCAACTTTCGCGTCTGTCCCGTTGGCATGTTGAAAGCGATGCCATCAATCAGGCGCTCGCCACGGTGATCGAGGCACAGGCCAAATTGCCGATGGCGCAGTTCTGGGGCGGCGGCATAAGCGCATCAAGCGACGGTCAGTTCTTTCCGACAACGCGGCATGGCGAGGCGATGAATCTTATCAACGCGAAATATGGGCAAGAGCCTGGCTTGAAGGCCTATACCCACGTCTCCGATCAGTTCGGGCCGCTCGCAACTCAGAACATCCCGGCAACAGTCAACGAGGCTCCGTACATTCTGGACGGGTTGCTGATGAATGAGGCGGGGCGAAAAATCAAAGAGCAATATGCCGACACCGGCGGCTTCACGGATCATGTCTTTGCCGCGACAGCGCTCCTGTCTTATCGATTTGTTCCCCGCATTCGCGACTTGCCGTCAAAACGGCTCTATCTCTTCGATCCCGTGGCTGCGCCGAAGGAAGTCCGCCGACTGGTCGGCGGAAAGATCAGAGAAACGCTAATTACTGAAAACTGGCCGGACATCTTGCGCGCCGTCGCTACCATGGCGGCGGGTGTTATGCCGCCCAGTCAGTTGTTGAGGAAGTTTGCATCATATCCACGTCAGCACGAGTTGGCTCTTGCTCTGCGAGAGATCGGTCGCATCGAGCGCACTCTGTTCATAGTTGACTGGCTGCTTGACGCCGATCTGCAGCGACGGGCTCAGATCGGTTTGAACAAAGGTGAGGCCCACCACGCGTTGAAAAACGCTCTACGCATCGGGCGCCAGGGTGAAATCAGAGACCGAACCTCTGAAGGACAGCACTACCGCATGGCCGGGCTGAACCTGCTGGCAGCGATCATCATCTATTGGAACACCAAGCATCTTGGCCACGCTGTTGCGGCCAGAAAGCGAGCCGGTCTCGACTGTTCGCCAGACCTTCTGGCGCATATCTCGCCGCTCGGATGGGCTCATATCCTGCTCACAGGCGAATACAGGTGGAAAAGCAGGTGACGTCCGGTCTTAGGGTGTCATTCTGCACTCAGCCGGAGCAGACCCCATCTACTGGTCCGCCGGGATCTGGTTGAGGAGGTCGGGTAAAACCCATGCATCGCCGATGTGGCTCCCTGTGACCTCGTCACTGCGCGAACCTCCAGTGTTTCCTCGTCAACCCCGAGATGGATCTCGGTCCAGACGCGCCGTTTGGGTCCACCATGCTTGCGGGCGTGCCACTCGCCTTCGCCCGCGACTTTGATACGCGTGCTGACAGCAGGTGCAGCGGCCCCTTGGAGCCGCGATTCGAGATGTTCACGGCCAGGGTCTTCTGACGCCGGGACAGGGTGCTGAAGTCGGGCACAGTCCGGACGAGACCAACCAGCTGCAGCAGGCTCTAGACGAACCCAGTCGTCTACCGGAGCGCCATGCCGAATAACACCTTCATGGAAAGGCAGGTCTGGCTGGAGGCATCGCTGTAGGTCTGCTGCCGGCCACGACTGCCTATCGGCGCGGCCTCCCAGCTCATTTCGGGGTCGAACCAGATTGCCAGAGCGCCCCGGCGCTTGAGCGCTTCATTGTAGGCTCGCAAGTTCCTGGTGTTGTAGGTCGGGGGTGCAGTCTGCTCATGCACCCCGGCTACCAAGCCGGGTTCATAAGATGGATCCCGCACGGAATTTGTTCAACAGAGCCTAGTAGCAGGCATATCTGCCTCACGACAGGCTGAGCAAGATCATACAATTTCCAAAGCAGGTATGTTCAATACACGGTGCATTCTTCGCCCTTACTCTGAGATCATTGGCGTACGCCTCAGACCGTTTGACGCCTCCGAGATTGGCGACGTCAGGTGGTGGCTTTGCCAAATGTTACTCTTGGGAGGATAAATATGGAAATCAGTAGAGAAGCGGATACGCTGCGGGCGCTTTATCAGAATTGGACCGATCAGATGGTCGAGAACCCAGACCTGACGATCGCGAACTTGCGCAGCATGTTCGATGAATGGGGGCAGCCTGCTCTAGAGCCGGAAAACGTTAGCTACAAAAGCGATCATATCGGAGGAGTCGAGGCTATCTGGGCACTGCCTGTCGGGGCCGATACCTCGCGTGTAATTGTTTACACTCATGGTGGCGGCTTTGCCGTCGGCTCAGCCGATAGTCATCGGAAAATGGCAGGGCACCTCGCTAAGGTGCTTGGGGTTACGTCGGTGATCCTGCACTATCGACGCGCACCCGAGCACCCATTTCCGGCGCAGATCGAAGATGCGGTAGCCGCGTACACAGCATTGCTGGATAAGGGCTTCAAGGCAAGAAATATTCTGACCGCTGGCGACAGTGCTGGCGGCAATCTTGCCATCGCCAGCGTGCTGAAATTTCGCGAACTTGGGCTGCCACTGCCCGGAGCGGTCATCGCATATTCGCCCTGGCTAGACATGGCGATGCGCGGGGAAACACTGGAAACCAACGCGGAAACCGATGCGCTAGTCGGGAAACCGATTCTCGAAGCGATGGCGGGAATGTTCCTCGGTGAAGGCACTGATCAGCTAAATCCGTTGGCCAACCCTCTGGAGAACGATTTCACCGGTTACCCGCCGCTTTATATCAATGCCGGAGGGGCTGAGACGCTTAGGAGCGATGCCGAGCGGTTGCACGAAAAGGCCAAGGCACAGGGCGTAAATGTGACCCTGTCTATCGTCGAAGGCATGCAGCATGTCTTTCCCGCGCTTTCGGGACGCGCGCCCGAGGCGAACGAGGAACTTGGTCGCATCGCCGCATGGTATCAGGCCCTCTGACACCTGTACTCGCACTGCATTGCGGTGCGGTGCGGTGCGGTGCGAGAGAAACCCCTACGACACATTCATCTGCCATCTCACCCGCAAACTGCGGGGCGGAGCAGTCTTACTCTGGGAGGAGTGACATGAACATTCAGACTGAGATTACTAAAACATCCGGAGCGGATTACGACGCAGTCGTCATTGGCGCGGGCTTCGGCGGGCTTTACGCCGTCCACAAACTTCGCAACGAGCAGGGACTGAACGTCCGGGGCTATGACAGCGCCAGTGACGTTGGCGGCACCTGGTGGTGGAACCGATATCCCGGTGCGCTGTCGGACACGGAAAGCTATGTCTACCGCTATTCTTTTGACAAAGAGTTGCTTCAAAAAGGCCGCTGGAAAACGCGGTATCTGACCCAGCCCGAGATCCTCGAATACATGAACGAGGTGGCGGATCATCTCGATCTCCGACGCAGCTACAAGTTCGACACCAAGGTGGACGGCGCGCACTATAATGAAAAAACCGGTCTCTGGAACGTGATCACTGATAGTGGTGAGACAGTTACCGCCAAATACCTTGTCACTGGCCTCGGTCTCTTGTCCGCAACGAATGTTCCAAAATTCAAGGGCATCGATGATTTCAAAGGCCGTATCTTACACACAGGTGCCTGGCCCGACGGCGTGGACTTGAGCAACAAACGCGTGGGCATTATTGGCACTGGCTCGACCGGTGTGCAGGTTATTACAGCAACGGCACCAGTTGCAAAACACCTGACTGTTTTTCAGCGCTCTGCACAATATGTCGTGCCGATTGGGAACACCCCGCAAGACGATGCTACCATCGCAGAGCAAAAGGCAAACTACGATAGTATCTGGAATCAAGTGAAGAATTCTGTTGTGGCCTTCGGCTTCGAAGAAAGCGTCAAGCCCGCCGAAACCGCCTCCCCCGAAGAACGGGAGCGGGTCTTCGAAGCCGCCTGGCAGCGCGGCGGTGGTTTCTATTTCATGTTTGGCACCTTTTGCGATATTGCGACCAGCCAAGTGGCCAATGATGCGGCCGCTGACTTCATCAAGGGCAAAATCAAGAAAATCGTGAAGGACCCCAAGGTCGCAGAGAAACTGACGCCGAAGGACCTTTACGCCAAGCGCCCGCTTTGCGGAAACAACTATTACGAGGTCTACAACCGAGACAACGTGACCCTCGCCGACGTTAAGGCCGATCCGATCGCAGAGTTCACTCCGAACGGCATACGTCTCGAAAGCGGCGAGGAGCATGAGCTTGACATCGTAATCTTTGCCACTGGCTTCGATGCGGTCGACGGCAATTACGTCAAAATGGACCTCCGCGGACGCGGAGGCGTGACCATGCGCGACACTTGGAAGGAAGGCCCGCTCGGTTACCTCGGCATGATGGAGGTCGACTTCCCGAACTTCTTCATGATCCTTGGCCCTAATGGCCCCTTCACCAACCTGCCCCCCAGCATTGAGACGCAAGTCGAATGGATCGCTGACACGATTTGCACGGTGGAAGAAGAGGGGGTTCGAAATGTGGAGCCAACCGTGGAAGCGCGCGATGCTTGGGTTCGCACCTGTCGTGAAATCGCCGACATGACACTCTTCCCCAAAGCTGAAAGCTGGATCTTCGGCGCAAATATCCCCGGAAAGAAGAATGCAGTAATGTTCTACATGGCCGGGATTGGCAATTACCGAAATGCCATTAATGCAGTGAAGGAGGAAGGTTATACATCCCTGATCCGCAACCGCACTGCCGAGAAGGTGTAAAGAATTCCGCCGGGCATCAAGAATCCCCGGCGGAACCAATTAAATTTGTTCATGAAAACTAGGGAGAGAGATTTGGGAAGGGTATTCGGAAAAGTCGCACTGGTAACAGGTGGAGCGATGGGCATGGGAAAAGCCCATTGTGAAACGCTGGCACGTGAAGGTGCGCATGTATTTGTAACCGACCGTGACACGGAAGCGGCTGAAAGCGTAGTGAAAGGTATCATTGAAGCCGGAGGGAAGGCGGAATTCATTCAACATGACGTGACGCTTGAAGAAGATTGGAAGAATGTCATCTCTACGGTGCAATCAAGTGCTGGTCGGCTTGATGTGCTAGTGAACAACGCTGGCATTCTCATTCTTAAGCCGCTCCACGAAACCTCGCCTGACGAATTTGACATGACGTTCAACGTCAATGTACGCGGTATTTATCTCGGCATCCGAGCCGCGGTTCCATTGATGAAAGAGGCCGAAAAGGCATCTATTATCAATATTTCTTCAATCTATGGGATTGTTGGAGCCGCTTCGGCGGGAGCCTACATTGGATCCAAAGGCGCCGTACGGATGTTGACGAAATCCTGCGCAGTCGACCTGGCTGAAAGTGGCATACGCGTGAATTCGATCCATCCCGGTGTCATCGATACTCCCATGACAAAAGATCTGCTACACGCCGACGAAGTTACCCGGCAGGCAATTCTGGGGGCGACGCTGCTCAAGCGACCAAGCAAACCTGAAGAGGTTTCGAATGCGGTCCTGTTCCTCGCATCGGATGAGTCATCGTTCGTTCACGGAGCAGAGATTGTAGTAGATGGCGGTTATACTGCGAATTGACAGGGACCCATCCCGAGTAACGGCTCGGAATCCGGGCCGTTACCACCATTGCAAATTTTGAAAACGATAAAAGCCAATGAAAATAATTGCTCCTATAAAACGCCTAATTGACCACAACGTGAAGGTTCGCGTTAAGGCGGACGGGAGCGGAGTTGATCTCGCGAATGTGAAGATGTCGATGAACCCGTTCGACGAGATTGCGGTCGAAGAGGCGATCCGGCTGAAGGAAGCGGGCAAGGCGGACGAGGTTGTCGTCGTCTCGATCGGCGTGAAGCAGGCGCAGGAAACGCTGCGCACGGCGCTGGCGATGGGCGCGGACCGGGCGATCCTGGTTGTGGCCGCCGATGACGTGCACCAGGACATCGAGCCGCTGGCGGTGGCCAAGATCCTGAAGGCCGTGATCGACGCCGAGGCGCCGGGCCTGGTGATCGCGGGCAAGCAGGCGATCGACAATGACATGAACGCCACCGGCCAGATGCTGGCGGCGCTGCTGGGCTGGGGCCAGGCGACCTATGCCTCCGAGGTCGGGATCGAAGGCGATCATGCCGTCGTGACCCGCGAAGTGGATGGCGGGTTGCAGACGATCAAGGTCAAGCTGCCGGCGATCGTCACCGCCGATTTGCGCCTGAACGAGCCGCGCTATGCCTCGCTGCCCAACATCATGAAGGCCAAGAAGAAGCCGCTGGATGAGAAGACCGCCGCCGATTACGGCGTCGATGTCACCCCGCGCCTGGAGATTGTGAAAACCGCCGAGCCCGCCGCACGGTCGGCAGGCGAGATGGTCGGCTCGGTCGACGAGCTGGTGTCGAAACTGAAAGAAAAGGGGATCGTGTAATGGCTGTTCTTCTCCTTGCAGAAATCGCCGGTGGCGCGCTGGCGCTGGACGCCACCGCCAAGGCGGTGACCTCTGCCAAATCGCTGGGCGATGTGACCGTTCTGGTTGCGGGCCCTGCTGCTGCGGGTCAGGCCGCGTCGCAGATCGACGGCGTGGCGAAGGTTGTGGTCGCGGATGACGCGGCCTACGCCAACGGCCTGGCCGAGCCGGTCGCCGATCTGGTGGTCAGCCTGGCAGGCAATTATGAACATATCGTTGCTCCCTCCACGGCAAGCGCGAAAAACATCCTGCCGCGCGTTGCGGCGCTGCTGGATGTGATGGTTCTGTCGGACGTGACGGCCATCCTGGACGGGTCCACGTTCGAGCGCCCGATCTACGCGGGCAACGCGATGCAGACGGTAAAGTCCAACGATTCCAAGAAGTTACTGACCGTCCGCACCACCGCCTTCGACGCGGCTGGCCAGGGTGGCTCGGCCGCCGTCGAGGCCATCGCAGCAGCCGGCAACGCGGGCCTGAGCGCCTGGGTCGAGGACAAGGTCGCGGCGTCGGATCGTCCGGAACTGACCTCGGCCAAGGTCGTGGTCTCGGGCGGGCGCGGCGTCGGTTCCGAGGAAAATTTCGCGATTATTGAAGCACTTGCGGACAAACTGGGTGCTGCCGTCGGCGCCTCGCGCGCGGCTGTGGACTCTGGGTTCGCACCGAACGACTGGCAGGTCGGCCAGACCGGCAAGGTCGTGGCGCCCGAGCTGTATATCGCGGTCGGGATTTCCGGGGCAATTCAACACCTTGCGGGGATGAAGGACAGTAAGGTCATCGTCGCCATCAACAAGGACGAAGAGGCCCCCATCTTCCAAATCGCCGATTACGGCCTCGTCGCAGACCTCTTCGACGCAGTCCCGGACCTGACAAAGGCACTCAAAGAATGACAAACGTCTATATCTGCGATTACATCCGCACACCAATCGGTCGCTATGGCGGCGCGCTTTCTTCTGTGCGAGCCGACGATCTTGGCGCAATCCCACTCAGGGCCTTGGCCAGCCGAAACCCGGGGCTAGATCTAGCGACCATTGACGAAGTGATTTTTGGCTGCGCCAACCAAGCGGGAGAGGACAACCGTAATGTTGCTCGCATGTCGCTTCTACTAGCTGGATTTCCGGATTGTGTACCGGGGACAACAATGAATCGGTTGTGCGGGTCGGGCATGGATGCGATAATCACGGCCGCCCGCGCTATCAAATCAGGAGAGGCCGATCTCATTGTCGCAGGTGGTGTGGAAAGCATGTCGCGTGCTCCGTTTGTGATGCCAAAAGCTACAACAGTATTCTCGCGCGAGAATAGTGTGGAAGACACCACCATCGGCTGGCGCTTCGTCAATAGACTGATGAAGAGCCAATACGGCGTCGACAGTATGCCTGAAACGGCCGAAAACGTGGCTGAAGTCTTCGGCATCAACCGCGCCGACCAAGATGCTTTCGCCCTACATTCCCAGCAAAAGGCGAGCGTTGCTATGGCGAACGGTCGTTTGGCCCGTGAAATTGTCCCGGTAGAGATTCCTCAGCGAAAGGGGGAGCCAAAGATCGTCGTACAGGATGAACACCCTCGCGCGAGTACGACTTTGGAAGCGCTCGCCCAACTGAAAACTTTCGTAAAAGCGGATGGCACGGTAACCGCAGGGAATTCTTCAGGCGTGAACGATGGTGCCGCAGCATTGATCCTTGCCACCAGCGACGTCGCAAAAAAATTTGGCCTCACGCCGGTCGCAAGGGTCTTGGGCGGCGCAACCGCCGGCGTTGCACCGCGCATCATGGGTTTCGGGCCGGCACCGGCGTCGAAAAAGCTGATGGCGCGACTTGGACTGAAACAAGAAGACTTCTCGGTGATCGAACTTAACGAAGCCTTTGCTTCGCAGGGTCTGGCCACACTACGGCACCTGGGGATCGCGGATGATGATGCCCGCGTGAACCCAAACGGCGGCGCTATTGCTCTCGGCCATCCGCTTGGCATGTCGGGTGCCCGCATCACCGGCTCAGCGATGCTGGACCTCAAACCTGGAGAAAAGTCGTTGTCGACCATGTGTATTGGCGTGGGACAGGGAATTGCAATCGCACTCGAAGCTGTCTGAGGTGCCGTGACAGCCTAAAAATTACCATAATCATGATTACGCGATTATTGGTCGACCCCAAATTTTCCGTGTAGAATTCGCCCTCTACCACCTCCCTGTGGGCGATACCCTGGCGGTACCGGAACCTCTCTCCGGTGCCGCCCTTTCCTGAAAGAACGATTGAACGGCCCATAATGTTTGCGAGACGGATCATCACGTGACCTGCGTTTCGGCAGGCATTCCATTCCGGCGATCTCGCGCCATCCCAAGATTTCTTCTCTGCACTTCCGAATGTAACATATATCGCGTGGCGATATTTCGCGCATCGTGTCCGTTTCAACGGCATGAACTTGCGGGACCGTGTAGCACTAAACATCCAGGAATTGAGACGCGCCCGCAGCCTCAGCCAGGAGGAGCTTGCTCATCGGGCCGATGTGAGTCGCGGCCATATGGGCAAGCTCGAGAACGCCAAGTTCGCGGCCTCCCTCGACCTTCTCGAACGTATCGCCAAAGCACTGAACGTAGATCCAGCAGAGCTCTTCACAAAACGCTAGCCAGTTTTTGCCAGCCCCTGATGCGTCCTGGAGCGGAACGTCTCAAGAGGTAGTCAAATGGAGTGCAGAGAGTTCGATGGGTAAGAAGAAGACAGGCTGGCCCTTCCAGAACGGGTTTCTGAACGACGGTGCGCAGGAGATTCACCTGTTCACCGATTACCGTTGGAATGATGGCTCGGTGAGCCGCCGCTGGCATGTCGATCCAGAACGCTTTGATGCTTGTCTGGTCGAGCTTCGCCCAGTTTCCCTGAAGGCATCAGACCGTTCGGATCAGTAGGAGAACCACTCCGAGTGGCCCATGTTGCCCTCGTAGTCGCCGTATTCAACCATGATACTGCGCAAATAGAAGTACGAGGAACCTCCGCCGGTCGGATAGGCGATCTCCTGACCGCCTTCCGATACGAATGCCTCGGGCCAGGGCGTGTGGGATCGGTAGACCCGCTGGATGTACCGGCAGGTGCGGTTCTCTCGGTCGCAGGAACGGAGAGACCAGTCCCAATACTGTTCACCTCCCCTTTCTCTATAGGCTTGACCGGTGAACCAGATCACATGGGTGCGGTTCAGCCATTCGTATTCGGGCAGAGTGGTGTCGAGCTCGCCCTCCCCGCCGGGCCCGCCCAGCTCGACCGGCACATGTGCGAAGGTGCAGACCCCGAAGGGCGGCAGGCTCGGCCAGGGCGTGATGCGGCGGATCATAGTGCGATAGGCCCGTGCACAGACTGCGCTCGGGGGGAAGCCGCCAGCCATGCAGAGCATGATGGCGCAGTCGATGTCATAGGCCTGCGCCTTCCCCGGGGCTCCGAACACCGCCATCACCCCCATCGCCGCTGCCATCGCCTGTCGCTTCATGTCGCTCTCCCGCAAAAGTTGCGCAGACTATCGCGCAATATGTATTTATCTGCAATATGTCGTATTGACTCCATATGACTTTATGGATTTAAGCGCAGGAAGTAGAAGGGCTCTCGTGGGGAGAGTCCGAACATGCCGATAGCGCGCAACCAGATCCTGATCACCATCGATGGTGTCAAAGACCTGTCCGAACAGGGCATCGCGTTCCGCTGCCGGTATGAACTCGTGGGGTTCACGGACGATGGCAAGCCGCGCTACCAGTGCATCTACCTGCGCGAGGGTGAGCCGGAAGCCATTCTGGTCTCGACCCGGATCACCCCGCACGGGCCTGAGCCGCGGTATTTCAACATATGGCCAGGGCTCTTCAAACATCATCTCGAGTTCGGTGACGGGCGCGATCTGCGCTTTGGTCCTGACTACAGCATCACCCTCGAGGAGCGCGGCTGACGTTATCGCCTTCGGCCGCGACGGCACAGCCCGGACTTCGGGCTGGACCTTTCACGGTGAGCGCCCTGCCTGGGCTGGTTTGGAACATAGCGCTGAAGCCGAGGTCGTTCTGGCCTCGTTGGACGCCACGCCGCCTTCCAGTCGCGACGACACCCTCTCCCTGATCCGCACGACTGCCGTCCGCCACCAGGGGAACCGTGCCCTGCGGCAGGTCAGCCTTGATGCGGACGACTGGCAAATTCTGTTCCGCGCCCTGGTCGAGGCTGAAAGCAGCTACAACCCGACCGCCGTCAGCCCGAAGGATGCCTATGGTCTTGGCCAGCTGATGCCGGATACTGCCCGTGCGCTCGGCGTCGATCCGCGCGATCCCTCCCAGAACCTCGACGGCGCGGCGCGGTATCTGCTCGCACAACTCGGAACGTTCAAGGACATCGACTTGGCGCTCGCGGCCTACAATGCCGGACCGCACCGGGTGGTCGAGTATTCCGGCATCCCGCCTTTCATCGAGACCCGCGACTACATCGCGCGCATCCACCGGATCCGGTCCCGACTTGCGGGTACACCTGTTTCCGCGCCGGACATCCGCGTCGCAGACCGGGTTCCAGCCCGCGCGCCGGTCCTCATCGATCTTCAGTAAAACAAGGGAACTTCGCATGCTTCGACATCGCCTCAGCCGCCTCTTGCCTGCCACCACAACCTTGGCGGCTCTCGCAAGCCCTGCCTTCGCGCAGGACTTGTCGCCGATCCAGACCATGCTGGAAACCGTCGAGGCCGCGCTGACCGGTCCGATTGGGATCGCGGTTGCCACACTCGCCGTCATCGGCACTGGTTTCATGTGCATGATGGGGCGGCTGAACTGGGGCTGGTTCGCCTCGGTCATCATCGGGATCGTGCTGATCTTCTCGGCCGGCACCATCGTCGACGGCTTCTCCTGAGGTTGGAGAATAGAGTTGGCAGAACGATCCCCCCTTTTTCTGGGCCTCGCCCGACCGCCCAAGTATCTGGGCCTCCCTGTCGGATACCTCGTGGTGCTGGCGACCGGGGTCGTTCTGCCGTTCATCTGGACCAAGTCCATGGTCTTCTTCCTGATCGGCCTCGTCGCCTATCCGATCCTCTGGTTCGTCGCCGACCGCGAGCCGCATTTCTTCGAGGTCCTGCGCGTTTCCTACGGCTCGGTGCGCCCGACGAAGAACCGCGCCCTGCATGGAGGCGACAGCTTTGGCGCTTGATGCGGGCACACTTTCCACTCACGGAACCGCTCTGCTTCAGGCTGGCGGCGGGGAGTTCGCGCGGGAGAGCTATCTCGCTGATCACCTGCCGTATTTCGCGCTTGCCGATGACGATGTGATGGTGCTGCGCGAGGGCGATCTGATGGCGACCCTGCGCCTTGATGGTCTGAACCCGATGACCAGCGAAGACGCACGGCTCGATGCGCTCAAGCGCGCGGTTGCCGCCATCGTCGCCCAGACCGGCAATGCCTTCGGCTTTTACATCCACCGCATCTCCGTGCCACAGGATCTGGGGATGCGCCCCATCGAGGGCGACAGCTTCGCCGCCGCGATAGATGCCCGCTGGCAGGCCCATGTGAAAGACCTGCGCCCGGCCAAGCGCCAACTCTATCTCAGCGTGATCCGGCGCCCCGATATCTCCGCGCGCATTCCATTCCTTCGGACGCTGGCCCGCAAAGCCTGGGTCAAGGACCGCGCGACGCGCCTGCAGGAGCTGAACGAGGTCATGGGCTTTTTCGAGGTGGCTCTGTCTTCGGCCAACCCTGTGCGCCTGACCCGCACGGGTGGTGAATGGCTGGGCTATCTAAACACGCTGAACGCGGGCAGCTTCTCCCCCATAGCCTTCGGACAAAGCGCTCTGCCTCTTTCACATATTTTGAGCAATTGCCGCGCGACCTTCGACGGCGACGTCGTCACCCTGACCGACGCCGTGACTGGGCGGGTCAAATACGGCGCGCTCTTTTCGATGAAGACCTACCCGGCATTGACCGATGTGACGCTGCTCGACGCGCTCGACCTGCCGCTCGACATCGTGCTCACGAACTCCTTCAGCCCGATCCCGAACAACATCATGGCCGAACGCATCCAGCGCATCATCCGCCAGATGCAGGCCTCCGACGATGCGGCCGTCTCCCTGCGCGAACAATTGGGCCAGGCTGCCGACGACCAGGAGGCAGGACGCATCGCCTTCGGGGACCATCACCTCTCCATCGCGGTCTACGCGCCGGACCGCGACACGCTCGAACGGGCCGCCGCCCAGATCAAACGCGTGGGTCAGGAGATCATGTCCGTCATCGTGCGCGAGAACATGGCGCTGAAAGCCACCTACTTCGCACAATCCCCCGGCAATTTCGGCTACCGCGCTCGCAAGACGCCGATTTCCTCCATCAATTTCGCCGACTTCGCAGCTCTGCATGGTAGCGTCGAAGGACGCGGTCCTGATCAGTCGCCCTGGGGTCAGACCATTTCGGTCCTGCCCACGGTCGGCACCTCTGGTTATCGCTTCAATTTCCACGAGGCGGGAGCCCCAGGCAAGGAACCGACCGTTGGCCATACGCTGGTTCTGGGGCGCACCGGGACCGGCAAGACGCTCACCACTGCCTTTCTCGCAGCGCAGGCGCAGCGGGTCGGCGCACGGCTTTTCTTCTTCGACAAGGATCGCGGCCTGGAGATGGCCGTGCGCGCCCTCGGCGGGCGCTATAACGAAATCCGGGCTGGCGTGCCGACAGGTCTGAACCCGCTCGCCACCGAAACCGACGAGCGCGGCCGCGCCTGGCTCTCGGACTGGCTTGCGACACTTCTCACACGGAATGGCACGCTCTCGGGCGAGCAATCCCGCCATATCCAAAGCGCGGTCGGCCAGAACGCCGATGCGGGGGCGGCGCTGCAGCGTTTCGCCAGTTTCGAGACCCTGTTCCAGTCACTCGATGATGATGGCGAGCTGCAATCCCGCGTTGCCGAATGGGCCCCCGGCGGGCGCTATGGCTGGGTGTTCGACGAGCCCGAGCGCGGCGCGGGCCTCAAGCTCACGGGCGACATCGTCGGGTTTGATATGACCGAGATCCTCGACATGACGACCGAGCGCATGGCGGTACTCTCCTACATCTTCCGCCAGATCGAACGCGTGGTCGAAGACCGCCGTCCCACCATCATCGTGCTCGACGAAGCGTGGAAGCTCTTGGACGATCCGTATTTCGGGGCGCGGCTGGAAAACTGGCTGGTGACGCTTCGCAAGATGAACTGCGTCGTCATCATGATGACGCAGTATCCGAGCCAGTTGCGCGACAGCCGCGTCGGCAAAACCATCGTCGAGACGGTGCCGACGCAGATCCTCTTCCCGAACGATCGCGCCACCGTCTCCGATTACGATTTTCTCCGCGTCAACGCCAAGGAGGCTGCCCTTCTCGTGCAGCCGACCATCGGCCAGCGCATCGCGCTTATCCGCTCGGCGGGCGACAGCGTCTTCGTCGATGCCGATCTCTCCGCACTTGGCGACCTCCTTCCCATCCTTGGCGGCGGCGCCACTGGCGAGGCCCGCGTGCCTGCCGATTGGCGCGCCAATCCCGATTTCTGGAGACATGTGATATGAGTTCGAAACCCCTCCTCGCGCTTTGCGCCGCCGCGAGCCTTCTTTCCGCTTGCGAGAAATACACCGAGAAAACCTCGCCCTGTTTCGGACGCAATGGCGAGCCGCAAGTGACGCGGTCCGCCCTGTCCTTCTCGACCATGGGCGCACCGGTGCAGGAGACGGCCAAGCCTGACTGCACCTTCGAGCCCCTGCCCCGTTCGGAATGAGCCGCGCCGCGATCATATCCGCCGGGCTCTGCCTCGGCCTCAGCGCCCTGCCTGCGCATGCCCAGGGCGTGCCGACACAGGACAATTCCGCGATCGGTCGCGCCATCGCCCGGGTGAGGGCATTGGCCGAGGATCTAAGCGTCCAGCAGGACAAGGATCGGACCGAGTCCACGCTGGCGGATGTGCAGGCCGACCAGCTGCGCGTCCTCGAGGAAATGACCGCTGCCATTACCGGGCCTGGCTTCGACATCCGTGCGCTCGAGGGCAATGCGGATTTCGGGGTGGCGGCGGTCTATCCCAATACCGATCCAAGCCCGATGAACAGCCGCCTCTTCGGCGAGGGCCGCGAGACGGTCGAGATGATGATCGTCGAGGTCGCCGGCGAGTTCGCAGGCGCGCCCGGTGTGGCCCGCGCCGGTCTCTCGGCCACCCAGTGGCGCTGCCTCTTCCAGGCTCTGATTAAACAGGAGAGTCGCTTCAACGTCGCCGCTGAAAGCCCGGTCGGGGCTTATGGCCTGACCCAGCTCATGCCTGGCACCGCCTCCGATCTCGGCGTCGACCGCTATGACGTGAAAGACAACCTCCGCGGCGGCGCGCGCTATATCACCACCCAGCTCAACCGCTTCGGCAACATACCCCATGCGCTCGCGGCCTATAACGCGGGGCCGGGTCGGGTCATCGAATACGGGGGCGTGCCGCCCTTTGCCGAGACCCAAGGCTATGTGCGCAACATCTCGAAATTCTACAACGAATACCTCGCTGTGGTGGGCGGTGCCGACGCGCTTGGCACGCTCTCGCCCTCGGATTTTGCGCTCGCCGAATATGCCAGCATCTCCGAGGCGGGCGTCTATTACGCCGCCGACAGTTCGGCAACGACCGAGCAAGTGATCAACCGCCTCCGCGCGATCATCCTGCAGATCGATGCGCAACCCAATGCCAAGGCGGCCTGGGAACTCAACACCTACGCCAAGGCCGAGATTGGCCGCATCCTCAACCTTCGCGTCCGGCTGATGGCCGCCAACCAGCAGCGCGAGGCGGTCTATGCGCAGCACCTCGTCGCAGACCGGTTGGCGGAGCGCGACTTCATGCAGATGGGAGTTCCCGAATGAGACAGCTTCTCCTGACCGTGGCCGCGGTCGCCACACTCGGGTTTACCTCGCCCGCAACGGCCCAGGGCGTCCCAACCTTTGATGGCTCGCAGCTTGGTCAACTCGTGGCGCAGCTCGAACACATGGCCGAGGACCTGAATGTCCAGATGCAGCAGCTCGCCACAATGCGGCTGGAACTGGAAACCCAGCTCTCGCAGCTCACGAACCTCGAGGCGCAACTGACCTCGCTCATTGAAGGCAGCGGGCTCGGAGAACTCTTCGCCACGGTCGAAGAATTCCGAGCGCTGCGCGGCAAGCTGGTGGCGCCCCTCAATACCGCACAATCGCTGGCAAGCGGCGATTTTCTCAGCGGCTTCAATCCGGGTGCAGAACTCTCGGCCTCGGTCGAACGGGTGCTTTCGGGCAGCGGGTTTACTTCGGAACGCCTGAGCACGCTTTCTGGCTCGGATGAGCCCGCCGATAACCGCATCGCCGCTTCCGCCGGGGCCAGCGCCATGCTCTCCGTCGCGGCACAGGAAAGCCACGAAGAAGCGGGCCAAAGCCTTGAGCGGCTCGAGACCATGGTCGGGCTCATCGACGATCAGGACGGGCTGAAGGCTGCCGTCGATCTCAACACCCGCGTCACCGCCGAGCTTGGCATCATCCTGACCCAGATTTGGCGGCTGGAAGCGGCGCAAGGCGTGAGTGCCGGCCAGCTTGGCGTTGTCGATGCCGCGACCCTCGCGGATGAGCGCAAGTTCCGCTCGATGGCGGTGGATCCATGAGGCAAACCATGACCCGCAGCTTGGCTCCAGGCCGGGCGCTCGGTCTCGCCGCCCTTGTCTTGAGCATCCTGCACAATGCTGCGTCGGCCCAGACCCCGAGCACGAACCCTTCCGGCGACACGCCCTTCAACTCGATGGCCATCGCGCGGGATCAAACGGATGAATGTCGTGTTCCGAAACCCCCTACCGATCTGGCCGAAACCGCCTATCTGCGCAATGGCTACCGCGCGATCTTGCGCATCCTGATTGCCGAAGAGGCGCTCGCTTCGGAAACCTGCACCTGCCTGCTGGATCAGTTCGCCTGGGATCAGGCGCTTGCCGCCCTGCCCCGGTTCCAGACCTCGGACAACCCGCGCCTGCCCTTCAACGTGCTCGAGCTCTACGCCAAGGCGGACGCGCTCGAGGCGCAAGTTGTGGAGGCCTGTGCGGAGTAAATGGGGGTCATTCGCGACATCCTTGGCCAAGTCGACGCCGCGGTGAACACCGTGGCGCAGGACGGCTTTATCTCCTCGGCGGCCTCGGTCGGTAATGTCATCTCGGCGGGCGCGACGCTCCTTGTCGTGCTCCTCGGGATCAACGCGGTCATGCAGCTCCGCCCCCTGCCCTTCGGAACCGGGTTTGCCTTCGGGATGAAAGTGGCCCTGGTCGGGATCTTCGCGCAGAGTTGGGATAATTTCAGCGTCATCTATGACATCGTCACGCGCGTGCCCGACTCCGTGGGCGCCTCGATCCTGGCGCTTACCGGCTCGGGCGACGAGGCAGGGGTCTATGAGAGCCTCGACAATATGGTCGCCCGCATCACCGCCTATGGCGATACGATCGGCGACCGCGCGGGCTGGGTCTTCGGCGCGGTTCTGGGTGCCATCTTCTTCGTCCTCTCCGCCGTCTTCGCCGCCGTCACCGCAGGGATCATCGCCTTCGCCCGCATCGTCTTCGCGCTGATGATCGTCATCGCCCCCTTCATGATCGTGACCTCGCTGTTCAAACCGACCCAGTCCCTCTTCGAGGCCTGGACCCGCGCCACCATTGGCTACGCGCTCATGCCGGTCGCCGCAGCAGGCGCCGCGGGCATCATCGTCGCCATCGCCGAAGCGATCGGGGACGCCTCCGCCGATCCGGGCGATGTCGAAACCGTCAGCCTGATCCTGCCCTTCCTCGTCATTCTGATCCTCAGCGCCGGGATCATGGCCTCGGTGCCCTACATCGCCTCCAATCTCACCGGTGTCGTCGGCATCGCGTCCAATGCCGTCGGTCTCACGGGCCTTGCGCGCCAGGGGTTCGTGAACACACGGGAGTATGGCGCGGGCGCAACCTCGCGCCTCGTCACCGGCAAGTCCCCGCATGAGCTGAACCAGATGGCCAATGCGGGTGTGGTGAAGACCGGCGAGCTGATCCGGCAAAGCCCCGGCGCGCTTCTCTCCGCCGCCAAGGCCTTCCGCAAACCCTGATGTGAAAGACGACGACTTTGAAGAAGCTTGTGACCAGTTCCTCCGCGCCTGACCGCGACGCTTTCGAGGCGGATTTCATCTACGGGCCAAGACGGCGTGAGCGTTTCGCCTGGTTCGTTGCGGCGGCAGGCGTGCTGGTTGGTGTTGCCGGCATGGTCGCGGGCGCGAGCCTCTTTCCACTCAAATCGACCGAGACCTTCGTCGTCGTGGTCGACAAGGAAACCGGAGAGATGGACCGGGTCGCCGCCGTACAGGCGCTGACGCTTTCCGAGAGCGACGCCATCATCCAGGCCAATCTCGTGGCCTATGTCGATGATCGGGAAACCTATGACCTGACCGATGGCGAGCAGCGTATCAACTCGGTGCTCAACCGTTCCGATGGCGATGCCGCCCGCACGCTGCGCGATCTCTGGTCCTCGACCAACGAAGACTACCCGATCACCGTCTATGGCCGCGACGCCAAGATCGAGGTGGTGATCAAGTCCGTGAACCAGATCGAGCGCGGCGTGGCCCAGGTCCGCTTCACCCGCACGCTGCGCCGTCCCCGCGACACCCGCACCGTCACCCGGTCCTATGTCGCTACCGTTGGTTATGACTTCCAACCTGAAACCCGCCAGCGCCTTCAGGACGTCTGGGCCAACCCCTTGGGCTTCGTGGTGACCTCCTACCGCGTCGACGCCGAGACTCTGGAGAACTGACCAAGATGAAATCTCTGCCCGCGCTTTTCCTGGCGCTTGCCCTTCCTGTTGCCGCAAACGCCGAGGCCACGCCGCAAGGCGGCCCGCTCGACATCCGCATCCGCACCGCCGTCTATAGTGAAAACCAGGTCTATCGGATCGAAACCGATCTGAGGCATTCGACCACGATCCATTTCGGGGCGGGCGAGCGCTTCGAGGCCGTGATCGTCGGCGACACCGAAAGCTTCCAGGTCGATCCGATCCCAGAGCTTGGCAATGTGCTGACCATCAAACCGCATGTGGCCAATGCCTCCACCAACATGACGGTGATCACCAACCGACGCACCTATTCCTTCCACCTGCGCGAAGGCTCGATCCCGAACCGCACCGGCATGTTCTTCGAAGTCCGCTTCCGCTACCCCGATGAGGAACGTCGAGCGACGGCGGCTACCCAGCCCAAAGGCTTTGAGGCGCCCCGCAACTACAACTACCGCGTCTCGGGCGAAGGTGATTTCCGCCCCAGCCATATCTATGACGACGGGCGCTATACCTACTTCGTCATCCCGGAAAACGGTCGCCAGCCCGCCCTCTTCAAGGCCGATGACCAGGGCCGTGAGCGCACGGTCAACTGGACCCAGCAAGGCAACACGGTCCGGGTGCTTGGGGTGAACACCTACTGGTCGCTGCGTATCGGCGATGAGGCGATCTGCGCCTGGCGCGACGAGAGCGCCATCTACGTGAGCAACTGACCATGGCCGAACAAACCCCTCCCGACCTTCAGGACCGTCTCGACCAGTTCAGCCAGCGCGGCAAGTCCAAGCCCCGCGGAAACAGCCTCGGGGTCGGCGCGCTCGCGGCCGCCCTCGCCCTTGGCGGGGCCGGGGTCGCGTATTTTCTGGCCACCGGTCTGCAGGAAGGTGACAGTGCGCTTGAGACCTCCGATGTCGAGACCTTTCAGGACCGCCGCCCCGGCTCCGGCGGGCGGCTGAAGTTTCCGCCCGACGAGACCGAGCAACGGGTCAATGACGCACTGATCGCCGTCGAGGAAGCGCTCGACGTGCCCGCCGCCCCTGCCCCGGAACCGAGCGCCGAGGTGCTGGCCGAAATCGCCAAGCTCCGCGAAGCCCTCGCCGCCAGCCAGGCTGCCCGCAACTCGGAAATCCAATCCGCTGTCGCGGACCTGCGCGAGGCCTTCGACGAGCAAAAGGCCGCGCTCGAAGCAACGCTCGCCGCAAAGGAAACCGAGCTGGCAAACCTCCAACGCCAGACCGAGACTCGCATCGAGGGGCTGCAGGCCATGCTCGATGCCGAACGGGCGCAGCGCGAGGGGCTTGAGGCCGAGCTCGATCGCGAAGGGGTGATCGCCGATCAGCGCCTTCTCGAACAACGCCGGCGTCAGGAAGAGGAGCAGCGTCTGCGCGAGGCCGAACGCATCGCCGAGGAGCTTCTGACTGCCCAGATCAAATCCCCCGCCGTGGTCTATGCGGACGGTCCACGTGGTGGTGCGAGTGGCGCGGCGGTGGCCGATCCTGCCGCCGCTGGCGCAAGTGGACCGGCCCTCTCGGGCAACGAGCAGTTCTTGCAGAGTGCGCGACCGCTCGAGGTGCAGGAGGCCGCCCGCCTCATCCATCCCGAACGCACGCTGACCCAAGGATCCGTCATCCAGGCGGCGCTGCAAACCGCTATTAACAGCGATCTGCCCGGCTCCGTTGTCGCGGTGGTCTCCGAGCCGGTGCTGGCGTTTTCCGGGGACCGGATCCTGATCCCCCGGGGCTCCCGCCTTTTTGGCCAATACCGCTCCGGGATCGAAATGCACCAGAAGCGCATCCTGATCCTTTGGACCCGCGTCCTGACCCCGGACGGCACCTCGATGGAAATCGCCGCTGTGGGCGGCGACCAGCTTGGCCGCTCGGGCCTCACTGGTCTCGTCGACACCAAGTTTGCCGAGCGCTTCGGCGGGGCGGCGCTGATTTCCGTGATCGGGGCGGCGCCTGCCGTGGCGGCGGAGAGTGCCAACAACGAGACGACAAGCATTGTCCTGGGCGATGTCAGCAGCGACCTGCAGGACGCTGTCGGGTCGGTCATCGCCGATCAGGTCTCGATCGCGCCGACGATCTATGTCGATCAGGGCGCCTCGGTCACCGTGCTCGTGGACCGGGATGTGGTGATCTACGGGGGTTCCGGTTCACAATGAAAAAGAAGCATCAGGTTTCGCGTTCGAGCCGCAGGCGAGAGGCAGCGAAACCAGGTTCAATATTACCGGAATCACCGAATTGATGGATCAGGCCTCGCCAGCCTCATACCTCGAGCGTTATCTCGACCCGTTCCGCGATCTCCTGCGGCGTGACGACGTGGTCGAGATCGCGATCAACCCCGACGGCAAGGTCTGGCTCGAGGTCGCGGGGGATGCCAGCATGCGCCACGAAGGTCAGACCGTGGATCGGACCACAGCCCTCAACATGGCCCAGACCATCGTCGGCGATGCCAAGGCCCGCGTCTCTGAAAAGAACCCCCTCGTCTCCGGCAAGGTGGAATATGCGGGCCGCCCGCTTCGGGTCCAGGTCGCCGTGCCGCCCGCCATCGATCGCGGTGCCTCGATCACCATTCGCCTCTTCGCCTCTGGCAGCATTAGGGACTACGCCCCGGCTTATCTCTTCGGCAAGGCCGTCTCGCTCGACGCCCTCCGCGCGGAGAAGATGAAAAACATCGCCAGTCTAGCGGAGGAGAACCTTGAGGCCGCGCTGCAGACTCTGGTCGAGGCGCGGCTCAACGTCCTGATCAGCGGCGGCACCTCGACCGGGAAGACCACGTTCGCCCGCCACCTCCTGACCCATGTGAGCGAGCACGAGCGGCTGATCACCATCGAAGACGCTTTTGAGCTCTTCCCCGGCCAGCCCAACACCGTCGCCCTCCTTGCCGACCGCGGTGCCGGTTCGCAACGCAGCGCCAACGCTCTCCTTCAAGCCTCCCTCCGTATGCGACCTGACCGGATCATCGTCGGCGAGCTGCGCGGTGCCGAGGCCCTGACCTACCTCGAGGCCATCAACACCGGCCATGGCGGGTCGGTTTCCACCATCCACGCGGAAACCGCAGAACTCGCAATCGATCGACTGGCGATCATGGTGCTGCAGGCCGGCACACCACTGACCTTTGCCGAGGTTCGGGAATACATCCGGAAATCCATCGATGTGATCGTCCAGCTCGGGCGGGCCGAGGGGAAGCGGGGGATTACGGAGTTCTATCTGCCGGGGTCGAGAAAACTACCGACATAGACGGCGCGATGCAGCCGTTTGCAACGCTGAACTGAACTTCCGCAAGGCGAAGTGTAGCGTTCACGCCAAAAGGAGACAGCTGACGTATTATCAACGGGCAGCGGTGACACTCCGGACCTTGGGGCGTTGAAGGAGTATCGCACAATTTCTTTGACCGCAGCGCGAAGAAAAACCTAACTATTTGAATTACGTATGATACTCTCTATGCGAGCAGCAGCGGGGTCGGCACAACCACCCTAAAACGAAAGGAGGCGACCACTGACTCAAGTACTTCCAGAAGATTTGGTTAATATAGTTTCGGGCGATCCAGAAGAGTTGGGTGTTCATCTCCAGCTTGTTAAACGGGACGTGCTCTTGAAAGATTGCGTGGCCCGTCTCCACTGTCATTGCCTGACTGTGGATGGGAACGGACGCGTCAAGCCGGAGCGTCTTGCGGAATTTATGCGCAACTCAATTATCGATTATGCCGTCCCGAAATCGCGGTTGGATGATGCGCGGGCGCGGGACGCCAGATTCAAGTCCGGAAGCGCGGTTGCAGCCCTGCACCACGAGGCAATCGGCACTTTTACGGACCTTGCCAATACTGGCGAAGGCGGCGAGATGCTGCTCTTCCTACTCGCAGAGCGCTTTCTCAAGGTTCCTCAGGTGCTCTGTAAGATGGACCTTAAGACCGACTCTCACATGCACTATCATGGTGCGGACGGCGTCTATGCTTCCGTAAACGAAAACGGCCTTCTCAAACTTTTCTGGGGCGAGTCAAAGGTGTATGGCGACCCTACAGCGGCCATAAGAGATTGCCTTTCATCACTTGCCCCTTTCCTCGTGGAGACGGACCACGAAGGCGCTGATCGCGAGCGGGATCTCGTGCTCCTCAGCGACAAAGCCGATCTCAGTGATCCGGAACTTACGGCCGCATTCCGGAAATATTTCGACCGAACCTCACCGCTATCGAACAGGGTCGAATATTGCGGGATCGCGCTTATCGCCTTCGATGCGGATTTCTATCCGAAAGATGATGCAAAAGGCATCGGGGAGGACATCCTGAAGGCGGCGAATGACGAAATGGAAAAATGGGTGAAGAATGTAAAGAACAGACTATCGGTGGAGAAACTCGACAAATTCGACATTCAGTTTTTCTGTGTGCCAGTGCCTTCGGCGGATGGGTTTCGCGCATCGTTCCTTAAGGCGCTGGGTATTAAGAAATGAAAGATACCGAACTCTTTGATTGGCTGTCGGGTGAGGCGCTTCGTGATGATATTATCAGGTTGACTCAGATCACAGTGGCGACTGAGATAACAAATCTGGACGCAATCCATGAATCCGCTGACCCAAAGAAGAGCTTTGACTGGCAGCAGCTTCTTTTGGCCGGAAGCCTTTTGGCCAGATCAACCGAACGAACGCATCAGGAGGCGGCGCTGCGGATCGCAACCGCTGCCGTCACACTCGAAACTTCGCCGGAAGTGCGGGATGCGGGGGCTGTCCTCCTCGAAAAGCTGTCCAATCGCAGGTCCGTCGAGCTGGCAATACTGCGAAACCGGATCGCTCCCGATCTTGAGGGCAGACTGGGCGTGTCGATGCGCCTTGAAGCCAACAGAAGACGTTTCGAGGACTCGATACTCCTTGAATCGAGCGGAAAATGGATAGGCGTCAACGATTTTCAGAAAGAACTATGGGCGGGCGCCTCTTCCGGCGCCGGCTGGCTTTCAGCGTCCGCGCCAACCGCGTCCGGAAAAACTTACCTCGTTTTGCAGTGGCTGCTCGATCACGTTCGCACGAGCAAGACAAAGATCGCCGTTTACCTTGCCCCAACCCGGGCTTTGGTGAGTGAGATTGAACTCAGTCTGAAGGAGCTATGTCAGTCGGACACCGGCATCGAGATCACGTCGCTACCGCTGACGGAAGTTTATTTCTCATCTACGACGGGAGACAAGAAAGCCGTCTTCGTATTCACGCAGGAGCGTTTGCACCTGCTTGTCAATCTTCTCGGGGAGGACTTCAGTGTAGACCTTCTCATTGTTGATGAAGCGCACAAGATCGGAGACAATCAGCGTGGTGTAATACTGCAGGATGCAATCGAGCGGGTGTCTCGGCAGAACCCGATGATGAAGGTCGTGTTTGTAAGTCCTTCGACACAAAATCCCGGAGAACTGCTTGAGGATGCGCCGAACGATATGCCGAAAACGTCGGTCAATACCGATATGCCAACCGTTCTGCAGAACGTGATCCTAGCCGAGCAAGTGCCTCGGAAGCCCAAGGAGTGGTCGCTGGACCTTGTCTGGGGCGATTCACCCATACCACTGGGCACGCTTAAACTGTCAAACAAGCCTGCGGGCCTGAAAAAAAGGCTGGCGTTTATCGCAGCGGCGGCAGGCGGTCGCGGCGGCACACTGGTTTACTGCAACGGCGCGGCTGAAGCGGAGGACGTCGCGCTCCTTATCAGCCAGTTGGAAGGCTCGGAGAAGACAGATGATCAGGAATTGCTGGACCTGGCTGATCTGGCCCGCAAAGGGGTCCACCGTAATTATCAGCTCGCGCCGCTGGTCGAACGTGGTGTCGCTTTTCACTATGGAAACATGCCCTCTCTCATCCGCACCGAGGTTGAGAGGCTGTTCCGCGACGGCAAGATAAGATTTCTTGCCTGCACCTCGACGCTGATTGAAGGAGTAAATCTCTCTTGCAGGACCATCGTTGTGCGCGGTCCCCGGAAGGGCCGTGGGAACCCGATGGAGCCGCACGACTTCTGGAACCTCGCGGGACGGGCCGGTCGCTGGGGAAACGAATTCCAAGGCAATATTATCTGTATCGATCCAAAGGATGAAAAAGCATGGCCCGTCGGCGTGCCGAAGCGCTCACGCTACCCGATCAAGAGAGAAACTGACGTCGTTATATCTTCCACCGATGAACTGGCTGCGTATCTTGAGAACAGAAACATCGACTCTTTGGCCGATCTTGCGCAAGGCGAAGAATTCGAACAGGTCGGGGCTTACCTCCTCAATACATATATTCGTCTTGGTACGCTTTCCGATGCCGCATTTGCGAAACGGCATTCTCCAGATGCGCTCCGGAAACTCGATAGAAGCCTCGAAGGTATTTCGGCGCTGATCAATATTACGCAGGATGTTCTAGTAAGACATCCAGGCGTCAGCGCGGTGGGCCTGCAGCGTTTGCTGGAAGCTTTTCGAAAGTACGAAGGCAATATCGAAAATCTGCTGCTCGCGCCTTCGGAAAGCGTCGATGCGTACGACAGGTACGTCACCGTCATGCGACGGATTAACGCAAATTTGTATCCTGTCTTCCTGCCAGACAGTCTCATTCCCCTGCACGCGCTCGTGGTTGTCGAGTGGCTGAAAGGATTGTCTTTGGCTGCAATTATCAGGAAGCGTATAGAGTATCAGCAACGAAACAACAGATCGTTCAAGCTTCCAGTGCTCATTCGCGAAACGATGAGCATGGTGGAAGAGACAGCAAGATTCAAGGCACCGAAGTATATTTCCGCCTATATGGATGTCCTCCGCCTGTTCTTGACTGAAGCCGAGCGCGAGGACCTGATTGATGAAGACTTTGACATCGGGATAGCGCTTGAGTTTGGCGTCTCCAGCATCACGCTTCTCTCATTAATGGAACTAGGGCTTTCCCGCATGTCTGCGGTGGCCTTGTATGAGAAGATTGCGCGCGACGATCTGGACAAGGAAGGTTGCCTGGCCTGGATTAATCAGCATGGCCCGAATTTCGCCGGGATGGACCTGCCTAACCTTATCGTCAGGGAAACGCTGCAGGTATCGGGCCTTGATGATCCGGAAGCGGGCCACGAATTCAGCGAATAGAGTAGAGAGGAAGCGATTATGCCCGCAAAGCCAGTAGAGATCGGATCGCTCTCATTCGCGAGGAAAGGAGACGCAAACGACTTTTTTAGGGATATGCTGTACAAATATGAACTGGGTGACAAGGTAACCAATGAAGACGCCGAAATACTAACGCATCTCATGCATATGCATCCCGAAGCCGCCGAAAAGATCGGCCCGGGAATTGAAAGCTTCAGTGTAAGAACGGCGGATTACGGAACGCGCTGCTTCTGGGTCAACCGCGTCGATGGAACGACAGAAAAATTCTCCTTTCGAGCGTGTTACTGATCATCAACACAGAGCTGCCATCGGCTATCGCTCATTAATTGGCTCGTATTCGAGTTTATGCTCTTCCTGGTGTGCGGTGACCTGCCACTGGGCTCTGATCCAGCCATGACTGGTGCCCGGTTGGTCTTAAGCTGCCTACGGATTCTGGACCGCCGAAAGGTGGAGGATCCGGTTGCCGAAAACAAACGCGAAATACATGCTATGCGAAATCTTCTTCTCTAAAATTCAATCTTAGTTCTGCGCCACGGCTGCCCTATACCCTCGCTGCTTTTTGCTAGCATGGAGCTTCATGAGCGCCGTGACAGCCTTGCCCTCGTCATCATGAAATTCGATCATCATCTGCCCTCGAAACCCGATACGGCCCCATTCCCGCACGAGGCATGCGCCGCCAAACAGGTCTGGTTGAACACTCATTCTATAGAAGCGCCGCATGTTGATAGACAGGTCGACCCGCTTGAGATCGACTGTCGTCGGGAACACTTCCATTTGCTGCATCGTATCCAACATATTGGGCAATCCCTTCTCATGTGTCACAATATCAGGTAGACATATGTGTTTCCACTATGTTCTAATTTTTCCCGACTCGGGCGAAACATTTCCGCTGCACTCTCTCCTAGCTTGGCAGAACTGCTGCAGGTTTAGGATTTTGACTGTACTTCGTGTTCTTGAATAGGGCGACAAATGGTAAAGAACATCTGCATATTCTCGGACGGAACCGGCCAGATGGGTGGCGCCAGGCCAGACCAACGGCTGTCGAATGTTTACAAGATGTATCGAGCCATGCGTCCCGGCCCAGATTCACCAATTAGCCCTAAGGACCAAGTGGCTTTTTACGACCCGGGCTTGGGAACAGGAGAACGCGGTGGGTTTTTCGGTCGGATCAAGCCCATCCTGGAAAGCGCCGTCGGAACTGGCATCGACCACAACATAATCGATTGCTACGAGCAGATCATCGCCCATTACGAGCCCGGCGACCGTGTGTTGCTGTTTGGGTTCTCGCGCGGGGCCTACACAGTAAGAGCACTTGCAAACGTTATGAACCTCTGCGGTGTCCCGACGCAGATGCCAGATGGTTCGCCGGTCCCGCGTTACGGCCCCGGATTGCGCAAGATCGCCAAGGACGCTGTAAAATTCGTGTATAATCACGGTGCTGGAAAACCGCGCGGACAAGATCCTTACTTCAAGAACCGTGAAGAACTCGGCAAGCGATTTCGCAAGAAGTATTCGAGCTTTCCGCTCGTAGGCGAAGAAAATCAGGGAAACGTTCAGCCAACATTCATCGGGGTCTTCGACACGGTGGCATCACTGCGAACGGCAGTTGTCCGCACCTTGGTCTGGGGCGTCACGTTCGGGGTCGGGGCGGCTTTGGCCGCAGGCGTTGCACTCGGATGGTCTTGGCTTTTGGTTGTTCCGCTTGGCGTACTTCTAGTCGCGCTTCTTTGGCAGCTAGGTTCCCTGTTGCTCGACAACTTCAAGTATTTCTCGGACGATCCCGAGCGCAAACTGAAGCTCTGGCGCCCAACCGATTGGCCGCAGATTCTCAAGACGGGTCATTTCGCGGCTTGGAACAAGCGCAACTACGACAAGTGGCTGGATCCCGATGTCCAACACGCCCGTCACGCCATGGCGATCGACGAAGACCGTGCTGACTTTCCAAGGGTTGGATGGGCATCGAAGGCGGCCGCGATTGAGACCAAAGATCGAGAGCCGAAGTGGTTGAAGCAGGTCTGGTTCCCGGGCTGTCATAGCGACATCGGTGGAAGCTATCCTGAGGCAGAGTCCCGCCTGAGCGATATCGCCCTCGATTGGATGGTCGACGAATTGAAAGACTGCGTGCCGTCGATCCAGATCAACGAGAACGTCTTGAACCGCGCCCCTGACCCTCTGGGTTTGCAGCACCGCGAAGACGCGATGGTAGCATTTGGCCCCCTCCGCATCCGCTGGAAGAAGGGAATTCGCGCAGTTGGCGACGACTTCCCGCTCCATCCTTCAGTCGAAGAGCGCATGCGAGCCAAGGCCGTCGCCCAGTGTGGCGAGGTCAAACCCTACCGACCTGCCCAATTGAAAGAGCGACGCGACTTGAAATTCTACTACGACGAATAGGGGACTAGTCGACGGCGCTCACCCTCCCAACAATTCCTCGATGAAGTCCTCCTGCCGGTCGAGCGCCGCCTTCCAATCCTTCGGCACGGCGGCTTCCCTTTCGAGCGTCTCGGGCTCGGGCTGCCCGCGTCCGGCCTCAATCGGCATCACGCTCATCGCGCGCGCTTCGCGCCGCTGCGATCGATCCCGGACAGGCGCACGTTCGGCTAGTTTCGCCTGGTCGTCTGCGCCGACCTCAAAGTCACCGCCCCAGGGCCCCACGCCCTGCACACTCGGCGGATAGGGGAACGGCTTGCCGTCCTGGCGGGCCAGCATGTCCTTGAAGAACGGATCGTCGTAATACTTGATCCGGCTAGCCTTGATAGGGTGCTGGGGCGAAGCGAGGATTATGACCTCGTCGGGATCCATGAGGCGCGCTTCCGTCTCGGAAAGTAGCGGCCGCTCTTCCAGACGCGCCGAGGTCGAGGTCGCGCCAAGGAAGCCCTTGTTGCGACCGTACATCCGGGTCACCGCCTCGCGGGTGGTGCTGCCGACCGCGGCGGAGACCTCTTTCACCGTGCGCTGGTCCCGCGGGGTGATGTAGAGCTTCAGCCCTGCCCCGTTCTCGAGACTTTCACGGCCCTCGGGCCCGTAAATCCGATCAAGCGAAGCCAGCGACTGCGCGATCATCGCGACGCGGCCGCCATAGCTTGCCAGCGAATGGATCGCCCGCTCGAGATAGGGCATCGCCCCCATCTGCTGGAATTCGTCGATCATCATCATGACCGGCCAGGGCTCGTCCGGGCCGGGCTCGTTCAGCCGGATCGAGGCGATGAGATCGGCGAACATCAGGCGCAAGAGCGGCGCCAGCGTCGCGATGTGATCCTCGGACACCGCGATGTAAAGCGACTGAGGGGTCTTCCGGAAGGTCGAGAAATCGAAGTCGCTCGCCTCGGTGGCCGAGCGCACCGCCGGGTTGTCCCATTGCTTGAGACCGGCCGTCAT